>NZ_CP054839.1:1831977-2137306 GCF_018141105.1 Saccharopolyspora erythraea | reverse complement strand
TCGGTCCAGCCCGCCCACCAGGCGAGCTTGGCGGCGAAGCCGTCGCGGCGTTCGACGTCCTTGATGCGGGCCACCAGCGGCACCGTCTCCTGCAGGGCCGCGACCCGGCCGTCGACGGAGTCCAGGTCGAAGCCCTTGAGCTTGCTGCGGATGGCGAACTCGAACAGCTCCCGGCGGCGGGCGACCACGTCCTTGACCGCGGTGTCGCCCCTCGCCTCGCGCAGCTCGCACGGGTCCATGCCGTCCGGGGTGATGGCGATGTAGGTGTGGGTGGTGAACTGCTGGTCGCCCTCGAACGCCTTCAGCGCCGCCTTCTGCCCGGCCTCGTCGCCGTCGAAGGTGAAGATGACCTCGCCGCTGAAGCGGTCGTTGTCCATCATCAGCCTGCGCAGCACCGAGATGTGCTCGTCGCCGAAGGCCGTGCCGCAGGAGGCGATCGCGGTCGGCACGCCTGCCAGGTGCATCGCCATCACGTCGGTGTAGCCCTCGACCACGACGGCCTGGCGGCGCTTGGCGATCTCCCGTTTGGCCAGGTCGATGCCGAACAGCACCTGGGACTTGTTGAAGAGCGGGGTGGCCGAGGTGTTGACGTACTTGGCCTCGATCGGGTCGTCGTCGAAGATCCGCCGGGCGCCGAAGCCGACCACGTCGCCGCCGAGGTCCTTCAGCGGCCACAGCAGCCGCCGGTGGAACCGGTCGATCGGGCCGCGCCTGCCCTCCTTGGCCAGCCCGCTCTTGTACAGCTCGTCTAGCTCGAAACCCTTGCCCAGCAGCAACTTCGTCAGCTTGTCCCAGCCGCCGGGGGCGAACCCGCAGCCGAAGCGGGTGGCCGCGGCCTCGTCGAACCCGCGCGTCGCCAGGTACTCGCGGGCGGGCTGCGCCTCGGGCGAGCGGAGCTGCTCGGCGTAGAACTCCGCGGCGATGCGGTGCGCCTCGACCATCCGGGTCCGGGTGCCGCGATCGCGCTTGGACGGCGCGGCGCCGCCCTCGTACTGCAGCTGGATGCCCACCCGGTCGGCCAGCCGCTCGACGGCCTCGACGAAGCCGAGGTGCTCGCTCTTCATCAGGAAGGCGATGACGTCGCCGCCCTCACCGCAGCCGAAGCAGTGGAACGTGCCGTGGCCCGGGCGCACGTTGAACGACGGGGTCTTCTCGTCGTGGAACGGGCACAGGCCCTTCAGCGCGCCCCCACCGGCGTTGCGCAACGCGACGTACTCGCCGACGACATCGTCGATCCGGTTGCGTTCGCGTACCTCGGCGATGTCGCTTTCCCGGATCCTGCCAGCCACGTCGTTCAGTCTAGGGGCTCCCGATCGAGCGCCGAGCGCGGGCGGGCGGTGCCCGCGGTGGTGTCCCGGGCCGCACATCGGCCCCGAATCCGGCCGGTTGCGGCAGAATCGGCCGCGTGCTCAGCGACGACACCGCCCTCGCGACCGAGTTCGACCGGCACCGCGGCCGGTTGGTCGGGATCGCCTACCGGCTCACCGGCCGGGTGGACGACGCCGAGGACGCCGTGCAGGAGGCGTGGTTGCGGCTGGCCGCGGAGCGCTCGCAGATCCGCGAGCTGGGCGCCTGGCTGACGACGGTGGTGAGCCGGATCTGCCTGGACCGCCTGCGGTCGGCGGCGGTGCGCCGCGAGCAGTACGTCGGGCCGTGGCTGCCCGAGCCGGTGGTCACCGAGCTCGACTCGCACGACCCGCAGAACATCGTCGTGACCAGGGACGACATCCGGATGGCGGCGTTGCGCGTGCTGCACGAGCTGTCTCCGGAGCAGCGGCTGGCGTTCGTGCTGCACGACGGATTCGACGTCCCGTTCACCGAGATCGCCGAGATCGCCGGGTGCGCGGTGGCCACCGCCCGCCAGCACGCGTCGCGGGCGCGGCGGGCGCTGGCCGCGGCCGAGCCTGCGCCCCGCGTGCCCTTGCCCGAGCAGCGGCGGGTGCTCGACAACCTCCTCGCCGCGCTCTCCTCGGGCGACATCACCGAGATCACCCGCGCGCTGCACCCGCAGGCTGCCCTGTTCGGGGACAGCGACGGCAGGGCCAGCACGGCCCGCAGGCCGATCCTCGGCCAGGAGAAGATCGCGCGTTTCCTCGCCGGGTTGCTCGCGAAGTACGGCGAGACCCTGTACTCGGGCATGCGCCCGGTGCTGGTCAACGGCGACCTGGGCCTGGTGTTCCCGGCCCTGCCCGAGCGGCAGGGCCGGGTCGTCACCTTCGCCTGCCGCGACGGCCTGATCAGCGAGGTGTTCGACATCGTCAACCCGGACAAGCTCGTCCGCGCTCCGGTCCGAGCCCCGGGACTTCAGGCCGGGTCGACCACGCGGGCCAGGAAGTAGACCGCGCCGGTCTTGCGGTGGCGCACCAGGAACAGGAACGGCCGGTCGACCTCTACGCGGAGCGGCTCCTCCTCGCGCACGATCGCGGTGAGCCGCATCATCGCCGCCGTGGCGGCGGCACCTTCCAGCCCGTTCTCGTCGACGCGCAGCACCGACCGGTGCACGACGGTCGAGACGCGCAGCGTGCGGTCGGTCAGCGGCGAGAAGTCCGCTCCCGGCGTGAACACCGTGCGCACGCCCAGCGCGCCGAGCGGCCGTTGCAGCTCCGCCGCACCGCGCACGTCGAACTTCGGCAGCAGCAGCTCCACCCGCTGCTGCTCGGCCGACGACAGCAGGGACTCCAGCGTGGCGGCGTCGAGCCCGGCCTCGGCCTGGTCCAGCCCCTCGTCGGGCAGCAGCACGACGCCGTCGACACCGCCCGCCGCCGGGATCGTCACGGCCTGCCAGCCGCCTGCGGCGGCGTAGCCGAAGCGCCGGGTGACGTGCATCGTCGGCACGTCCCGGTCGCCCTGCGGCGCGTGGAACACTCGCGGCGCGGTCGCCTTGTCGTCGAACGCCTCCTGCCACGACGTCCGCAGGTAGAGGGCGTTGACCAGCGCGGCGACGGTCTCCGGGTCGACGCTGCCCTCTGGGAGCAGCTCCGGGATCAGGCCCCGGGTGGTCTCCTCGACGTCGGAGTTGATCAGCTGCCGCGCGGCCTCCGGCCGCTCCCTGAACGGCGCGGTGCGCACGTCGCTGCCCGGCCAGCCCTTCAGCTCGCGCAGGAACGACTCGTGGACCAGCAGGTCGTCGTAGGCCCAGAGGGTGTTGGCCACCGCGAGCACCGGCTCCTCACCGGAGCGCCCGGTACCGCCGAGCTCGGCCGAGCCGGCGAGCAGGTCGAGCAGGCCACCGAGGTCGTCGGGGCCGATCCGCAACGCCGCCGCGAGCTCGTCCCTGGTGCTGCCGCCGACGGCGGCGGTCACCAGGCCGAGCGCGCTGGCCACCGAGTACGGGGACCAGCAGAACGGCTGCTCCGGTGGCGGAGCGAGGTGCTTGTGCAGGCTGAGGCTGAAGTCGAGGTGCTCGCTCATGGCCGCGCTGGACTCCAATCGGTCGACGGGAATGTCGCGTGGGCGTACCCGGCTGCTGCCGAGTCTGCCAGTCCAGCGCGTGTCAGGCCGTCAGCGAAGCGACTCTTCGACGTCGGACAAGCCCATCAGGCGCAGTTCCTGGGCGATGTAGGAGGCCGCCTGCCTGGCGGCGGGGTCGCTCCAGCGCAGGTCGTTGATCCAGTCCGCCAGGTTGTCGGTGTTGACGTAGGGCTCACCGCCGGCGACGAGCTTCTGGATGTAGTGCCGGTTGGGCATGTCGGGGCTCTCCTGTGGGCACGTTGGCAGCGGCGCGGGGACTTCGGGGACCGCGCCGCGGGCGAGCGCACAGGTCCCTGGCGCGCTGGTCGCCGGGGGAAAGGACCAGCGCAGCACCCGTCACGCTCCAGGCGCTCACCCATTCCAGCGAAGGCTAGGAACTGCGAACACCCTGAGTAAAGAGTGTGCCGAAAAACTACCGCTGATCGCCGTCCATTCGGACGTACCTCACACCGGTTTCGTGCCGCTGCGTGTATGAGAGCGGTGCCAGTGCACTGCCTGCGCGTCGGTCAGCGAGGCGACCTGGTCGACCACCACCCGCAGCCGCGCGGCGTCGTCGGCCGCCCGTTTCCACGCCGCCGCCATCGCCGGGTCCAGCGACTCCGGCGCCCGGTCCGCGAGCACCTCGACCAGCTCGGTGAGCAGCGCCCGCTGGCGCTCCTGCATGCGCAGGCGTTCCGGATCGCTCATCACGTACCGCAGCGCGACGGCCTTGAGCACCGCGACCTCGCCGACCACCCGCTCGGGCACCACCAGGTCGGCGGCGTAGCGGGTGAGCACGCCCGCGCCGTGCTCGGCTACGGTGCCGCTCACCGCCGCCGAGGCGAAGCGGCCGACCAGTTCGCTGGTCAGGCGCTTCAGCGCGACCTGCGAGCGCAGCGAGCCGTCGTAGTCGAGCACGCCGGCCACGGCAGGCAGCTCGACCAGCCCTCCGGCGACGTCCTCCAGCAGGGCCAGCGCGTCACCTGCCGAGCGGCCGTCGCGCCAGAAGTGCTTGGCCGCCATCCGCACGATCTCTGCGCGCTCGTCCGGCCTGGTCAGCGAACGCAGCGAGATGCGCTGCGAGTGCACGCCGTCCTCCACGTCGTGCACGGAGTAGGCGACGTCGTCGGACCAGTCCATGATCTGGGCCTCCAGGCACCGGCGGCGCTCCGGCGCACCCCGGCGGAGCCACCCGAAGACTTCCAGGTCGTCGGCGTACACGCCGAACTTCGGGTTGCCCGGCTGCTTGGGCCACGGGTACTTGGTGGCCGCGTCCAGGCACGCCCGCGTCAGGTTGAGACCGCGCCCGGAGCCGTCGTCGGCGACCAGCTTCGGTTCGAGCCGGACCAGGATGCGCAGGGTCTGGGCGTTGCCCTCGAAACCGCCGATGTGCTCGGAGAGGTCGTCGAGCGCGCGCTCGCCGTTGTGCCCGAACGGCGGGTGGCCGATGTCGTGGGCCAGCCCGGCGGTGTCGACCAGGTCCGGGTCGGCGCCGAGCGCCTCGGCGATGCCGCGGCCGATCTGTGCGACCTCCAGGGAGTGGGTCAGCCGGGTCCGCGGCACGTCGCCCTCGCCGGGCCCCATGACCTGGGTCTTGCCCGCCAGCCGCCGCAGCGCGGCGGAGTGCAGGACCCGGGCGCGGTCGCGGGAGAAAGGGGTGCGGTCCTCGCGGGCCGAGCCGGGCAGCGCGGCTTCCTTCGGCTGCTCGGGGAGCAGGCGCCGAAGGTCGTGTTCGCGGTAGCCGGGCAGTTCTGCGCCCACTCGGTCGCTCATCGACCCAAGCCTACGGGTGCCCGCCGACAGATCGGGCACGTCGCGGGCCGGATCACCGCACGACCGGGCGGCCGCGTCAGCCCAGGCCGTCGCCGGTGAGCTCGGCCGGGGCGTGGGTGAGCCGGTAGTACAGCAGCGCCCCGGTCTCGCGGAAGATGTACTGGAACTGGATCTCGCGGGTCTGCACGATCGGCCCGGACCGCGTCGGCGAAGCCCAGGTATCCAGCCCGAAGTCGTTGGCCATCGTCCTGGCGCGCAGCGAGTGCCACGGGTCGCTGACGATCAGCGCGCTGCTCCAGCCGTGCTGACCGGCCAGCGCCGCCACGGCCCGCACGCTTCCCAGGGTGTCGCTGCCGACGTCGACGTCGGTTATCCGGTCGGCCGGTACGCCCTCCTCGACCAGCCACTTCTTGCCGGCCTGCGCCTCGGTGTACTTGTCGCCGGTCTGCCTGCCGCCGACCGTGACGATGTGGTCGGTCATGCCCTCGCGGTAGAGCTCGAGCGCCTGCTTCAGCCTCGCCTCGAGCACGTCCGAGGGCTTGCCGTGGTACTGGGCCGCGCCGAGCACGACCACCATGTCCACCGGCCTGCGCTCGTCGGCGCGGGCGACCTGCCACACCCGGAACGCGGTGCCGCCACCCACCAGCAGGGCGACCAGCAGCGCGCCGAGGACCACGCGCCGCAGGACCACGGCTAACCGGGGGCCCCCGGAACGACCGGCTCGAGAAGTACTCACATCGCGCATGATCCCAGATCCCCGATCCAAGGTCCGGCGGTGAGCGGACGGGCCTGCCGTGCGGCAGGCCCGTCCGCCCGCGGGTTCAGCAGCCGAGCAGCCGGACGGCCAGGTAGTCCTCCAGCTTGTCCATCGCCACCCGCTCCTGGGCCATCGTGTCGCGCTCGCGGACCGTGACGGCGTGGTCGGTCAGCGAGTCGAAGTCGACCGTGACGCAGAACGGCGTGCCGATCTCGTCGTGGCGGCGGTAGCGGCGGCCGATCGCACCGGCGTCGTCGAACTCGATGTTCCAGTGCTTGCGCAGGCCGGTGGCCAGGTCGCGCGCCTTCGGCGACAGCTCGGTGTTGCGCGAGAGCGGGAGCACGGCCACCTTGACCGGCGCCAGCCTGCGGTCGAGCTTGAGCACCGTCCGCTCGTCCACGCCGCCCTTGGCGTTGGGGGCCTGGTCCTCGTGGTAGGCGTCGACCAGGAACGCCATCATCGGACGGCCCACACCCGCCGCCGGCTCGATCACGTAGGGCCGGTACCGCGACTTGCTGGCCTGGTCGAAGTAGGACAGGTCGACACCGGAGTGGTTGGAGTGGGTGGTGAGGTCGAAGTCGGTGCGGTTGGCGATGCCCTCCAGCTCGCCCCACTCACCGCCGCCGAAGCCGAACCGGTACTCGATGTCGACGGTCCGCTTGGAGTAGTGCGAGAGCTTGTCCTTCGGGTGCTCGTAGAGCCGCAGGTTCTCCGGGTCGATGCCGAGGTCGGTGTACCAGCCCATGCGCTGGTCGATCCAGTACTGGTGCCAGGACTCGTCCTCACCCGGCTCGACGAAGTACTCCATCTCCATCTGCTCGAACTCGCGGGTGCGGAAGATGAAGTTGCCCGGGGTGATCTCGTTGCGGAACGACTTGCCGATCTGGCCGATACCGAACGGCGGCTTGCGGCGCGCGGTGGTCATCACGTTGGCGAAGTTGACGAAGATGCCCTGCGCGGTCTCCGGCCGCAGGTAGTGCAGGCCCTCCTCGCTCTCCACCGGGCCGAGGAAGGTCTTGAGCATCATGTTGAACTCGCGCGGCTCGGTGAACTGGCCGCGGTTGCCGCAGTTCGGGCACGGGACCTCGGAGAGGTCGCCCTCGGCGAGCTCCTTGCCGGTGCGCTCGGTGTACTCCTCGGCGAGGTGGTCGCCGCGGAACCGGTGGTGGCACGAGGTGCACTCGACCAGCGGGTCGTGGAAGGCGCCGACGTGGCCGGAGGCCTCCCAGACCGGGCGGGGCAGGATCACCGAGGAGTCCAGGCCGACGACGTCCTCGCGGCCCTGCACGACGGCCTTCCACCACTGCCGCTTGATGTTGTCCTTCAGCTCGACTCCGAGCGGGCCGTAGTCCCAAGCCGACCGGGTACCGCCGTAGATCTCCCCCGACGGGTAGACGAAACCACGGCGCTTGCAGAGATTGACGATCGTGTCGATCTTGTCGGCGGGCACGTTCACTCCGGAAATATCAGATGGTGTGGCCGAACGGGCTGGTCAAGCACGATGAGTGCTGAGTTTCCCAGCGTACCCATGCGTGCGACCGCATTGTCCGCCCCACCCCGCACGCCGCCGCGGGTACCCCGGGGTCGATGTGACGAAGCGCGGCCGGGCTACCCGTAGGATGGTGTGGGCAGAGCGCGTCGCGTTCGAGGCGGGTGCCCGACCGCGGACCGGGCGTCGTGCGGATCTGCCCGCTTCGATCAGGCGAGACAACGCCGGGAAGGACACCATGCCCGCTGTCACTCCGGACTCCGTCCCGCAGCCGGCCGGGCCGGCCGCCGGCACCGGGCATCCCGACCACGCCGAGGAGCACGTTCACTCGCCGGAGCGGGAGACGCGGCGCCCCGTGCCGATGCGGGACCAGCAGACCCTGGTGGAGGCCGGTGAGCTGCTGCGCGCGCTGGCCGCGCCGGTCCGCATCGCGATCGTGCTCCAGCTCCGCTCGGGCGAGCGCTGCGTGCACGAGCTCGTCGAGGCGCTCGGCGTCACCCAGCCGCTGATCAGCCAGCACCTGCGGGTGCTGAAGTCGGCGGGCGTCGTGCACGGCGAGCGGCACGGCAGGGAGGTCGTCTACCGGCTGGTCGACGAGCACCTGGCGCACATCGTGGTGGACGCGGCGACGCACGCCGAGGAGATCTCGGGCAGGCGGCCGCGTCCCACCGCGACGACCCGGACCATCGAACCGCACCGACAGGAGACGGAGACAGCGTGACCACCGGCGAGCGCTCCGCAGCCGGCGTACCGGGGCTGCGGGCCACCAGGCAACGAGCGGCGGTCGCCAAGCTGCTCAGCGAGGTCGAGGACTTCCGCTCGGCGCAGGAGCTGCACGAGCAGCTGCGGCGGCAGGGCGAGGGCATCGGGCTGACCACCGTCTACCGCACCCTGCAGACCCTGGCCGACGCGGGCGAGATCGACGTGCTGCGCACCGACTCCGGTGAGGCGGTCTACCGCCGCTGCTCCACCGATCATCACCACCACCTGGTGTGCAGGCACTGCGGGCGGACCGTCGAGGTCGCCGACCCGCCGGTGGAGAACTGGGCGGAGCGCATCGCCCAGGAGCACGGGTTCTCCGAGGTCAACCACACCGTGGAGATCATCGGCACCTGCCCGGAGTGCGCCGCCGCGCGCTGAGGCGTCAGTACTCGTACGGGTCGGCGGGGGCCGGGATGGTCCGGACGTCGGTGATGTCGACCGTCGGCACGTGCCCGTTGGCCTCTGTGGCGCTGCCGGGCCGGAGCACGCCGGTCACCTCGATCCAGGTGTCCGACGGCAGCGCGGCGGTCCGCCCGGCCGCCGGTCCCGCGAGGTCGGCCCGCACCGGCGCCGCGTCCGCCGCGCAGCAGCTGATCCGCATCCGGGCCAGCCGCACCGGCTCACCCTCCTTCTTCACGACGAAGCCCTGCAGGCGCACTGATCGGCCGTCGAGCGCGCCGCTGTCGTCCCACACCACCCGCGTGACGAACTCCGAGAGGCTCAGCAGCGGCGACGGGGCCGCGGGCAGGTCCTCGAACAGCGACTCGCGCGGCTTCTGCGGCGCGACGGCCCCGGCGCGGTCGACCGAGTCCGAGCCCAGCGCTGGCGGGGCGACCAGGAAGATCGCGAAGACGGGCAGGAGCAGCATCCACGGGCTGCGCGAGCCGTGGTCGTGGTCGTGCTCGTCGTGCTGGGCTCCGCCCGAGCGGATGTCGCGCACGATCGCGAACACCGCCAGCAGGACGATCACGCCGCCGGCCGCCACCAGCCACGGGAACAGGCCGGGCTTGACGTAGCGCAGGTAGGTGCCGCCGAGGGCGATCTTCAGAAGCGCACCGCCGAGCAGCAGCAACAGCAGGTTCTGGGTCTCGCGCCGCATCAGGCACCTCCGAGGAGCAACGCGCCGACGGCCACCGAGCAGCCGATCGCCACCACGAACGTCGCCGGGGCGAACCGGGCCGCGAACCGGCGGCCGAAGGTGCCCGACTGCAGGGCGATCAGCTTGATGTCGACCGCCGGGCCGACGACCAGGAAGACGAGCTTCGGGATGAGCGGCAGGCCCGACAGCGACGCCGCGACGAAGGCGTCGGCCTCGCTGCACAGCGCGAGCACGACCGCCAGCACGGCCATCACCAGCACGCCCAGCACCAGCTGACCACCCAGCGAGCGCATCCACTCCGCGGGCACCAGCACGTTGAACACCGCCGAGGTCAGGCCGCCCAGCACCAGGAACCCGGCCGCCTCGACGAGGTCGTGGCGGGCGGTCTCGGCGAACACCACCCAGCGGCTGCCCGTGGTGTGGCGGCTCTCCATCCGGCGCAGGGCACGCTCGGCGATCCACTCGGCTTTGCCCAGGCGGACCCACAGCCAGCCCATCACGCAGGCGGTGAGCATCGCGGCGAGGAAGCGCGCGAGCACCATCCGCGGCTCGGAGGGGAAGGCCACCGCGGTCGAGACCAGCACGATCGGGTTCACCGCCGGTGCGGCCAGCAGGAACGCCAGCGCCGCGGCGGGCGCGACGCCCTGCTGCATCAGGCGGCGGGCGACGGGCACCGAAGCGCACTCGCAGCCGGGCAGCGCGAGCCCGGCGACACCCGCGACGGGCACCGCCGCCGCGGTGTTGGCGGGCAGCATCCGCCGCAACGCGCCCGGCGGGACGAACGCCGCGATGAGACCGCTGATCAGCACCCCGAGGACCAGGAACGGCAGCGCCTGCACGCAGACGGCGACGAACACGGTCGAACCGGTGCGCACGGCGGGCACGTCCAGCATCGAGGCCAGCGGTGCCTGGAACACCACCGCGGCCACGAGCAGCACGCAGAGCACTTCGAGGGAGGTGATCGCGCGGCGCGGGCGCGCACGGTCCGGTGGCCGGGCGGTGGTGGTCACCGGACCATCCTGCCAGTTCGAACTGATAATCGTTCGCAGTAGGGCGAAGAAGGGACCGGGCCGCGCGGCAGCACCGCGCCGACCAGGGCCCGCAGAGCGCCCGCGCCTCTCCCCTCGCTACTTGGCGGCAGGTCCTTCGGTCTCGGCGAGCAGCTCGCCGCGCAACTGCGAAGCGGTCGAGACGACCAGCATCAGCAGCGTGCCGAGCGGTGTCGGGTCCATGCCCTGCGCGGGGAACGCGTAGCGCAGGGTGACGTCCATCCCGCGCTCGGTGCGGACCACGCCCAGCGTGCCGAACAGGCCCTGCCCGGCACGTTCGGCCGCGGACTGGGCGAGCTGGTCGCTGTGCGGCAGGTCCCAGGCCACCACGCAGGTCAGGCTCAGCACGGTCAGTCCCTCGGCGAGCTGCATCGCCTGCACCGCGCACGGCACCTCGGCGTGCCG
Source organism: Saccharopolyspora erythraea (assembly GCF_018141105.1). Lineage (NCBI taxonomy): Bacteria > Bacillati > Actinomycetota > Actinomycetes > Pseudonocardiales > Pseudonocardiaceae > Saccharopolyspora > Saccharopolyspora erythraea. The sequence continues at coordinate 2,126,522 of NZ_CP054839.1, read as the reverse complement.
GAAGGTCAGCGCGCCGTCGTCGTCGACGTGGACGTCGTGGTAGGTCTCCAGCGCCTCCTTGGCCGCGGTCATCAGCTCCGCGGTGGTGGCGGCCTCCTGGGTCATCGGGTGCCCTCCTGGGCGGTCTCGGTCGTGGGCGGGGTCTCCCCCGCCCCTTCACCGGCCTCCTGCGCGGCGCGGTCGATCGCGCCGCCGAAGCGCCGGTCCCGCCGCGCGTACTGCTCGCAGGCGCGCCACAGGTGCGTCCGGTCGACGTCGGGGAACAGCGTGTCCTGGAAGACCAGCTCGGCGTAGGCGGACTGCCAGAGCAGGAAGTTCGACGTGCGCTGCTCCCCCGACGGCCGGATGAACAGGTCGACGTCGGGCATCTCCGGCTGGTACAGGTACTTGGCCACCGTCCGCTCGTCCACCTTCTCCGGGTTGATCCTGCCTGCGGCGGCGAGCCTGGCGATCTCCCGGGCAGCGTCACCGACCTCGGCGCGTCCACCGTAGTTCACGCACATGGTCAGGTTCATGACCTCGTTGCTCCGCGTGCGCACCTCGGCGTCCTGCAGCTGCTTGACCACGCTGCGCCACAGCTTGGGCTTGCGGCCCGCCCAGCGCACCCGGACGCCGAGCTCGTCGAGCTCGTCGACGCGGCGGGCGATGACGTCGCGGTTGAAGCCCATCAGGAAGCGCACTTCCTCCGGGCTGCGCTTCCAGTTCTCGGTGGAGAAGGCGTAGAGCGAGAGCCACTTCACGCCGATCTCGATCGCGCCGCGCGCCAGCTCCAGCACCACCGCCTCGCCGCGCTTGTGGCCCTCGATCCGGGGCAGCCCGCGCTCGTTGGCCCAGCGCCCGTTGCCGTCCATGACGATGGCGACGTGCTGGGGCACGAGCTCAGGCGGCAGCGCGGGCGGGCGCGCCCCCGACGGGTGCGGATCCGGCGGCCGCACGCTCGGGTCGTCCTTGCCTCGGCCACGGCGTCGCAGCATGTGTTCGTACTCCTTCGTCGCCTCACCCTCTCCGCGGGCGAGGCGGGGTTGCGGTGTGCCGGACTGGGTCCTGCCGGTCCGCCATTGTCCCGGACGGTCCCCGTTCAGCCGTTCAGTGGTAGCCCGAAGCGGACCTCCGCGCGGTCGTCGGAGGCGAGCCTGCTCATGCCGGTCGCCCGGTAGAAAGCCTGGGCCCTGGTGTTGTCGACCCGCACCCCGAGCTGCACGCCGGGCGAGCCCGCGCGGGCCAGCTGGCGGAACAGCGCGTGCATCAGCTGCTTGCCCGCTCCCCGCCTCCTGGCGCCGGGGAGCAGGTTGATGTGCAGGTGGGAGGGGTAGCGGTCCAGGTGCGGCGGCACCATCAGCCGTGGCCGGTGCAGGAACGCCCGCAGCTGGCTGTCGGCGCTGCCGGCGTCGACCCGGCGGCTCGCCGGATGCGTCGCGGCGAACCTGGGCGCCCACTCGAACTGCCACCGCGCGTAGAACTCCTCGGTGTGCAACGCGGCGACCACGTAGCCCAGCACCGTGCCGCCGGACTCGGCCACGAACGCCAGCTCGGGCTGCAGCAGCAGGTACGGGTCGGCGAAGACGTAGGCCACCAGGTCCGGGTCGTCCAGGATCGGGTGCACCGGATCGCCCGCGTCGCCGGTCTGGACGCAGATCCGGTGCACTGCTCGGGCATCGCCCGGTCGCCAGCTCCGGACGATCAACCGTCCTCCCCGGCAGGCGAGGCCACCGGGTCCCGGGTCGCTCCCAGCTCCGCGGCGCGCTCGCGGATGATCTCGGGCACCTTCCACTCCGACCGCTCGACCAGCGGCAGCGAGCGGAGCTGGCGTTCCATGTGCCACTGCAGGTGCGCGGCGATCAGGCCGCTGCCCTCCCGCCGCACCGGCGTGGTGGCCGCCTCGGCCACCGCCCAGTCGCCGTGCAGCAGCGCCTCCAGCAGCGGCAGCGTCGCCGCCGACGGGCGCACCGACCCGGCGGGCCTGCACTCCGCGCAGACCGCGCCGCCCGCGGCGACGTTGAAGGCGGCGTGCGGGCCACGCGCGTTGCAGCGGGCGCACTCGTCCAGCGCCGGGGCCCAGCCCGCGAAGGACATCGCCCGCAGCAGGAAGGCGTCGAGCACCAGCGACGAGTCCCGCTCCCGGCCCGCCAGCGCCCGCAGGGCGCCGGTGGCCAGCAGGTAGAGCCGCAGGACGGGCTCGCCCTCCTCGGCGGCGAGCCGGTCGACGGTCTCCAGCACCGCGCACGCCGAGGTGTAGCGCTGGTAGTCGTCGACGATGTGCGCACCGAAGGCGTCCAGCGTCTGCACCTGGGTGATGACGTCGAGGGTGCGGCCGGTGTAGAGCTGCACGTCGATGTGGCAGAACGGCTCCACGCGCGCACCGAAGCGCGAGGTCGTCCGGCGCACACCCTTGGCGACGGCACGCACCTTGCCGTAGCGCCTGGTCAGCAGCGTGATGATCCGGTCGGCCTCACCCAGCTTCTGCACCCGCAGCACGACCGCGGAATCCCGGTAGAGGCTCACCTGCGCATCGTCTCACCTCTTCGGGCGTCGACGGGAGGCAAGGCACCGACCCGCGGCGGTGGTCTTACGGGGTATCCGCGGTCTCAATTCGGTCTTGGCGCACATGTGGGGACCGCCATGCAGCAGAATCCAAGGGATCTGACAGCGGCTCGCATTCGTCCAACCACCGACACGCGCCGCCTCGAAGTACCCCCGAGAGGACCCCGATGACCTACCCCCAGGACCCGCAGCCACAGGACCAGCCCGGATACCCGCAGCCGTATCCGCAGCCGGGGTACACGCAGAACCCCTACCACCATCCCGGGTATCCGCCGCCGTACCTGATGCCCAGGTACAACGGCCTCGCGATCGCTTCGATGGTGGTGTCGCTGGTCGGGGTCATCAGTTGCTACGGCGCGATCCTCATGGGGCCGGTCGGCGCCATCCTCGGGCACGTCGCCCAGGGCAAGATCAAGAGGGATCCGCAGCAGAACCTCGGCGGCGGCATGGCCATCACCGGGATCATCGTCGGCTGGATCACCTTCGGGCTCTGGGCTCTGCTGATCACCTTCGTGATCCTGGCGGCCTCCGGAGTGCTCGGCCCGGAAATCCAGGAGGAGTTCGACTGAGTTGTCCACTCCGAGCCGGTGTCGCCCTGGGTATCCCGGCTCAGACGTAGAGCCACTCGAAGGGCGGGAACGGCAGGTTGCGCACCACCGACCACACGGCGATGACGATCAGCGCCACCAGCGGCGACCAGCGCCAGTGCTCCCAGGTGATGACCCTGCGCCCCCGCCACCGGCCCAGCACCCACGCTCCCCAGGTCCACAGGAAGAACGGGACGAACACCAGGGCCACCGCGTTGTAGTGCAGCGCCGAGAGCACGTCACCGTGCAGCAGGCTGTAGACCATCCTGCTCGCGCCGCATCCGGGGCAGTCCAGGCCGAACAGCAACTTGACCGGGCAGGGCGGCAACGGGAACCCGGCGTCGGAGGTCGGGTCGGCGAACCAGACGACCGCGGCGGCCGCGCACCCCGCCAGCGCCGTCGCCGCCGGGAACAGCAGCGACCGGACGCCCCCTCCGCGCGGCGCGTGGCCTGCCGCGTCCGTCATTGGTGCCTCACAAGCCGCCGCTGACGCCGACGCCGATCACGCCGATGATGACGACGAAGTAGACGATGATGAAGAGCAGGTAGGCACCCAGGAGGCTGGCTCCGACGATGACGCCGATCTTGCCCCACTTCTTGGCCTCGGCCGCGCTGAACTCGGCCTGCTGGTAGAGCCCGCGCGCCCAGAGGTTGTTCACCTCCAGCGCCTTGATCAGCGCCGGGATGCCGAACGGCCAGCAGGTCAGCAGGCCGCCGATCGCCCAGCCGAGGTTGTTGACGATCGGCACCGGCCCGTAACCAGGCATCCCGTGGGGCGGCATCGGGTAGGGAGGCTGTGCCGGATACGGCTGCTGCGCCGGATAGGGCGCCTGGGCGTCCTGCTGCGCGAGGTAGGGCTCCGGGAGGTAGGCGGGCGCCTGCGCGTCCGGCTGTGCCGGAGTCTCCGCCGACGGCGTCTGCGCCGGCTCAGCGGAAGGGGTCTGCGAAGGCTCCGCCGGAGGGGTCGACGACGGCTGCGCCGGTGGTTCGACGGGATCGGACGAGGAGGTCATCTCGCGCTCTTTCGATGAGGACGAACCTGGCGGACCGGTGCCCGGTCGGCCCGTGCGCGCAGGGGCGCGACGAGCCGACCAGTGGGACCGGGGTGTTCTTAGTAGCTGCTCGCGGCGCCGAGGACGACCACGAAGATGATGACGTAGAAGAGGATGAGCAGGGCCCAGCCGGAGGCACCGACGATGATGCCGATCTTGCCCCACTTCTTGGCCTCGTCAGCGGCTTCCTGCGCCTGCTGGAACTGCCCCTGGGCCCAGAGGTTCTGCACCGAGGTGGCCTTGATGAGCGACGGGATGGCGAACGGCCAGCACAGGAAGATCGAGCCGATGCCCCAGCCGATGTTGTTGTTCGGCGGGGCGGCGCCGTAGCCGGGCTGCCCGTAGGGAGCGGGCTGGCCGTAGCCGGGCTGGCCGTAGGGCTGCTGCGGCTGCGGGCCCGAAGCCGGGTTGTAGCCGCCGGGCTGCTGGCCGTACGGCTGCTGCGGGTTGGGTCCGGACGGCGGACCGCCGTAGGGGGTAGTCACTTATGCTTCCTTCGACTCACGTTGAAAGACCGGTGGCCGGCCGGTGTTCGAGCACAGCCGGGCGGAACCGTACCTGAGACGAAGCGCTTTCACGTGCGGTTCCCGATATCTACACCGAACCGCAGCTAGAACCCGAGACGGCGCAGCTGCTTGGGGTCGCGCTGCCAGTCCTTGGCCACCTTGACGTGGAGATCGAGGTAGATCTTGCTGCCCAGCAGGGCCTGGATGTGCTTGCGGGCCTGGGAGCCGACGGCGCGCAGGCGCTCGCCGCCGCGGCCGATCACGATCGCCTTCTGGCTCTGCCGCTCGACGTAGATCACGGCGTGCACGTCGATGAGGTCGTCGCGGTCCTCGCGCGGCACCATCTCCTCGATGCCGACCGCCAGCGAGTGCGGCAGCTCGTCGCGCACGCCCTCCAGGGCGGCCTCGCGGATCAGCTCGGCGATGAGGGTGGTCTCGGGCTCGTCGGTCAGCTCCCCGTCCGGGTAGAGCTGCGGGCCCTCGGGCAGGCGGCCGACGAGCAGGTCGGCGAGCACGTCCATCTGGTAGGAGTCGACCGCCGAGCACGGCACCAGGTCGGCGAACTCCATCACCTGCTGCAGGGCCAGCAGTTGCTCGGCGACCTGCTGCTTGCCGACCAGGTCGGTCTTGGTGACGACGCCGATCACCGGCGTGCGCTTGGCCACCTTGGCCAGCTGCTCGGCGATGTAGCGGTCACCGGGGCCGATCTTCTGGTCGGCGGGCACGCAGAAGCCGACGACGTCGACCTCCGACCAGGTCTCGTAGACCAGGTCGTTGAGCCGCTGGCCGAGCAGCGTGCGCGGGCGGTGCAGGCCGGGGGTGTCGACGATGATCAGCTGGGCGTCCGGACGGTGCACGATGCCCCGGATCGCGTGCCGCGTCGTCTGCGGCTTGCTGGAGGTGATCGCCACCTTCGAGCCGACGAGGGCGTTCGTCAGCGTGGACTTGCCGGCGTTGGGCCGGCCGACGAAGCAGGCGAATCCGGAGCGGTGCGCGTCAAGACTGGTCACCGCACCATTGTGACCGTCCGGCGGCCGGCGACGCCCACGGGTGCGGCCACCGGCCGAGCCGCGGAACCGGGTGGGAGCGTGGCCACGCGTGAGCGAGCTCCGGCGGACAGCCGTACCGCGCGGGCACCACCGGCCGCGCGGCCCAGCAGTCCCGGGGTTCGTTTCCCAAGCGGCGCCACCCGCGCCGCTGCACAAACCCCGTCAGGCGTCCACGACGCCGACGACGTCGCCGCGCGCGTCCGCGCGCAGCACCGGCGCCTTCGCGCCGAGGTCGCGGACCGCGGCGACCGAGTCCGCGCCGACGGCGTCCGCGTCGGTCACGACCGCCGCGGCCTCCAGGCCCTCCGCGCCGCTGGCGACGGCCGTCGCCACCGCAGCCTGCAGCGCTGTCAGGCGCAGCGACGGCAGCTCGACGCTGCACGCGGCGTAGGTGCGGCCGTCGGTGTCGCGCACCGCCGCGCCCTCCGCCGCGCCGGTGCGGGCGCGCGCCGAGCGGGCCAGCGTCACGATCTTGGCGTCCTCGGGGTCGATGTCCTGCGGGGCAGCCGACTCGACGTGCTCAGCCACTGGTGGGGGTCCTTCCTGTGGGTCCTTCCGATCGCCCTTGCCGGAGGCAGGGCGTGCCTACTCGGCGTCGCGCAGCGGTGCGTGGTCGCCGGAGGAGCGTCGCACCAGCAGCGCGTTGATGCGGATGCGGCCTCGGTGGTCCTTGCCGCCCTCGGCGCGCAGCCGCAGCCCGGCGATCTCGGCCTCCGCCCCCGGCAGCGGCACCCTGCCGAGCCGCTGGGCGAGCAGGCCGCCGACGGTCTCTACCTCCGAGCCGTCGAGCTCGACCTCGAACAGCTCGCCGAGGTCCTCCACCGGCAGCCGCGAGCTGACCCGGACCGTCTCGTCGTCGATGCGCTCGATCGGCCGGTGCTCCTCAAGGTCGGACTCGTCGGTGATCTCGCCGACGATCTCCTCGATGATGTCCTCGATGGTCAGCAGACCGGCCGTGCCACCGTACTCGTCGACCGCGATGGCCAGGTGGCTGCGCGACTTCTGCATCTCCTTGAGCAGCTCGTCGAGGCGTTTGGTGTCGGGTACGAAGCTGGCCGGGCGCATCAGCTCGGCGACCGCGGGCCCTGCCTCGTTCGGTCTGCCCTGCTCGACGACCACCCTGGACAGGTCCTTGAGCGTGACCACGCCGACGATGTCGTCGACGCTCTCGCCGATCACCGGCACCCGCGAGAAGCCCGAACGCAGGCACAGCGCCAGCGCCTGGCGGACCGACTTGGTGCGCTCGATCCAGATGATCTCGGTGCGCGGCACCATCACCTCGCGGGCGATGGTGTCGCCGAGCTCGAACACCGAGTGGATCATCTCGCGCTCGCCCGGCTCGACCACGCCGCGCTCACCGGCGAGGTCGACCAGCTCGCGCAGCTCGACCTCGGAGGAGAACGGGCCCTCCCGGAAACCGCGGCCGGGGGTGATCATGTTGCCGATCAGGATCAGCAGCCTGGTCAGCGGGTTGAGCACCCTGGCCAGCGCTCGCACCGGGCCGGCCACGAGCAGACCCACCCCGTACGGGTGCTGGCGGCCGATGGTGCGCGGGCCGACCCCGATCAGCACGTAGGACACCACGAGCATGATCAGGATCGCGACCGCGACCGCGCGCCCGTCGGAGTTGGCGATGCGCAGCGCGACGACGGTGACGAGCACCGCCGCACCCATCTCGCACGCCAGCCGCAGGAGCAGCAGCAGGTTCACGTGCCGGGGCCGGTCGGCCAGCACCAGCGCGAGCTGCCTTGCACCGCCCCTGCCCTCGCGCACCAACTCGTCGACCCGCGCCCGCGACGCGGCGCCGATGGCCGAGTCCGACGCGGCGAACACACCCGCGGCCAGCACCAGCAGAACCGCCCAGACCATCAGCGCGATGGAACCGGAGAACACGACTACCGCCCTAGTGGAAATCCGTCACGACAACGCCTCAGTGCGTGCCAGGGCCGTCCTGCTCCTCAAGGCCGACCGCGCCGAGGACCGCGGAGTCGGCGCTGCGCTGCGCCTGCTCGCGCTCGGCCGCGGCCTTGGCCGTCCGGAAGTCGGCCAGGATCTGGTTCTGCAGACCGAACATCTCCCGCTCCTCCTCCGGCTCGGCGTGGTCGTACCCGAGCAGGTGCAGGACACCGTGCACGGTCAGCAGGTGCAGCTCGTCGAGCACGCTGTGCCCGGCCTTGCGGGCCTGGTCCTTGGCGAAGGCCGGGCAGAGCACGATGTCGCCGAGCAGCGCGGGCCCCGCACCTGCGGAGTCCGGGCGCCGGGACGAGTCGTACTCGTCCATCGGGAAGGCCATCACGTCGGTCGGACCGGGCAGGTCCATCCAGCGCTCGTGCAGGTCGGACATGACGTCCAGCTCGACCAGCACGATGGAGAGCTCGGCGAGCTGGCTGACGCTCATCTTGTCGAGCGCGAAGCGGGCGACCGAGACGATCGAGGGCTCTGGCACCTCGACGCCGGACTCGTTGGCGATCTCGATGCTCATGCGCGTCCCCGTCGCTGGCCGTTGCGCCTGCCGCCGGCCTCCTCGGCCTCGTTCTGGGCGTGCCAGCGGTCGTAGGCGTTGACGATGTCGGTGACCAGGCGGTGGCGCACCACGTCCTGGCTCTCCAGCATGGCGAAGTGCACGTCTTCGACGCCCTCCAGGATCTCGCGGACGACCTTCAGGCCGCTGCGCTGACCTCCGGGCAGGTCGATCTGGGTGATGTCGCCGGTGACCACGATCTTGGAGCCGAACCCGAGCCGGGTCAGGAACATCTTCATCTGCTCCGGCGTGGTGTTCTGCGCCTCGTCGAGGATGATGAACGCGTCGTTGAGCGTCCGGCCGCGCATGTATGCCAGCGGGGCGATCTCGATCGTGCCCGCCTGGGTGAGCTTGGGCACCGACTCCGGGTCGACCATGTCGTGCAGGGCGTCGTAGAGCGGGCGCAGGTACGGGTCGATCTTCTCGTAGAGGGTGCCCGGCAGGTAGCCGAGCCGCTCACCCGCCTCGACGGCGGGCCGGGTGAGGATGATCCGGTTGACCTGCTTGGCCTGCAGCGCCTGCACCGCCTTGGCCATCGCCAGGTAGGTCTTGCCGGTACCGGCGGGGCCGATGCCGAAGACCACGGTGTGCTTGTCGATGGAGTCGACGTAGCGCTTCTGGTTGAGGGTCTTGGGGCGGATCGTGCGTCCGCGCCGGGAGACGATGTCCAGGCTGAGCACGTCGGCGGGTGACTCGGCGTGGTCGGCCGAGAGCATCGCCACGCTGCGCCGGACGCTGTCCGGGGTGAGCGAGCCGCCCTTGGACACCAGCGTGATGAGCTCGGCGAACACCCGCTCGGCGAAGGCGACCTCCGCGGGCTCACCGGACAACGTCACCTCGTTGCCTCGGACATGGACATCGGCAGTCAGCAGATCCTCGATGACCCGGAGGTTCTCGTCCCTGGTCCCCACCAGCGCCAGCACCGCCGTGTCCGGCACGGTGATCCTGGACTGCGCCGTGGCGGTCTGCGTCGGCTGCTCTCCGGACTGGGCGGCGGCTCCACCCGCTGCGATTCCGGCCACGTGTATTCGGGCCCGCTTTCTGCGCGTGCGCGCGAGTCGTTCTGGTCAGGTCTGCTGGTTCCGATGGTAGAGCAATCCGCAGGCCGGTTGCGCCGACAACCGTCGAGCCTTCGCGCGCTCGCGGCGGCGGGGACACCTCCGGCGCCGCCGAGGGCTCACCCGGCGGTCTCAGCCGTGTGAGGGGCCTCCGGTCAGGCCGCCCATGCGCTCGCCGCCCAGCAGGTGCAGGTGCACGTGGAAGATCGTCTGCCCGGCGTCGGAGTTGGTGTTGAACAGCAGGCGGTACCCGGCCTCGGCGATACCTTCCTGCTCGGCGACCTCACCCGCCACACGCACCACCTCGGCCAGCAGGTCCGGGTCCTTTGCCGCGAGCTCGGCGGCGTTGCGGTAGCGCGTCTTGGGCACGACCAGCACGTGCGTGGGGGCCTGCGGGTTGATGTCGCGGATCGCGATGACACGGTCGGTCTCGCGCACCACGTCGGCAGGGATCTCGCCCGCGATGATCCGGAGGAACAGGTCGTCCATGTCGCTGTCGCTCATGCCCGCAGGTTATCCCGTCCGGCGCGGAGGAGTTGATCGGTTCGCCGCGGGACGCCGCGCCGCAGCTGGGTCTGGGGGTTGGCCAGCTGCGGCGCGACCCTCACCGGGCCGAGGGGGGAGGTGCCCGGCGAGGTGTCCAGGACCGCGTGCGTCACGCCGCGAAGCTGCGCACCGCAGTCCTCTCGCAACTGAGAGTATCGTTCAGTCACACGAACGCGCTACAAGTCTGGTGATTTTTTTCCGAACCCGCAAAATAATCGGCCAGAAACTGACAGAACGCTCAGACGTCCCAGCGGTGCGTGAGGACTCCGAGCGCACCCAGCGCCACCGCGGCGGCGGTCGACGCCCGCAGCACCGACGGCCCCAGCCGCACCGCCTGAGCACCCGCCTCGGTCAGCACCTCGAGCTCGTCCTCGCCGACGCCGCCCTCGGGGCCCACCACCAGCACGAGCTCGCCCTCGGCGGGCAGGTCCGCCGAAGCCAGCGGGGTCGGGGCCGACTCGTGCAGCACCACCGCGGCATCGGCCTCGGCCACCACCCGCGACAGCTGCCGGGTGGTGACCGGTTCGGCGACCTCGGGGGTCCACGGCCGCCGGGCCTGCTTTGCGGCCTGCGCCACCGTGCTGCGCCAGCGCCCCAGCGCCTTCGCACCGCGCGGGCCGTCGTCCCAGCGCGCGACGCAGCGGGCGGCCTTCCACGGCAGCACGCCGTCGACGCCCGCCTCGGTCGCCAGCTCCACGGCCAGCTCGCCGCGGTCGCCCTTGACCAGCGCCTGGGCCAGCGTCACCCGCAGGGCGGGCCGAGGCACCAGCCAGGTCTCCTCGACGTCCAGCTCCAGCGAGTCGCGCGTGGTGGAAGTCACCGAGCACCGCGCCATGCCGCCGCGGCCGTCCGAGAGCAGCAGGTGCTCACCGACGCCGATGCGCCGCACCGTGGCCGCGTGCCTGCCCTCGGGCCCCGACAGCGCAGCGCCGCCGACGGCGGGCAGCTCGTCGACGGAGAAGACCGCCAGCGACACCTCAGCGGTGCCCGAACGAGCGGAACCGCGAGAACAGCCCGTGCCGCTGCCCGTTGCCGTTGGCGGTGACCGTCGGCTCCGGCTGCTCCTCGCCGCGGATCGAGGCGAGCTGGCGCAGCAGCTCGCTCTGCTGCTCGTCGAGCCTGGTCGGCACCTGCACGTCGAGGTGGACGTGCAGGTCGCCGTGTCCGCTCACGCGGCCGTTGGACCGCAGCTTCGGCAGTCCGTGCCCGGTGAGCACGTGCTCGGTGCCCGGCTGGGTGCCCGGCTCGACCGTCAGCTCCTCCTCGCCGCTGAGCGTGTGCAGCCTGATCACGGTGCCCAGGGCGGCGGCGGTCATCGGGACCTCGACGTTGCAGTGCAGGTCGGCGCCGTCGCGGGTGAAGCGCTCGTGCGGCAGCTCCTCGACCTCGACGAACAGGTCGCCGGGCGGGCCTCCGCCCGGGCCGACCTCGCCCTCGCCCGCCAGCCGGACCCGCATGCCGTCGCCGACACCGGCCGGGATCTTGACCGTGATGGTGCGCCGGGCGCGGACCCGGCCGTCGCCGCTGCACTGCTGGCACGGGTCGGTGATGACCTCGCCGAAGCCGCGGCACACCGGGCACGGGCGGGAGGTCATGACCTGGCCGAGGAACGAGCGCTGCACCGACTGCACCTCGCCGCGGCCGCCGCAGGTGTCACAGGTCGACGGCGCGCTGCCTGCGCGGGAACCGCCGCCGTCGCAGGAGTCGCACAGCACCGCCGTGTCGACGGTGATGTCGCGGTTCACACCGCTGGCGCACTCCTCCAGCGTCAGCTCCAGACGCAGCAGCGCGTCGGAACCGGGCTGCACGCGGCTGCGCGGACCGCGGCCGCCGCCTGCCGCACCACCGCCGAAGAAGGCGTCCATGATGTCGCCGAGCCCGCCGAAGCCGGCGAACGGGTCGCCCCCGCCGGGTCCGGCGCCGCCGCCGTTGGACAGCGGGTCTCCGCCCAGGTCGACGATCTGGCGCTTCTTCGGGTCCGACAGCACCTCGTAGGCGGTCGTCACCTCGCGGAAGCGCTCCTGCGCGCCGTCGTCGGCGTTGACGTCGGGGTGCAACTCCCTGGCGAGCTTGCGGTAAGCCCGCTTGATCTGCTCCGGCGTAGCGTCCTTGGCCACCCCGAGGGTCCCGTAATAGTCCCTGGCCACCTTCTGAGTCTTCCTCTGCTCGATCGACGAGTTGCGGGCTGGCCCGGCCGCGAGTCACCGGCCGGCCAGGATCTCCCCCACATATGCTGCAACGGCGCGCACCGCCGCCATCGTTCCCGGGTAGTCCATCCGGGTAGGGCCGACCACGCCCATGCCACCAAGCACCATGCCATGCGAACCGTATCCGGTGGACACCACCGAGGTCGTCTGCATCTCCTCGGCCTCGTTCTCCATGCCGATGCGGACCGTGACGGTACGCGAGTCCCGCGCCGCGGCCAGCAGCTTGAGCACCACGACCTGCTCCTCGAGTGCTTCGAGGACCTGGCGCAGCGAGTTGGGGAAGTCGGTCACGTTGCGGGTCAGGTTCGGCGTGCCGCCGAGCACCATACGTTCCTCGGGGTGCTCGACCAACGACTCGATGAGCACGCTGCACACCCTGGTCATGGCGTCCCGCAGCTCCGACGGTGCCTGTTCGGGCAGCTCGGCCACGGCGGCGGAGGCGTCGGCCAGCCGCTTCTCGGCCATGGCCGAGTTCAGCACGGTGCGCATGCGCCCGACCTCGTCGTCGCCGATGACGTCGCCGAGGTCGACCATCCGCTGGTCGACGCGGCCGGTGTCGGTGATCAGCACCAGCATCAGCCGGGCCGGGGTGATCGGGACCACCTCGACGTGCCGGACCGTCGAGCGGGTCAGCGTCGGGTACTGCACCACCGCGACCTGCTGGGTCAGCTGGGCCAGCAGGCGCACGCTGCGGCGCATCACGTCGTCGAGGTCGAGCGCACCGTCGAGGAACGCCTGGATGGCCCTGCGCTCGGCGCCGGTGAGCGGCTTGATCTCGTGCAGCCGGTCCACGAAGAGCCGGTAGCCCTTGTCGGTCGGGATCCGGCCCGCGCTGGTGTGCGGCTGGGCGATCAGGCCCTCCTCCTCCAGCGTCGCCATGTCGTTGCGCACGGTGGCGCTGGACACGCCGAGGTTGTGGCGGTCGACGAGCGCCTTCGAACCGACCGGCTCGTTCGTGGACACGTAGTCGGCCACGATCGCACGCAGCACCTCGAAGCGGCGCTGGTCAGCGTTCACCGTCGTCACCTCCTGACCTCCTGTCCGAAACCAGCCGCTGCGCACCGTCACCGGTGCCCCGCCTGTCGAGTTTACGGTGCTCGCGCACCGTGGCCGAGCACCGCGGCGCGCGGCCGGTAACCTCCGCTGGCGACGACAGGACCGACGACCCCGCCGCGGCCCCGCCGCGCCCGGGAGGTGCCACCAGCCGTGATCTTCAAAGACGTCCGCGAGGGGCGGCCCTACCCGGAGCACCACCTGACCACCAACGACTGGTCCAAGATCCCACCCCGCCAGGTGCGGATGGAAGAGCTGGTCACCACGACCAAGGTCCTCAAGCTCGACCGGCTGCTCAGCCCGGACTCGACCTTCTTCGGCGACCTCTTCCCGCACGCCGTGCAGTGGCGTGGGGAGCTGTACCTGGAGGACGGCCTGCACCGCGCCCTGCGCGCGGCCCTGCACCAGCGCACGGTCCTGCACGTCCGGGTGCTGGAGCTGGACGCCTACCGCCGTTGATGAGTGCGGCGGCCGAACGCTGGTGCCACTTCGGTACCAAAATCGGTACCATCGACAACATGGCACTCAACCTGCGCCTTCGCCCAGAGGTGGAAGCGGCTCTGCGCGCCGAGGCGGAGCGTTCCGGTCGTTCCCAGCAGGATCTGCTCCGCGAAGCGGTCGACCGGTATCTGGGCCTGGCGGGCGAACCCGCGCAAGAGTGGGACCACCTGATCAGTTCCGGGAAGGTACTGCCTCCCCGGGGCGCGTACCGGAAGGTCATCCCGACCAGGAAGCTGCCTGATGGGCAGAGCACCGCGGATCTGCTCGACCGCGAGGACCGCTTCTGATGCGCGTTTACGTGGACAGCAGCGCGATCCTCAAGCGCGCGTTCCTGGAAGCGGAGTCCCTGCCGCTGGCGGAAGAGATCGACCGCCTCCATCTCGACAAGGCCCTTCTGGTGTCCACTTCCCTGGCCTGGACCGAGGTCGCGCGCGCCCTTCGCAACCGGGTGGGCGCCACTTACCAGGAGATCGCCGATGACCTGCGAACGGCGATGCTCGGCATCGCCGAGCATCCGCTGGACTTCGAGATCATGAATTTCGCACGCCGGGTCGAACCGAACCGGCTGCGCTCACTCGACGCGATCCACCTCGCCGCCGCCATCGCGCTCGACGCCGACCTGATGATCACCTACGACGCCCGCCTGGCCGAAGCCACGACCGCCAACGGGATCCGGGTCAGCTCCCCCGCGTGAGCTCACCCGCACCGACGGATCCGCCCTGCGTGCGGATGGTCACACCTTCACGTGATCAGGCGCTGGATCACGCCGTCGGCGAGGAGGCGGCCGCGGTCGGTGAGCACGCAGCGGCCCGCCGCGAGGGCGTCCACGCGAAGGAGGCCGTCGGCGACGGCCTCCTTCGCCGCCACCCGGCCCGCTTCGTCGAGAACCGCCAGGGGCAGCCCGGAGGCCAGCCGCAGCTCCAGCATCACGCGCTCGATCCGCTGGTCCTCCGGGTCGAGGAGCTCGCGCGCCAGCGCCGGTGAGGCGCCCTCGGCCAGCAGTGCCGAGTAGCGCGCCGGGTGCTTGACGTTCCACCACCGCACGCCGCCGACGTGGCTGTGCGCGCCGGGACCGGCGCCCCACCAGTCGCCGCCCTGCCAGTAACCGATGTTGTGCATGCAGCGTGCGGCGTCGTCGCGCGCCCAGTTCGACACCTCGTACCAGTGCAGCCCCGCGCCGCCGAGGAACTCGTCCAGCAGTTCGTAGCGGTCGGCCAGCACGTCGTCGTCGGGCATCGGCAGGTCGCCGCGCCGCACCTTGCGGGCCATCGCGGTGCCGTCCTCCACGATGAGCGAGTACGCCGAGACGTGGTCGACCCCGGCTTCGAGCACCGCGTCGAGCGAGGCGCGCAGGTCGTCGTCGGTCTCCCCTGGCGTCCCGTAGATCAGGTCCAGGTTGACGTGGCCGAACCCGGCGGCCCGCGCCTCCCGGGCGGCCGCGACCGCCCGCCCCGGGGTGTGCCTGCGCTCCAGCACCCGCAGCACGTGCGGGGCGGCCGACTGCATGCCCAGCGAGACCCGTGTGTAGCCCGCCGCGGCGATCCCCTCGAAGAACTCCGGGGAGGTCGACTCCGGGTTCGACTCCGTGGTGACCTCGGCTCCGTCGGCCAGCCCGAACGACGAGCGCACCGCGTCGAGGACCTCGCCCAGCCGCTCCGCTCCGAGCAGCGACGGCGTGCCGCCGCCCACGAACACCGTTCCGGCCGCCGGGACCGGCTCGCCGCCGGCGTCGAGTGCCCGGGACCCGAGGTCGAGCTCCGCGCGCAGGCCCTCCAGCCAGCTACCGAAGCCGGCCGAGGAGCCCAGCTCGTCGGCGGTGTAGGTGTTGAAGTCGCAGTAGCCGCACCTGGTGGCGCAGAACGGCACGTGGACGTACACGCCGAACGGCCGCGAACCGAGGCCCGCCAGGGCGCTCGGTGGCAGGGCGCCGTCGCTGGGAGCCGGTTCGCCAGGGGGTGGTCGGGAAGGCACGGCTCCAGTGTTCCAGAGCCCGGCTAAACCGGTTTCCGGAGCGTTGCGCCACTGTTCCGGCACAAAAAATGTGACCGAACTCAAGGCCGTCCCACCATGCGGATGCGCTTTGTCCAGCCGCTGAGCACGTGTCACGCTTACCTGCATGGTGACCGTGACGGAGGTGCTGCTGACCTCCCGCCGCTACGTGGACCTGCGGCGGGTCTCCAGCGCCCTGTGCCGTTGCACGGACTGATCCCGCCGCCGCGATTCGCACTGTCCAGTCGGCGCCGGGTCGCCGACCGCGAGGACGTCCGTCACCGCCGACGGGGTTCGAAGCGGGCGTCACCGCGCCAATCCACTCCCCGGAGGTCCGACGATGGTCCCCCCGACGGAAGCTCCCGCCACCGCCCCCGCTCGCCGCACGCCCGCCCGCAAGGGCAAGAAGCGCGGTGAAGGGCAGTGGGCGCTGGGCTACCGCGAGCCGCTCAACCCCAACGAGCGCTCGAAGAAGGACGACAACCCGCTCAACGTGCGGCAGCGGATCGAGACGATCTACGCCCACGGCGGGTTCGACTCGATCGACCCGGCCGACCTGCGCGGACGGTTCCGCTGGTGGGGTCTGTACACCCAGCGCGCCCCGGGCATCCCGGGTGCGCGCACCGGGACCATCGAGCCCGAGGACCTCGACGACCGCTACTTCATGATGCGGATCCGCATCGACGGCGGCGCGATGACCACCGAGCAGCTGCGCGTGGTCGGTGAGATCGCCCAGACCTACGCGCGCGACACCGCCGACATCACCGACCGGCAGAACGTGCAGCTGCACTGGGTGCGGGTCGAGGACGTGCCGACGATCTGGGAGAAGCTGGAGTCGGTCGGCCTCTACACCACCGAGGCCTGCGGGGACTGCCCGCGCGTGCTGCTGGGCTCGCCGGTCGCCGGGATCGCCGCGGACGAGATCATCGACGCCACGCCGGCGATCAAGGAGATCTCCGAGCGCTACATCGGCGACAGGTCGCTGTCGAACCTGCCGCGCAAGTTCAAGACCGCGATCAGCGGCTCCCCGCGCTGGGACACCGTGCCCGAGATCAACGACGTGTCGCTGGTCGGCGTGGTGCACCCCGAGCACGGTCCGGGCTTCGACGTGTGGGTCGGCGGCGGGCTGTCGACCAACCCGAAGCTGGCGGTCCGGCTGGGCGCCTGGGTGCCGCTGGAGGAGGCCGCCGAGGTCTGGCTCGGCGTGGTGCAGATCTTCCGCGACTACGGCTACCGCAGGCTGCGCAACCGCGCGCGGCTGAAGTTCCTGGTCAACGACTGGGGCGCGGAGAAGTTCCGGCAGGTGCTGGAGGACGAGTACCTGGGCCGCAAGCTGATCGACGGCCCGGCGCCGGAGACCCCGGCCGCCCGCGACCACATCGGCGTGCACAAGCAGAACGACGGCAACTTCTACGTCGGCGTCAAGTCGCAGGCCGGTCGGGTCACCGGCTCGACGCTGGTGGAGGTGGCCAAGGCCGCCGAGCGCGTCGGCTCGTCCCGGGTGCGCACCACCGTCGAGCAGAACCTGCTGGTGCTCGACGTGGCCGAGTCCGATGTGGACGGCCTGGTCGGCGACCTCGGCAAGCTCGGGCTGCAGGCCGACCCGTCGCCGTGGCGGCGCAGCGTGATGGCCTGCACCGGCATCGAGTTCTGCAAGCTGGCCATCGTCGAGACCAAGCAGCGCGCGATCGACCTGATCAACGAGCTGGAGGAGCGGCTGGCCGACATCCAGGGCGATGTCGACAACCCGGTCACGGTCAACCTCAACGGGTGCCCGAACGCCTGCGCCCGCACCCAGGTCGCCGACATCGGGCTCAAGGGGCAGATGGTGCCCGACGGCGAGGGCAACCAGGTCGAGGGCTTCCAGGTGCACCTGGGCGGCGGGCTCGGGCTCGACGCCGGCTTCGGCCGCAAGATCCGCGGCCACAAGGTGACCTCCGCCGAGCTCGGCGACTACGTCGAGCGGTTGGTGCGCCGCTACCTCGCCCAGCGCGACGAGGGCGAGCGGTTCGCGCAGTGGGTCGCCAGGGCCGAGGAAGACGACCTGAAGTGAGCGCGCCCGAAGGCAGGGCGGTGCCGTTCTACTGCCCGTACTGCGGTGACGAGGACCTCACTCCGGAGCCGGAACCGGCCGGGGCGTGGAAATGTCAGTCGTGCCTGCGGGTCTTCAAGGTGAGCCTCGTAGGACTGTCCCTCGGAGGAACCGAAGAGTCATGACTGCCGAAACCACCACGAACGTCGGCGTCCGGCGCGGCGACGACGAGCTGCGCGCCCTGGCCGAGGAGGCCGCGCCGCGGCTGGCCGATGCCACCGCCGAGGAGGCGCTTCGCTGGGCCGCGGACACCTTCGGCGAGAACCTCATCGTCGCGTCGAACATGCAGGACGCCGCCCTGGTCGACCTGGCAGCCAAGGCCAGCCCGGGCGTGGACGTGCTGTTCCTGGAGACCGGCTACCACTTCGCCGAGACGATCGGCACCCGCGACGCCGTGGCGCAGGTCTACGACGTCTCGATCGTCAACGCCGTTCCCGAGCAGTCGGTGGCCGAGCAGGACGCGAGCGAGGGGCCGAACCTGTTCGAACGCGACCCGAACCGGTGCTGCTTCCTGCGGAAGGTGGTGCCGCTGCGCAACACGCTGGCCCGCTACGAGGCGTGGGTGACCGGCGTGCGGCGCGTTGAGGCGCCGACCAGGGCGAACACGCCGATCGTGACCTGGGACGAGCGCAACGGCCTGGTCAAGATCAACCCGCTGGCGGCGTGGAGCGACGAGGAGATGGACGCCTACATCGCCGAGCACGGGGTGCTGGTCAACCCGCTGGTCCCGGCAGGTTATCCGTCGATCGGGTGCCAGCCGTGCACGGCGAAGCCCGCCCCGGGCGCGGACCCGCGCAGCGGGCGCTGGGCCGGAAACTCGAAGACCGAATGCGGCCTGCACGGCTGATTCGTGAGTCGGGGACTCACGAGGGAGGAATCAGGGCATGACCACCGACCATGAGATCGAGCTGCCGGACACCCCGGCGCCGAGCGAGGCACCACCCCAGGTCGACAACCTGGACGCGCTGGAGTCCGAGGCGATCCACATCTTCCGCGAGGTGGCCGGGGAGTTCGACCGGCCGGTGATCCTGTTCTCCGGCGGCAAGGACTCCACGGTCCTGGTGCACCTGGCGCTCAAGGCGTTCTGGCCCGCGCCGGTGCCGTTCCCGTTGCTGCACGTCGACACCGGCCACAACTTCGGCGAGGTCATCGACTTCCGCGACGAGCTGGTCGCCCACCACGACCTGCGGCTGGTGGTCGCCTCGGTGCAGGACTACATCGACGACGGGCGGCTGCAGGAGCGGCCGGACGGCACCCGCAACCCGCTGCAGACCCAGCCGCTGCTGGACGGCATCAGCGAGAACCGCTTCGACGCGGTGTTCGGCGGCGGCCGCCGGGACGAGGAGCGCGCCCGCGCCAAGGAGCGCATCTTCAGCCTGCGCAACGCCTTCGGCCAGTGGGACCCGCGCCGCCAGCGCCCCGAGCTGTGGAACCTCTACAACGGCAAGCACCGGCCGGGCGAGCACGTCCGGGTGTTCCCGCTGTCGAACTGGACCGAGCTGGACATCTGGCGCTACATCCAGCGGGAGAAGATCGAGCTGCCCGACATCTACTTCGCCCACCGCCGCGAGGTCTACCAGCGCGACGGCATGTGGCTGACCTCGGGCCCGTGGGGCGGGCCGCGCGAGGGCGAGGCCGTCGAGGAGAAGACGGTCCGCTACCGCACCGTGGGCGACGGTTCGTGCACCGGCGCCGTGGAGTCCGAGGCATACACGGTGGACGACGTGATCGCCGAGGTCGCCGCCAGCCGGCTCACCGAGCGCGGCGCGACCAGGGCCGACGACCGGATGTCGGAGGCCGCGATGGAGGACCGCAAGCGGGAGGGCTACTTCTAGAGATGACCGAGACCACTACCCGCACGGCGCCGGACTCCGGCACCGAGGTGACGTTGCCGGTGCACACCGACCAGCTGCGGCTGGCCACCGCGGGCTCCGTCGACGACGGCAAGAGCACGCTGGTCGGGCGGCTGCTGCACGACACCAAGTCGGTGCTGGCCGACCAGCTCGACGCGGTGCACCGCGCCAGCGCCGACCGCGGCCTGCAGACGCCGGACCTGTCGCTGCTGGTCGACGGCCTGCGCGCGGAGCGCGAGCAGGGCATCACCATCGACGTCGCCTACCGGTACTTCGCCACGCCGAAGCGCTCGTTCGTGCTGGCCGACACCCCGGGGCACGTGCAGTACACCCGCAACACCGTGACCGGTGCCTCCACCGCGCAGCTCGCGGTGCTGCTGGTCGACGCCCGCAAGGGCGTGCTGGAGCAGACCCGGCGGCACGCGGCCGTGCTGGCGCTGCTGGGGGTGCCGCGGCTGGTGCTGGCCGTGAACAAGATCGACATGGTGGACTACGACGAGGCGACCTACCGGCGCATCGCCGAGGAGTTCACCGCGCACGCCACCGCGCTCGGCTACGCCGACGGCACCGTGGTGACCATCCCGGTTTCGGCGCTGCACGGCGACAACGTCGTGGAGAAGTCGGAGCAGACGCCCTGGTACGAGGGACCGGCGCTGCTGGAGCACCTGGAGAGCGTGCCGGTGGCCCCGGACCCGCACGACGTGCCGTTCCGGATGCCGGTGCAGTACGTCATCCGCCCGCGAACCGCGGAGTACCCGGACTACCGGGGCTACGCCGGGCAGGTGGCCGCCGGTGTGGTCGCCGAGGGCGACGAGGTCGTGGTGCTGCCCGCGGGCGTGCGCACCCGGGTGTCCAAGGTGGACACCCCGGACGGCGCGGCGCCGCGGGCCGCGGCGGGCCGCTCGGTGACCGTGCTGCTGGAGGACGACGTCGACATCTCGCGCGGTGACCTGATCGCCGCCGCGGGCTCGGCGCCCACCGTCACCGACGAGGTCGACGCCACGGTGTGCTGGCTGGCGGAGAAGCCGCTGCGGCCGGGCGCGCGCGTGCTCGTCAAGCACGGCACCCGCACGGTGCAGGCGATGGTGACCGAGCTGACCGCCCGCTTCGACGAGCAGCAGCTCTCGAGCGTGGAGACCCCGGAGTCGTTGGAGCTCAACGAGATCGGCCGGGTGTCGCTGCGCACCTCGGAGCCGCTGCCGATCGACGAGTACGCCGCGAGCAGGCGGACGGGTTCGTTCCTGGTGATCGACCCCTCCGACGGCACCACGCTGGCCGCCGGGCTCGTCGGCCTGCCGCTGGCGCCGCTGCGGGGCG
Source organism: Saccharopolyspora erythraea (assembly GCF_018141105.1). Classification (NCBI taxonomy): domain Bacteria; kingdom Bacillati; phylum Actinomycetota; class Actinomycetes; order Pseudonocardiales; family Pseudonocardiaceae; genus Saccharopolyspora; species Saccharopolyspora erythraea. The sequence goes on along the minus strand of NZ_CP054839.1, from coordinate 2,105,650 downwards.
GGTCCGCGTCCTGACGCGGCTCCTCCCCCGAGGCGCCGGACATCGCCTCGAGCGGCGCGAACCGCCATGCGCCGAAGGCGGATCGATCCGCCGGTACGACAGCAGGAGGGGCTCGGCGGCTCCGGCCGCCGAGCCCCGCACCACGCCCGAGAGCCAGGAAGATGAACGCACCCCTAGTCGCCGTCGCGCACGGCAGTCGTGACCCGCGTTCGGCGGCGACGATCCACGCCCTGATGGACGTCGTCCGCGCGATGCGCCCGGATCTCGACGTGCGCACCGCGTTCCTCGACCTGTCCGCGCCGCGCCTTGGCGACGTGCTCGGCGCGGTGCACGGCGACGGGCACCGGGAAGCCGTAGTGGTGCCGCTGCTGCTCGGCCGCGCGTTCCACGCCCGCGTGGACGTGCCCGCGGCCGTCGCCGACGTGCAGCAGCGGTTTCCCCGGTTCCGGGTGCACACCTCCGACGTCCTCGGGCCCGACAGCAGGCTCGACGAGGCCGCGTGGGGACGGCTGGCGCAGACCGGCGTCGGCACGGACGACCCGGAGCTCGGGGTGGTCCTGGCCGGCGCGGGCTCCTCGCACGACCCGGCCAACCGGCTCGTCGCCGACGTCGCCACCCGCTGGCAGGCCCGCACGTCGTGGGCCGGTGTAGTCGCCGCGTTCGCGGCGGCGGCCGACCCGGACGTGCCCGCGGCCGTCGCGGACCTGCGCGCCCGCGGTGCGCGGCGCTTCGCGGTCGCGTCGTGGTTCCTGGCCCCCGGTCTGCTGCCGGACCGGATCGTCCGCCTCGCCCGCGAGCACACCGGCGAGCCGGTGCTGGCCGAGCCGATGGCCGACCACCCCGGCGTGGCGGAGCTGGTCCTCCATCGCTACGCCGACGCCCTCGCCGCCACATCGCATCCCGCGGAGTACCCCCGGGCGCAGTGAGCGGTAGGTGTTCGGCCACAGGCGGCACGACTAGAATCGGCTCATGAGCGTCACGCACGAGGATCTTCACCAGCTGGTGGAGCGACTGCCGAGCGACAAGCTGGACGATGCCGCTTCAGCGCTGGCGAACCTCGTCACGCAGCATGTCGGGTTGGCCGATGAACCAGTTCGCGACCTGAGCGCGTACGCAGGGTCTTTCTCCGCCGAACCGGACCTCGCTCAACGCACCGAGGAGTTCCTCCGGGACCGTTTCCGCGACGATGGCGACACCGTGTGATCATTGTCGACACCGGTCCCCTCGTAGCGCTTGGCAACAACCGCGACAACTTCCACTCGGCATCGGTGCACCTCTTGTCGCGTTACCCGGGGCGCCTCCTCGTTCCTTCGCCGGTGCTCGCCGAGACGTGCTGGATGCTCGAAAGCCGGGTGGGAACGGACGCGGAGTTGAAGTTCCTCGACCTGGTGCGCACGGGATGTTCGAACTCGTGGAGCTAACTATCGAAGATGTCGACCGGATCCACGAACTGGTAGCCAAATACGCCGATCTTCCGCTTGGTGCCACCGACGCGTCCGTGGTCAGCATCGCCGAACGCCTGGGCGTCGCCGCACTCGCCACGCTCGACCGGCGTCACTTCTCGGTTGTCCGTCCCCGCCACATTCCTGCATTCACGCTGCTGCCCTGACGCCACACCGCCATCCCGCCATTCGGACACCTCCTGCGACGCGTGGTGCGCTTGGACCACCCGCGCAGCGCCGGTGGGATCAAGAGCTGCCTGCCGTCGGCGGCGTCGGCTGGTCCGATCTTGCGAGATCTGGCCAATTCCAACCAGCGGCACAACCTTGCGGGCATGATGCGTCACGTGCGACCCGGCTGGGCGCACGACCACCGGCAGCGACGCGGAACATCCCCGACAGTCCCGCTCGCTGCCGGACCCGAACTCGCAGGTGGCCACATGAACGCCCAACCGCACCTGATCGCCAGGGTCCGACCGGAGCTCGCTCGGACCGAGCGAGAGCTGTCCTGCCACCTGTTCCCGCTGCCCGCCGACGGGACGCTGCCCGCGTCGCTGCGCGCGTACTGCGGTTTCGACATCGTCCCCGGGCAGGCCGAGCAACTCGACGGACCGGCTGGGATGCCGTGCATGCCGTGCCTGCTGCAGGCCGCGCTGGCGAGCTGAACCGCAATCACGCGCTGACGCAGAGTGTTTTGGGAGAACACTAAACTTCACACCAAGTGGTCATGAGAGAGTTCTTCCCTAGCGCGTAGCGACGGAACCGGGCGCAAACCCACCGCGTCCGACCGTCAACCGCACTGTCGAGTGAACTTCACCTAGGGTTGATCACTGGGCTGCGGAGATCAAGGGCTGGACGAGAAGTCGGGGGCAACAGCGGGAGATGAACACGCAGCAGCCGAACCGGCCGGTCATCACGCCGGCCATGCGGGAGCAGGCCACCAAGCAGCCCAACACCTGGCTGTACGTGGTCGACCCGATCTTCACCGACCCGAACGCCGAGGTGCCGCCGTGGGGTTTCATCGGCGGCTACCGGGTCGACGAGCGCGGTGAGCTGACCGAGGACTTCTCCCCCAACCCGAACTACCGGCCGTCGCCCGTCGCGCTCCGGCTGCCCGCCCCGACCAACGACGTCGAACGCGCGCTGCAGCTCAGCACCACCGGTTACGCCCCCGGCCAGGCGTTGCTGGCCGCGCTGCTGGACGCCGAGCTGATCCTGTTCGCCCAGCCGCAGGGCAGCGGGCTGTTCACCATGGAGCACGAGTCGGGCCGCAGGCAGCTCCAGCTTTTCACCTCCGAGACGTATCTCCCGGCCAACTGGACGACGTGGCAGCGCATGACCGGCCGCAAGCTGGCCGGGCTCAAGGTCACCGGGATGGATCTGCAGATCAACCCGACGAGCCAGGTCAAGGCCCGCATCCCCGCCGAGGACCTGGTCAAGGCCGCCGCCGCGGTCCCGCCCAAGGCCCCGGTGGTCGCCCCGGCGGGCCCGGCGCCCAACGGCGTCCCGCCCACGGCCAACGGCGCCGCCCTCCCGGCCGCGACGGGTGTGCCGAAGACGGCCGAGCCGGACCCGGCCGAGACCGACTTCGGCCGCCGCTTCATGGGCTCGATGCTGGCCGGCGCCATCGGTGACGCGCTGGGCGCGGCGGTGGAGTTCTACCCCGTCGACCAGATCCGCAGCCGCTACGGCGCGCAGGGCGTCAGCGACTACGACCGCGGCAGCGAGCGGGCGGGCGAGTTCACCGACGACACCCAGATGGCGCTGTTCACGCTCGAGGGGCTGATCCGCGGGCACATCGCCACCCGCTCCGGCGACGCCGACAGCCCGCTTTCGGCGGTCCAGCTCGCCTACCAGCGCTGGCTGCACACCCAGGGCTACGCCTGGCCGCGCGCGGCGGGCCCGTTCGTCGACGAGCACCCCGAGCCGAACGGCTGGCTGGTCCAGCAGCGGGAGCTGTTCGCGGTGCGCTCGCCGAACAGCAGCTGCATAACCGCGTTGCGCGAGTTCGCCTCCGTCGGTGCCCCCGGCACCTTCGAGCGGGCGATCAACGACTCGCAGGACTGCGGTGGCGTCGTGCGTGCGGCTCCGGTCGCCCTGTGGTCGCAGGACCCCAGGGAGGTCTTCGAGCTCGCCGCCGCGACCGCCGCCCTCACCTACTCCAGGCCCAGCGGCTACCTGCCCGCGGGTGTGCTGGCGGTCATCGTGCACCGGCTGCTGCGCGGCGAGAAGCTGCCCGCGGCCGTGGCCGAGGCCCGCGCGCTGCTCGTGCGGTACCGGGGCTACCGGGAGACCGACCGCGCCCTGCAGGCGGCGGTCGACCTGGCCGCGAGCGGCAAGCCGAGCCCCGAGGAGCTCAAGGACACCCTCGGCGGCGGCTGGGCCGGGCACGAGGCGCTGGCCATCGCGGTGTGCGCGGCACTGAGCACCGACGGCATCGCGGCCGCGGTGATGGTGGCTGTCAACCACTCCGGCGACAGCGACTCGACCGGCGCGATCTGCGGCAACATCGTCGGCGCCCTCTACGGCGCCACCGCGCTGCCGGGCGTGTGGCTGCGCGACCTCCAGCACCGCGCGCTGGTGGAGGTGCTGGCCAAGGACGCGTTGATGGAGTTCGGCCCGACGCCGCCTGCCAGCCCCGGCTGGGCGCAGCGCTACCCGGCCGAGAAAGACATCTCGGAGCTGGTCTTCACCTCGGTCCTGCCCGCCGCGGGAAACGAGGAACCCGAGGAGGAGCCCGAGCACGCTCCGGAGCCGGAGGAGGAGCCCGACGACCCGGACCGGCCCGTCATCGACGTGCCGACCGAGAAGCGGACGGTGGCCAGGGAGAGCGCGCAGGACCGCCTCGACCCCGACGCGGCCCCGGAAGCACGGGCGGAGGCCGACCAGGAAGACGAGGGCGCGACGCAGGTCGTCTCCGGCGACGCCGTGGCCGCCGCAGGCGCGCCTGCGGCCGAGCCCGAAGCGCCCGTCCACGCCGAGCAGGTTTCGTCCGTCGGCGCCGAGCAGGCTTCGGCCGAGACCCAGCAGCCGGCTGAGCCCGACGTATCGGCCGAGCCCGCAGAAGACGCCGAGCCGGCCGAGACCTCGACACCGCAGGCCACGCCCGAGACCACACCGCCGCCAGAGGCGCGCGCCGAGAAAGCCGAGGCCGAGCAGCAGGCAGACGCCGGTGGCGCGGCTGCGGAAACCGCCACGCCCCAGGCCGAGCCCGCGGCGGACGTCACCCAGCGCACCACCGTCACCGTCAGCCGGCCCGGACAGGCTCCCCTGGTCGCGGCCCCCGCTCCCGACCGCGAAGCCAGGATCAGCGGCTTCCTGCTCGGTGGCGCGGTCGGTGACGCCCTCGGCTACCCGATCGAGGACGAACCGCTGGAGTCGATCCGGCGCAAGTACGGCCCGGCGGGCCTGACCGACTTCGTCGACGCCCACCGGCCCGGCGGGTCGATCAGCGACGACACCCAGATGACCCTGTTCACCCTGGACGGGCTCATCCGGGCCGGCATCCGCCGCAGGCTCTACGGCGAGACCGAACCCGGCACCCAGGTCCAGCACTCCTACCAGCGCTGGCTGCACACCCAGGGCTTCGACTGGCGGGAGGCGGGCGGCCCGCTGGCAGGCAGCGCGCCGGACGGCTGGCTGATCCGGCAGAAGGGCCTGTTCGTCCGCCGTGCTCCCGGTGCCACCTCCATACAGGCCCTGCACGGCTACGCCACCGGCCGCGAGCAGGGTTCCTTCGACAACCTGCTCAACGACTCCAAAAGCTGCGGCGGGGTGATGCGGGCGGCGCCCGCGGGCCTGTGGTCGCAGGACACGGCCGAGGTCTTCCGGGTCGGCGCGCTGACCGCCGTGCTCACCCACGGCCACCCGAACGGCTTCCTGCCCGCGGGCGCGCTGGCCGTCATCGTCCAGCAGCTCGTGCTCGGCGGCTCGCTGCCGGTCGCCGTCGACCGCGCGCTCACCGAACTGTCCACTTGGGACGGCTCCGAGGAGACGACCCGCGTGCTGCGGCTGTCGATCGAGCTGGCCACCGAGGGAACCCCGACGCCGGAGCGCATCCACGAGCGCCTGGGCGAGGGCGACGTGGGCGAGCAGGCGCTGGCCATCGCGGTGTGCGCGGCGCTGTCGCACCCGGGTTCGTTCGCCGACGCGGTGCTGCTGGCGGCCAACCACTCCGGCGACAGCGACTCGACCGCCGCGATCTGCGGCAACATCATGGGCGCCGCGCAAGGGGCGGCGGCCGTGCCCGAGCGGTGGCTCGGCAGGCTGGAGCTGCGCGAGGTCATCGAGCAACTCGCGCAGGACGCGTCGCGGGAGTTCAGCGCGAACCCGCCGACCGACGACGAATGGCTCCAGCGCTACCCCATCGGCCCTGCCGGTGAGGTCGCCCCGCAGGCCCCGGAACAGGCTGCCGAAGCACCGGACGCGGGAGCCGACGAGCAGGACGCAGTGGTGGCCGAGCAGTCGGTGGCCGAGGAATCGGCGGCCGAGCAGCCGATGGCCGAGCAGTCGGTGGCCGAGGGATCGGCGGCCGAGCACTCGGAAACCGAGCCCCCGACGATCGGACAACCGGCGCCGGAGCAGACCGCTGACCAGCCCACCGACACCGGCACGGCCCCGGAGCAAGCCGAGGTCGTCTCCTCCGGGGACACCGCGTTCCCCACCGAAGACCAGACCGATGCCGTCGAGGAAGTCGTGGAGCAGCCCGCCGATGCGGCGGCGAAGTCCAACTATGACGCGAACTCCGCCGTGGAGGCCGGGCCGTCCGAGACCGCTCCCGCCGAAGCTCCGTCCGCCGGAGAGACCGCGGAGGAGACCGTCGGCGACGACACCGAGGACGACGGCCTGTCCGACGAGGAGCTGCGTCTGCTCGCCGCCTGGCGCAAGTTCCGCGACGGCGACGAGGACACCCCCTCGGACCTCTCGCAAGGCCTGCACAAGCTGCTGGTCGAGGCGTTCGGCGCCGAGCGCGCCGCTCAGCTCGTTGGCGAGGCTTCGGAGGAGGAGCCGACCGGCGGGGCGCTCGCCGAGGAGACGCCGGTCCAGCTCAGCACGCAGGAGCGCTTCGCCGGCTGCGTCCTGGGCACGGCCGCCGGTGACGCGCTCGGTGCGCCCTGGATGTTCACCGGCCTGGCCGCTCTCCTGCGGGAGAACCCCGACGGCGTCGACGAGTTCGCCGAGCTGTTCGGGCGCCGGGGCACCGCGACCGCGGCGGCGCAGCAGTCGGTTTTCCTGCTGGACGGCATGATCCGCGCGCGCATCCGGGAACGTTCGCGCGGTATCGCCGACTCGGTGCCCGCGATGGTGCTCGCGACGTTGCAGCACTGGCTGTGCGCGCAGGGGGCTCGGTTCCGGCCGAAGCTGCCCCTGGGCGAGCTGGCCGAGGCCGAGGCGCTGCGGGCCCAGCGGTTCCCCGACGAGCCGAGCCTGATCGCGCTGGCCCGGCTGGAGGGGCGCGGTGACGTCCCGACCGCGAGCAGGCCGCTGAACTCGGCGCGCAGCACCGCCGCCACCGTGCGCGGCGCGGTCCTCGGATTCCACGCCGACACCCCGGAGAACGCCGTCTCCCTCGGCGCCGACGTCGCGGTGATCACCCACGGCCACCCCGACGGCTACCTGCCCGCGGGTGCGCTCGCCGGTCTCGTCGCCGCGCTCGACAGCGGCCGGACCCTCGCCGACAGCGTGCAGACGGTGCTGGCGGAGCTGGACCGGCGCGAGGGCGCCGAGGTCACCGCCACCGGCCTGCGGTCCGCGGTCGAGCTGGCGGGCAGTGGCAAGGTCTCGCCGGTCGCGCTGGAGGAGCTGGGCTTCGGCTGGAACGCGCCGGAAGCGCTGGCCATCGCGGTCGCGGCGGCGCTGTCGCACCCGAACTCCTTCACCGACGCGGTGTCGCTGGCGGCCACGCACTCCGGCAACAGCGCCGCGACCGCGGCGATCTGCGGCAGCCTCATGGGCGCGGGCCGCGGCGTGCGGGCGGTGCCGGACGAATGGGCGCGGCAGCTGGAACTGCGCGAGGTCCTGGAACCGCTCATCGACGACTTCGGCAGGATCGAGGAGGAGATCGTCACCGACCGCGCGCTGCCCGACTGGGCTCATCGCTACACCGGATAGGACTACGTGGACCGAACAGGCAGGGACAACGGGTCGCAGGGCCGGCTCACCGAGGCCGAACTCGCGTTGCTTGCCACCTGGCGGGAGGTCAGGGGCGGCGGGCGGCCCGCGTCGCGTCCTCGCCCGCGCCTCGACCCGGTCGAGGAGGCGTTGCTGGGCACCTGGCGCGCCTGGCGCGACTCCCCCGCCTCCCGGCCGCCGTGGGCAGCGCGGTTGCAGCACCGGCTCGCCGACGACGTGTCCGAACCCGCCCCTGCCACCGGACTGGCCGACCGCTCCGGCTTCCTGCCGGAAGCACCGAGCCGGTTCCTCGGCATGCTGCTGGGCGGTGCGGTCGGCGAGTTCGTCGCGCGGGGTCACCGGGGTGCGGGTCAGCGCGGCACCGCGACCATGTTCGCCCTCGAGGGACTCATCCGCGCCCACACCCGGCTGCGCGCCGCTGGCGACGGCGACCCGGTCGACGGGGTCCTCGAGGGCCTGCAGCGCTGGATGCACAGTCGCGGAGTGCCGTGGCAGGACTGCGGATCGCTGCGGCCGAACCCGGACGGCTGGCTGGTCGAGCGCGGCCGCCTGCGTTCCCGGTCCACCGACGAGCCCACGCTGCTGACCGCGCTGGCGGCGATCGCGGCCGGGAAGCCCCGCGGCACCCGGCAGCAGCCGGTCAACGCCTCCGACTCGGCGACCGCGGTCTCGCTGGGCGCGCTGGCCGCGCTGTGGTCCGGCGACGCGGTGTTCCCGCTGGCCTGCGACCTGGCCGCGCTTACCCACGGCCACCCGCACGGCCACAACCCGGCGGGTGTGCTCGGCGTGGCCGTCTCGGCGCTGCTGCGGGACGTGCCGCTCACCGAGGCCCTCCAGCGCGGGCTCGCCGCCTGGCACAGCCAGACGCTCGCGCACGCGCTGCGGCTGGGCCTGAGCAGCCCCGCCGGGTCGCTGCCCGCACGCAGGCACCTGGACTCCATGGGCGAGGGCCGCAGCGGGCTCGGCGCGCTCGCCGTGGCGATCCGCGTCGCCACGGCCTGTCCCGACGACTTCGCGACCGCGGTCCGCATCGCCGCCGACCACGGCGGGGACACCGCGTCGTCGGCGATGATCTGCGGGCAGCTGCTCGGCGCGCTGCACGGGCCGACGGCGATCCCGGCGGAGTGGCTGGCCGCGCTGCCGGAGTTCCGGCTGGTCGAACGACTTGCCACCGACGCCGCCGCCGAGTTCGGCCCGCATCCCGACGAGTCCGGGGAATGGGCCCGCCGGTACCCGACCGAGGACCCGCACGAGTCGCAGGCCCCGGTGCCCACCGCGCTGACCTCGGTTCCGCAGCTCGCCGCGTCGCGGGACCGCTTCGTCGGCGCGGTGCTCGGCTGCGCGGTCGGCGAAGCACTCGGCGGGCCGGTCGCCGGTGCGGGCTGGGACGAGATCCGCGACCGGCACGGTGCGAACGGCCTGCGGGCCTACGTGCCCGCGGGCCACCCCGCCGGTCGCCTCGGCAGCGACACCCAGCTCATGCTGTTCTCGCTGGAGGGCATGATCCGGGCCGGCGTAGCCCGCGAGCGCAGCGGCATCACCGACCCCTCCCGCCACGTCCAGCACGCCTACCAGCGCTGGCTGCACACCCAGCACCTGAGCTGGGCACGCGCGGCAGGCGAGTTCCTGCGGCACACCCCCGAACCCGACGGCTGGCTGGTGCGGCAGCGGGCGCTGTTCCAGACCCGCAACCCCGGGCGCACGATGATGCGCACGCTCATCGCGTTCGCCAAGGGCCAGCAGGAGATGGGCACCCCGCAGAACCCCGTCAGCGACTCCAAAGGCAGCACGGCGGTCATGCGAGCCGTTCCGGCGGCGCTGTGGAGCGACGACCCGGCGGCGGTGTTCACCGTCGGCATGAACATCGCCGCGCTGACCCACGGCGATCCGCTGGCCTACCTCAGCGCGGGCACGCTGGCGTACCTGGTCGCCGCGCTGATGGACGGTGCCGAGCTGGCCGACGCCGCCGAGGCGGCCATGTCCCACCTCGGCGGCAGGCCCGGGCACGAGGAGGTCACCCGCAGGCTCTCGGCGGCGGTCCGGCTCGGCCGGTCGGGCCCGGCGCCCGCCGAAACCGTGGAGGCGACCATCGGCAGCGGCTGGAACGCCCCGGAAGCCCTCGGCATCGGCCTGTACGCGGCGCTGGCCTCGGAAGGCGAGTTCGACGTCGCGCTGCCGATGGCGGTGAACCACTCGGGCAACAGCGCGACCACCGGAGCGGTCTGCGGCAGCCTCGTCGGGGCCGCGCGGGGCGCGGAGGCGATCCCGGACCGCTGGATCGCCGACCTGGAGCTGCACGAGGTGATCGAACAGCTGGCGCAGGACGCGACCCTGGAGTTCGGACCCCGCCCCCCGCGCGGCCCCGACTGGCTGGAGCGCTACCCCAGCACGTGAACGCCAAGGCTCCGACTCGTTGAGGTGCAGTCCTCAGTCGAGACGCAGCGCGTGCCGCAGGGCGCCGCGGATCTCCTCGAACGCGACGGGTTCGGTGCCCATCAGCACGCGGGCACAGATGCCGTCGGCGACGTCGACCACGGTCTGGATCGTTCGGGGGTCGTCGGTGTGCTCGGCCGCCGCGTCGGCGACCTTCTCCCGCCAGTGCCGCGCGATCGGCCGCAGAGCCGGACGCCGGGCGGCCAGCAACGTCAGCTCCCGCTCTGCGACCGCTCGGGTGCGGCCCGGCCCGCCCGCGTCGGCGATGAGCCGGGCGATGCCGTCGATCCCGTCGGACCCGCTGTCGACGATCTCCCGGAGCTGGCGGGCGTAGTCCTCCGCGGCGGCGGTGAGCGCGGCGACGAGCAGCTCGTCGAGCGTGGCGAAGTAGTAGACCGCCGAGCTGGCCGGGCAACCCGCCTCGCGGGCCACCGCGCGGTGGGTCACCCCGGCGACGCCGTCGCGCTCGACGACCGCGAGGGTCGCCGCGATCAGCTCGGCACGCCTGCGCTGCCCCCTGGCGCGGCGGCCGTCGGTGGCAGTTGCGGGTTCGGTCAATGCTGCCCTCCCAACTCCAGTGAGATCACGCCGCCGATCACCAGCACGATGCCGATCATCTGCACCCAGGTAAGGGTGTCACCGAGGAAGGCTGCCCCGACCAGCGCCACCGCGGTGACCCCCAGCGCCGCCCAGATGCCGTAGGCCACGCCCATGTCCATGCCCTGCTTGAGGGCCAGCGAGAGCAGGTAGTACGCCCCGACCACGCCGGTGATCGCGATCGCCGACGGGACCACCTTGGTGAATCCCGCGGAGAAGCGGGTGGCGAGCGCACCGATGACCTCCGAGGCGACGGCACCGAGCAGGAGCAGGTAAGCCATTCCGGGTCCCTCCAGACAATTTAGTTGAACTATAGTTCAACTACCTGGTCCCGACTATGCCACAGCCGCGCTGGAGGCGGGTATCGGCACCGCTGGATCACCAACGGGGGAACGGCTAACGTTCGCGCCATGGCCGAAGAACTCGTGCACCTCACATCCGACGCCGGCATCGCGACGATCACGCTGGACTCGCCGCACAACCGCAACGCGCTGTCCGCTCAGCTGCGCCGCGAGCTGCGGGACCACTTGGAGAGCGCGATCGCCGACGACGCGGTGCGCGTGATCGTCCTGGCCCACACCGGGCCGGTGTTCTGCGCGGGCATGGACCTCAAGGAGTCCCGCGCGGCGGGCGCCGAGGACCAGGGCGTGAACGAGTTCCCCGAGCTGCTGGAGCGGATCTGGAACAGCCCGAAGCCGGTGGTGGCCAGGCTGGCCGGTCCGGCACGCGCGGGCGGGGTCGGCATCGTGGCCGCCTGCGACATCGCCGTCTGCGCCGACACCGCTACCTTCGCCTTCTCCGAGGTCCGCATCGGCGTCGTCCCGGCGGTCATCTCCGTGACCGTGCTGCCGCGGCTGCATGCCAGGCAGGCCCACGAGCTGTTCCTGACCGGGGAGACCTTCAGCGCGCGGAGGGCGGTCGAGATCGGCCTGCTCAACTCCACGGTCGCGGCCGAGGCGCTCGACGCCGAGACCCGGCGCTACACCGACATGCTCGCCCTCGGCGGCCCGAAAGCTCTCGCGGCCACCAAGGAGATGCTGCGCCGCACCCGTCCCACCGACATGGGCGAGGACTTCACCCAGATGCTGGCGCTCTCGGCCGGGTTCTTCGCGAGCGAGGAGGGCCAGGAAGGCATCCGCGCCTTCGCCGAGAAGCGCAAGCCCTCGTGGGCGCCGCAGAGCTGACCCTCGCCGTCCGGTCGGCTCCTCGGAGCCGACCGGAGTCTCCGTCCGGTCGGCTCAGCCGCCGATGTGCTTCCGCCACGGCCCCGCGGCGAGCAGCCAGTGCGGAACTAGCTTGACGGGGAACGGGAAATCGGTCTCGAAGACGTCCTCGCCGAAGGCCTGGCGACCCTCGCTGTACTCACCGTCTGCCAGCCGCAGTTCGGCGATCCCGGGCTTGTCGGCCGCTGGGCTGATGATCCAGTACGCCTCGATCCCGAACGCGGCGTACTCCCGGCGCTTGGTGTGGTGGTCGCGGAAAACGCTCTCCGGCGACACGACCTCGACCGCCAGCAACGGCGGTTTGGTCAGGTAGGGGTGCTCACCGTCCTCTTCGTGGAGCACGACCACGTCAGGTATGCGGTGATGGGTCCGCTCGGCGTTGAGGTTGAGGCCCACACCGGGTGCAACCACATAGCCGTCCGGCGCCACGGCGTTCAGATGGAAGCACAGCCGACCCTCGATGACGCCGTGCCCATAAGCGGGTGCGGGGGACACGTCAAGTCTCCCGTCGACCAGCTCGTAGCGGCGCCCGTCGTCGGGTACCCGCTCCAGGTCGTCCACGGTCAGCGGCGCGCGCTGCCGGTGAGTCGCCCTCGCGTCCATGACGGTCATACTGCCTCCGATCGACCACGGGAGCCAGTATCGAGGCCGGGGGCCGTTCACGAACGGGCGACCAAGATCCCCGGCGTCAGTTCCGGGTCAGGACCGCGGTGAAGGTCCGGCCGCAGAAGGAGGTCTCCGACGCCTCCTTCAGCACCGCGCTGATCTTCCGGTAGGCCTTCGGGTCGTAGTCGGCCAGGGCCTGGTAGCCGGACCAGATCAGCACGTGCTCGCCCTCGGGCAGCCAGGACAGGTCAGTGAGGCAGTCGTAGAGCGCGTCGAGGTTGCGGCCCGCCCACTCGGGGAAGTCCAGGACCGCGGCGATGCCGTCGAGCGCCGCGCGCTTGCTGACCAGCTCCGAACCGTCCAGGACGTGCGCCGCCGCGCCCCGTCGCTCGGCATCCTCGGCTGCTTTGACGGCGCTGACGTCAGTGGAGGGTTCCTCCAACCCGCTCACCGCCGGCTCCTTCCCCAGCACTGCGCTGGCCCACTTCGTCGTGAACATCGCACTCATCCGTCGGGATCGACGACCACGAACGACTCGTAGTGGTCGCCGGTGTAGTAGATCTCGGAACGTTCGCCGGTGATCAGCCGCCGGGCACCCCGGTCCGGCGAGCCCGGGGTCGGCACCGTGTACTCGTGGTAGTAACCGGAAGGCCGCTCGGGAAGCCGTTCCTCCCGGTTGGAGAACACCGTGCCATCCCTGCCCGGATACCGGAAGGGGGCCCCGTCGGCGATCGACTTCCAGGTGGCCCGGACCTCCGGCGGCAGGGCCGACATCGGACTCACCTGGAGTCCGGAATCGGCCGCGCCGGGCACCTGCTCGTCGCCGGCACCGGTGTAGTCGCGCACGAACCAACCGATCACGACCAGCGCGATCAACCCGACCAGGGCGACCGAGATGCGCTTGCGGGAGCTCACCGCCCGCCTCCAGCGCCCGCCTCAGCCCGCACTGCGGCCTCCTGCCACTCCGTCGCGGCGGCCGACGGGCGGCTCGGCGTCGCGGACCCGGGTGAGCTTCGCGCCGAGCGCGTCGATCCCCCGGTCGATCAGCCAGCCCACGCCCCAAGCGAGGGGGACCAGCACCGCGAGCACCAGTGTCACCTGGAGCGGGTAAGGAAGCTGCACGAGCCACAGCTCGGCAGCGTCCCACCACTCGACCAGCCACTCCATCACGGAGCGCAAGCGTACGCCCGGCCTCCGCGTTGCGTCAGGCACCCCGGGTGAGGCGGCGCCCATCACCCACACGTGGCACGTGCACGCACTGCCAGCCGGCGCCCCGGCGACGCTCGCCCCTGCCCGGCGGCACCGGACAGGGGCGAGGCGGGCTCACCGGCCGGAGTGCTCGCGGACCGACTTGATGATCGCCCCGAAGTCGTAGCCCGCGCCGCCCTCGTCGTTGAACCGCTGGTAGAGCTCCGTGGCCAGGCGGCCGATCGCGGCGTCGGTACCGCTCTGCTCCGCAGCCGAGGCCGCCAGCTTGAGGTCCTTGAGCATCAGCGCGGCGGCGAAACCCGGCTCGTACTCGTGGTTGGCCCTGCTGGTCTCCACCAGCCCGGGAACCGGGCAGTTGGTGGTCAGCGACCAGCACTGACCGGTGGAGACCGACACCACGTCGTAGAGCGCCTGGTGGGACACCCCGAGCCGTTCGCCCAGCACGAACGCCTCGCTGACGGCGATCATCGACGCGCCCAGGACGAGGTTGTTGCACATCTTGGTGACCTGGCCGTTGCCCGGACCGCCGCAGTGGATCACCTTGCGCGCCATCGGCTCCAGCACCGGCTGCGCGCGGTTGTAGTTCTCCTCGGTGCCACCGACCATGAACGTCAGCGTGCCGGCCTCGGCACCCGCGGTCCCGCCGGAGACCGGCGCGTCGACCGAGCCGAACCCGGCCTCGGCGGCCCGCTCGTGGGCTTTCCTGGCGTCGGCCACGTCGACCGTGGACGAGTCGATCAGCAGCGTGTCCGGCGAGGCGGCGCCGAGCACCTGGTCGTAGCACTCCAGCAGCTGCTTGCCGCCGGGCAGCATCGTGATCACCGCGTCGGCCCCGGTCACGGCCTCGGCGATCGAGCCCGCGGGCGTGACGCCGGTGGCCTCGGCGGCCTCCAGCGCTGCCGGCGCCAGGTCGAAGCCGCGGACCTCGTGGCCCCCCTTGACCAGGTTCGCCGACATCGGCCCGCCCATGTGGCCGAGTCCGATGAAACCGATGACAGCCATTGTCATGTCCCCTTCCAGCACCACTCAGCCAGCACCGCCGGCACACACCGCCCGGACCGGGCGGACACCCGGTCCGCTTCTCCTGGCGCCGACGGCTCAGCCGTCGAGCCCGAGCTCCCCGGCGCCCCTCGGCTCGAAGAACTTCTCCACCAGCGCGCCGTCGACCTCGTCGAGCCGCGCGGGCGACCACTTCGGGTCGCGGTCCTTGTCCACCAGCGTCGCGCGCACGCCCTCCACCAGGTCACCGATCAGGATGCAGGCCATCGACACCCGGAACTCCTGGTCCAGGGCCTGCTCCAGCGACCTGAAGCCGGTGCGCAGCGACCGCAGGGTCACCTTCAGCGACGTCGGCGACTTGGTCTCGATGGTCTCGGCGGCCTTCTGCGCCGCCTCCTCCGGGCGCTCCCGCAGCCGCCGCAGGACCTCCTCGACGGTGTCGGCGGAGTACGCCGCGTCGATCCACTCGCGCTCGGCCTCCAGCGGCGCCCGCGGCGGCCGCTGGGAGAGATCTCCGAGCACCTGGTCCACCGCGCCGTCGGCCAGCCCCTCGACCAGCTCGCCCAGCCGGGAGCTGTCGACGTGGTGGTCGGCGAAGCCCGCCACGATCGCGTCGGCGCCGGTGACGGGCGCACCGGTCAGCGCCATGTGCGTGCCCAGCTCACCGGGCGTCCGGGACAGCAGGTAGGTGCCGCCGACGTCGGGCACGAAACCGATGCCGACCTCCGGCATGCCGATCTTGGAGCGCTCGGTCACCACCCGGTGCGAGCCGTGCGCGGTGACACCGACGCCACCGCCCATGGTGATGCCGTCCATCAGGCCCACGACCGGCTTCGGGTAGCGCGACAGCGCGGAGTTGAGCCGGTACTCCTCGGCCCAGAACGTCGCGGTGAACTCCTCGTCACCGGCCTTGGCCGCGTCGTAGAGGGCGCGGATGTCGCCGCCCGCGCACAGCCCGCGCTCCCCCGCCCCGTCGATCAGGACCGCCTCGATGTGCTCGGCGTCGCGCCACCGCCGCAACGTCTCGGTCATCGTGCGCACCATGCCCAGGGTCAGGGCGTTGAGCGCCTTCGGGCGGTTGAGCGTGATCCGTCCGAGCGCACCCTGTTCGCTGAGCAGGATCTCGGGCGAAGCTGTCATGATGCCGACTCCAGTTCCTTGCGGGACACCCGTCCTGCGCGGACGTGCCCGAGCGCGGCGCACGTGACGACCGCGCCGCCGCGGGAAGGCGACGCGGGAGACTGCGAGCACTCGCCGCTCACGGGGCCTCCAGCAGTCCGCGGGAGATGATCAGCCGCATGATCTCGTTGGTACCTTCCAGGATCTGATGCACCCGCAGGTCGCGGACGATCTTCTCCAGGCCGTACTCGGCAAGGTATCCGTATCCTCCGTGGATCTGAAGCGCCTCGTTGGCCACCGCGAACCCGGCGTCGGTGGCCAGCCGCTTCGCCATCGCGCACAGCCTGGTGGCCGCGGGGTCCTTCACGTCGAGCGCCCAGGCCGCGCGCCAGAGCAGCATCCGCGCCGCCTCCAGCTCGGTGGCCATGTCGGCGAGTTTGAACCGCAGCACCTGGAAGTCGCTGAGCTTGGAGCCGAACGCGCTGCGTTCGTGCACGTAACCGAGGCTCTTGTCCAGCGCCGCCTGGGCGCCGCCCAGCGAGCATGCCGCGATGCTGAGCCTGCCGCCGTCCAGCCCTGCCATGGCGATCCGGAAGCCGATGCCCTCATCACCGAGCCGATGCGTCGCGGGCACCCGCACGCCCTGGAACACGACCTGGCGCGTCGGCTGGGCGTTCCAGCCCATCTTCTTCTCGTTGGGACCGAACGACAGGCCGGGCGTGTCGCCCTCCACGACGAAGGTGGAGATGCCCTTCGGCCCCGGCTCGCCGGTCCTGGCCATCACGACGTAGACGTCGGAGTTGCCGCCGCCGGAGATGAACTGCTTGACGCCGTCGAGCACGTAGTGGTCGCCGTCGCGGACCGCACGGGTCTGCAGAGCCGCGGCGTCGGACCCGGCCTCGGGCTCGGTCAGGCAGTAGCTGCCCAGGCGCTCCATCGAGCACATCGCGGGCAGCCAGCGGCGCCGCTGCTCGTCGTCGCCGAAGCGGTCGATCATCCCGGCGACCATGTTGTGGATGGAGACGTAGGCGGCGATCGACGGGTCGCCGGTGGCCAGCGCCTCGAAGATCAGCACCGAGTCGAACCTGCTGAGCCCGCTGCCGCCCACCAGCTCGTCGACGTAGACGCCGCCGAGCCCCAGGGTTCCCGCCTCGCGCAGCACGTCGGTCGGGAAGTGCTTCTGCTGGTCCCACTCGACGGCGTTGGGCGCGAGCCGCTCGGCGGCGAACTCCAGGACGGTCTCCTGGATGGTCCGCTGGTCCTCGGTCAGCTCGAAAGGCGAGGCCGGTGCGGATGCCGTGACCGACACGTCTCCTCCCTCCCCGGGCGGCGTCGCGCCTCGGATCGGCGGCACGGCCGGTCGGCCTGCCGCGCAGTGGTTGGCGAGCGGCCTGTTCGAGGCCGCCCGCGAGAGTGATCGGGCGGGTGCGCAGCCGGTGAATGCGCAGGCTGCGCACCCGCTTGCGTGTCATCCGACCTCCGGTCGGATGACGCTGCCGCTCCTGACTGAAGCCCCATCGGGGGTTTCGAGTCCGCTTACCTCTCATCCGGCCTCCGGCCGGATGGCGCTGCCGCGCCTTTCTGAGGCCCTATCGGGGGCCTCAGTTCATCGTCGGGATGGTGAAGCTCGCGCCTTCCTTCAGGCCGGAGGGCCAGCGGGAGGTGACCGTCTTGGTCTTGGTGTAGAAGCGGATCGAGTCCGGGCCGTGCTGGTTGAGGTCGCCGAAGCCGGAGCGCTTCCAGCCGCCGAAGGTGTGGTACGCGATCGGCACCGGGATCGGCACGTTCACCCCGACCATGCCGGTGTTGACCCGCGAGGTGAACTCGCGCGCGGCGTCGCCGTCACGGGTGAAGATCGCGACGCCGTTGCCGAACTCGTTCTCGTTGGGCAGGCGCAGCGCCTCGTCGTAGTCGGCGGCGCGCACCACCGACAGCACCGGCCCGAAGATCTCCTCCTGGTAGATCCGCATGTCCGGCTTGACCCGGTCGAACAGCGAGGCGCCCATGAAGAAGCCGTCCTCGTTGCCTTCCATGCGGAAGTCGCGGCCGTCGACCAGCAGCTCGGCGCCCTCCTCGACGCCCACGCCGACGAGGTCGTGCACCCGCTGCCACGCCTGCTTGGTGATCAGCGGCCCGAAGTCGGCGTCGGAGTCGAAACTGGTGCCGATCTTGAGCTTCCGGACCCGTTCGACCAGCTTCTCCACCAGTGCCTCGGCGGTCGGCTCGCCGACCGGCACCGCCACCGAGATGGCCATGCAGCGCTCACCGGCCGAGCCGTAGCCGGCACCGACCAGCGCGTCCACCACCTGGTCGAGGTCGGCGTCGGGCATCACGATCATGTGGTTCTTGGCGCCGCCGAAGCACTGCGCCCGCTTCCCGTGGGCGGCGGCCGTGGAGTAGATGTACTCCGCGATCGGCGAGGAGCCGACGAAGCCGACGGCCTGGATGCGCGGGTCGGTCAGCACCGCGTCGACGGCGGTCTTGTCGCCGTTGACGACGTTGAAGATGCCCGCCGGCAGCCCGGCCTCGATGAACAGCTCGGCCAGCCGCAGCGGCACGGAAGGGTCGCGCTCGGAGGGTTTGAGCACGAAGGCGTTGCCGCACGCGATGGCCGGGGCGGCCTTCCACAGCGGGATCATGGCCGGGAAGTTGAACGGCGTGATGCCCGCGACCACGCCGAGCGGCTGACGCATCGAGTAGACGTCGATGCCGGTGCCCGCGTTCTCGCTGTACTCGCCCTTGAGCAGGTGCGGGATGCCGGTGGCGAACTCGACGACCTCCAGGCCGCGCTGGATGTCGCCCCTGGCGTCGGCGACGGTCTTGCCGTGCTCGGAGGCCAGCAGCCGGGCCAGCGAGTCCATCTCGTCGTTGACCAGCTGCAGGAACCGCATCAGCACCCTGGCCCGCTTCTGCGGGTTCTGCGCGGCCCAGGCGGGCTGCGCCTCGGCGGCGTCGGCGACCGCCGCCTCGACCTCCTCCTTCGCGGCCAGGGCGACCCTGGCCTGCACCTTGCCGGAGTTCGGATCGAACACGTCACCGAAGGAACCCGACGTTCCCGCCACTCGCTTCCCGCCGATGAAGTGCCCAAGCTCGTTGGTCATAACGCAACGCACCCTTCGCCCGCCGTCACTTCCAGATACTCGGAAGCCAAACCTTTTGTACTCCAATCTTTCCCAAATTCCGAGCCATCGCAACAGGTGTCCTACGTCACATGATGCCCCTCCGGGCGACGCGTGCGCCCCCTCCGGTTCACCCACACGGGAACGCGACCCGTTGCCGAGCCGATCAAGGACGGCTAGGTTCACCTCATATAGTCACTTTTCTATATAGGAGAACAGCGATGATTCGTACCGCGGGCGTCAACGAGCTGGTCCTGGAGGTCGCGGACCTCGAAGCGGCCGAGCGCTTCTACACCGAGGTCCTCGGCTTCCCGTTGATCGAACGCTGGGAGGGCGAGGGCTTCCGCGGCCGGGAGGCCGTCTGGGTCCTGGCCGGCGGTACGCGGATCGGCCTGTGGAAGCCCGCGCTTGGGATCTCACGGGCGCGGGGCGGAGTCCACGTGCACTACGCGCTGTCAGTGGCGGCCGAGGACTACGACGCGGTCGTCGAGGGCGTCCGGTCGCGCGGCGGTGTGGTCGACGAGGTGGAGTTCGGGCCGGGCAACGCTAGGTCGGCCTACGTCGCCGACCCGGACCACAACGTCGTCGAGTTCTGGACCTGGGACGTAACCCAGGGCAGCCCCGGCGCTCCCCGGGCCGTCACCGACGGGGTCTACGGCCTGTGACCGGGCTGTCCCGGCGACGGCGGGAGCCCGACCTCGGCACCGGCCGTCCAACTCGGCGGAAGAATTCCGCGTCGGCCTGACAACCTGCCGGCCGCCCGGACCCGTATTACCGTCCGACGGGAGGGGGCGAGGCTTGAAACAGCGTGACGAGGAGTTCGCCGAGTACTTCGACGCCCGGGTGGTGAGCATGCGCCGCACCGCGTTCCTGCTGTGCGGCGACTGGCACCGGGCCGAGGACCTGGTCCAGACCGCGTTGACCAAGATTTACGTGGCCTGGCCCCGGATCAACCGCGGCGGCAACGTCGACGCCTACGCGCGGCAGGTGCTGGTGCGCAGCGCGATCGACGAGTCCAGGCGGAGCTTCCGCAAGCGCGAGACCGCGCTGCCGGAGGTCCCCGAGCGCGGCACCCCGGCCGACGACGTCGGCGAGACCGTCGACCTGCGCAACGCCCTGGCGGCGCTACCGCCCGGGCAGCGGGCGGCGGTGGTGCTGCGGTACTGGGAGGACCAGTCCGTGGAGTCGACCGCGCAACTGCTCGGGTGCAGCACGGGGACGGTGAAGAGCCAGACCGCTCGCGGGCTGGCCGCTCTGCGCAAGCTGCTCGGCTCCGCCCAACCCGCGACAGGGGGGTACCGATGAACTGGGATGACGAGGAGATCCGCGACATGCTGAACAGAGCCGTCGGGCCGGAGCCCGAGCTCGACATCCGGCGGGAGGAGATCGTCCGCCAGGGCCGACGCAAGCTCCGCGCGCGCTGGGCGGTCACCGTGGCCGGACTGTCGACGGTGGTGGGCGGGGTCGTCTTCGGCGCCGCGGCGTTCGCCGGCGGTGCCGGGACGCAGGACATCGAGCCCGCGCGGCAGGGTTTCGAGCAGCCGCCACCGGCGTCGATCCCGGCCCCGGTCCCGCCGCCGCCCTCGTTGCCGGTACCGCAGCCGCCCGAGTCGTCGGTCCCGGCACCGCACCCGCCCGAGTCATCGGTCCCGGTGCCGCCGCCGGACGCGGTGCCCGTGCCGCCTCCGGGGCCGGTGCCGGTCCCGGTGCCGCCACCAGGAGCGGAACCGGTACCGGTACCCGGGGCCGAGCCGAGCTTCCCCGCCGAGCCGACGCGGAGCTTCCCGGCCGAACCGCCGAGCAGCGCGGCGGCACCGCGCCCCTGACCCGGCCCGCCGGTGGCCGTCCCGGTCCGCAGTGGACGGTCACCGGCACCGCTCTCCGCACCGCGAGATCGACGTCGCCTGGCTACTCTCGTGGCATGTCATCCGAGCCGCTGGATGTACTGGCGATGGCCGACCTGGTCACGCCCTTCGCGGTGCGGACCGCGGCCACCCTCGGCGTCGCCGACCTCGTCAGCGGCGGCCCGGTCGCGCTCGCCGAACTCGCGCGGAGCTGCCGCGCCGACGCCGACCCCCTCGGCCGGGTGCTGCGCTTCCTGGTCCACAGGGGGGTGTTCGAGGAACCCGAACCCGATGTCTTCGGACCGAACGAGGCTTCCCGCGCCCTGCAGTCCGACGCGCCGCACGGCGCCCGCGCGTGGCTGGACCTCGACGGCGCCATCGGGCGCGCCGACATGGCGTTCGTCGAGCTCATCGAACAGGTGAGGGGTCGCCACACCGCCTACCGGACCGCGTTCGGCCGCACGTTCTGGGAGGACCTGGAGCACAGCCCGCGGCTGTCGGACTCCTTCGACGCCCTGATGGCGGCCAAGACCAGGGCGATCGCACCCGGCGTGGTGGCCGCCCACGACTGGGGCCGCTACCGCGCGGTCGCCGACGTCGGCGGCGGGGAGGGCGTGCTGCTGGGCGAGATACTGCGGGCGCATCCGGAGTTGCGCGGAATCCTCGTCGACCTCGCCGCCCCGGTGCTGCGGGCGGCCGGGCACCTGCGGGAACACGGGTTCGACGAGCGGATCGAGACCGTGGCGGCCAGCTTCTTCGACCCGCTGCCGGTGGTCGCCGACGCCTTCGTGCTCTGCGACGTCCTCAACGACTGGGACGACGAGGACGCCGTGCGCATCCTGCGGCGGTGCGCCGACGCCGCCGGCCCGCACGGCCGGGTGCTCGTCGTCGAGCTGACCGCGGGCCCGGACGTCATGCAGCTCTACACCGAGGTGGACCTGCGGATGATGGTCTACGTCGGCGGGCGGATGCGCGATCTCGAGGCCACCCGCCGCATCGCCGCCGCGGCGGAGCTGGCGGTGGTCGGCGTGGCCCGGCTGGACAACGGCTACTGCGTCATCGAATGCGCCGCGGGCGCGTGAGCAGTGGTCACATCGCCTTGACGACGTGCGCCCGCCACTTCTCCGGCAGGTCCGGCAGCACCGGGGCGACGCGTTCGGCGAGCTCCTTGCGCCGCTGCATGCACAGCGCGAAGACGTCGAACACCCGCACGCCGTGTTCCGGGCGGGACAGCACCTCCCGCGCGTCGCCCGCCGAGACGACCCCGGACTCCTCCACCGCCAGGTAGGCCCCGGGACGCCCGTGCGCGGTGAACCGCTTGACCAGGCCCTTGACGTCCCAGAAGCCGGCGAAGACGCTGCACGGGTTGCGCGGTCCGGTCACCCGGAGCACGACGGAGCCGATCCGCCACCGCTCACCGACCACGGCGTTGCTGACGTCGCAGCCGGACATGCTCAGGTTCTCGCCCGCGTTGCCGGGCACCAGCTCGCCGCCGATCTCCCGCGACCAGTGCGCCAGGTCCTCGGTGTCGAACGCGTAGGCGGCCTGGTACCAGGCGCCGTGGTGCAAGGTGTCGCACACGGTGTCGCCGAGCACTCCCGACTCGGTGAACTTCACCGGCTCGTCCGACGGTCGCTTGTCGATCCCGGACCGCCCTACGCGTCCCGTCCAGGGACCGGTCCGCACGACCGCGACGTTCACCGAAGCCACATAACCCACCGGGTCAACGTAGCCGCTGGGTGAGGCGTGCGGGCAAGCGCTTTTCGCTCGACCTCACAGCCGGCGGCTGGCCGAGTCCAGCGCCTCTCGGGCCTCGTCGGTCAGCAACCGCACCAGTTCGGCGGCGGTCGTCGGGCGCGCCTGGGCGTAGGTCTGGCCCGCCCACAGCGACATGGCCTCCGGGTCGCCGGCCTTGCCCGCGGCGCCGCGCATCGGCTTGGTCAGGTTGTGCAGCTGCGGGTAAGCCGCGGGCGCGTCGGCGCTGTGCTCGGCGAGGAACCGGTTCACCAGCCCGCGCGCCGGACGGCCACTGAAAGCCCTGGTCAGCGCGGTCTCGCGGTTGCCGGCGGCGATCGCCGTCCGCTGGGTCGTCTGGGTGCCCGCCTCCTCGCACACCAGGAACGCGGTGCCGAGCTGAGCTGCCACCGCACCTGCCGAGAGCACCGCGGCCACGTCGGCGCCGTGCACCAGGCCGCCGGTGGCGACCAGCGGCAGGTCGACCTCGGCGGAGACGGTCCTGAGCGCGGCCAGCAGCCCGTAGAGCGGGCCGCCTCCGGGGGACCGGCCGTCGTCCTCGAACGTCGCGCGGTGCCCGCCCGCCTCGAAGCCCTGCACGCACAGCAGGTCGGCACCGAGGTCGGCGGCGATGCGCGCCTCCTGCGGCGTCGTGACGGTCACGACCACTTCGGTCCCCGCCTCGTGCAACCGGTCCACGGTGGACTTCTCCGGTGCGCCGAAGGTGAACGAGGCCACCGGCACCCGCTGTTGCAGCACGAGCTCCACCTTCGCCTGGTAGAGGTCGTCGTCCCAGTGCCCGGTGCCCGCCCGCACGCCGTAGCGGCCGGCCTCCTCGTCGACCGCGGCCCGATAGGCGTCGAGGTCGACATCGCGGCGCTCACCGGGCACGAAGAGGTTGACCCCGAACGGCTCGTCGGTGAGTTCGCGGACGCGGGCGACCTGCACGCCCAGCGCTTCCTCGGTCAGGTATCCGGCGGCCAGGAAACCGAAACCACCCGCGGAGCTCACCGCCGCCGCCAGCTCCGGGGTCGAGATGCCGCCCGCCATCGGCGCGGCGATCACCGGCACCGCTCGCTCTGCGATCATGCCCCGCACACTATCCCCGCCCCACGGGGGACGCAGCACTCCGTCGTGAAGCCCACAGGTGACCTCCAAGACGCCCGCTGGCGGGGTCTTTTGCGTTGGCACGCATGAAAAAGTGGGCGGGAACCCGACGCCTGGGTTCCCGCCCACTCGCACCATCGCGTTTCATCCGACACCCCGCCACAGGGCCGCTGGTGCGTCTGGGGTGGGCCGCCCTGGCTGGGCGGGCGGCCCACGGTCTTTCACGCCGCCTGGATCAGAACTGCGCGGTCTCGGTCGAACCCGCCAGGGCGGTGGTCGAGGAGTCCGGGCTGATCGCGGTGCTGAGCAGGTCGAAGTAACCGGTACCGGCCTCGCGCTGGTGGCGGGTCGCGGTGTAGCCGTCCTTCTCCGCGGCGAACTCGCGCTCCTGCAGGTCCACGTAGGAGGTCATGCCGTCCTGCGCGTAGCCCTTGGCCAGGTCGAACATGCTGTAGTTCAGCGAGTGGAAGCCCGCCAGGGTGATGAACTGGAACTTGTAGCCCATGTGGCCGAGCTCGCGCTGGAACTTGGCGATGGTGCTGTCGTCCAGGTTCTTCTTCCAGTTGAACGACGGCGAGCAGTTGTAGGCCAGCATCTGGTCCGGGTACTGGGCCTTGATCGCCTCGGCGAACTGCTTGGCGACCTCCAGGTCCGGCTTCGAGGTCTCCATCCAGATCAGGTCCGCGTGCGGCGCGTAGGCCAGACCGCGGGTGATGCAGGGCTCGATGCCGTTGGTGACCTTGTAGAAGCCCTCCGCGGTGCGCTCACCGGTGATGAACTTCTGGTCGCGCTCGTCGACGTCGCTGGTCAGCAGCGTCGCGGCCTGCGCGTCGGTGCGCGCGACGACCAGCGAGGGCACGCCGGCGACGTCGGCGGCCAGCCGGGCCGCGTTCAGCGTCTTGACGTGCTGGCTGGTCGGGATGAGGACCTTGCCGCCCAGGTGGCCGCACTTCTTCTCGGAGGCAAGCTGGTCCTCCCAGTGCACACCGGCCGCACCCGCGGCGATCATGCCCTTCATCAGCTCGTAGGCGTTGAGCGTGCCGCCGAAGCCGGCCTCGGCGTCGGCCACGATCGGCGCCAGCCAGTGGATGTTCTCCGGCTCGCCGGCCTCCGGGTCCAGCGCCTCGGCCCAGTTGATCTGGTCGGCGCGGCGCAGCGCGTTGTTGATGCGGCGGACCACGGCCGGGACCGAGTTGGCCGGGTAGAGGCTCTGGTCGGGGTAGGTCTCGCCCGCCAGGTTGGCGTCGGCGGCGACCTGCCAGCCGGACAGGTAGATGGCCCTCAGACCCGCCCGGACCTGCTGGACGGCCTGGTTGCCGGTCAGCGCGCCGAGGGAGTTGATGTAGTCGTTCTCGTGGAGCAGCTTCCACAGCCGCTCGGCGCCCTGGCGGGCCAGCGTGTGCTCTTCCCTCACCGACCCGCGGAGGCGGATGACGTCACCGGCGGAGTAGGTGCGCTCGATGCCCTTCCAACGAGGGTCGGTGTCCCACTCGCGCTGAAGTTCCTCGGCGGCCTTGATCGCCCTCTCGCGGATGGAGCTCATGATGTTCACCTTTCAGGGTGGCTCTCGCGGCGTGATGTCTCCAGTGTTGGACGCCCAAGACCAAAAGAGTAGAAGAATTCCGTGGTAAATTTCGCGATATTTCTGCTAGCATCAACCCCATGCCGGAGTTCATCGCCGAAGAAGACCGTAATTTTTCTACCGACCAGGACCTTCTGGTCTTCGGTCAACGCCTGCGCCACCTGCGCCGGGCGGCCGGTCTGACCCTCGTCGAGCTGGGCGAACGCGTCGGCCGGGCTCCCTCGCAGCTCTCCCTGCTGGAGAACGGCCACCGGGAGCCGAAGCTGTCGCTGCTGCGCTCGCTCGCCGAAGCGCTGGGCAGCTCGGTCGATGAACTGATGTCCAAGAAGCCGCCGAACCGGCGCGCCGAGCTGGAGATCGCGGTCGAGCAGGCCCAGCTCGACCCGCTGTACCAGCGGCTGTCGCTGCCCCCGCTGAAGGTGGGCAAGCGGGTGCCCACCGAGGCGCTGGAGCACGTGCTGGGCCTGTACGACGAGCTCAAGCGGCGGGAGAACAAGCAGGTCGCCACGCCGGAGGAGGCCCGCAAGGCCAACGCGGAGCTGCGGCGCACCATGCGCGAGCACGGCAACTACTTCCCGGAGATCGAGAAGGCGGCGGCCGGCATCCTGGACAAGGTCGGCTACCACGGCGGGGCGCTGTCCGAGGGCGTCATCCAGTCCATCGCCACCCACCTGGGCTACGGGCTGCGGTTCGTCAACGACCTCCCGCGCTCGGTGCGGTCGGTGACCGACCTGCGCCACCACCGCATCTTCCTGCGCCGGGAGTCGCTGGGCATGCACAGCCCCCGCACGATCCTGCTGCAGACCCTGGGGCACCTCACGCTCGGTCACAGCCAGCCGCGGGACTTCGCCGACTTCCTGCGCCAGCGGGTCGAGGCCAACTACTTCGCCGCGGCGGTGCTGGTGCCGGAGAAGGCGGCGGCGAGCTTCCTGCGCCAGGCCAAGCAGGACCGCGACCTGGCTGTGGAGGACCTGCGCGACGTCTTCTCGGTGTCCTACGAGATGGCCGCGCACCGCTTCACCAACCTCGCCACCGAGTACCTCGACCTGGTGTGCCACTTCGTGCGCAACGACGAGACCGGCATCATCTACAAGGCCTACGAGAACGACGGGCTGGTCTTCCCCAGCGATCCGTCGGGGGCGATCGAGGGCCAGCGGATGTGCCGGCACTGGGCGGGCCGGCAGGTGTTCGCCTCCCCCGACCGGTACTCGACCTACTACCAGTACACCGACAAGCCCGGCGCCACCCACTGGTGCGTCGCCCACGTCGACCCCAGCCGGGGCCGGGACTTCGCCATCACGCTGGGCGTGCCCTACACCGAGTCGAGGTGGTTCCGCGGGCGGGACACCACCAACCACTCCAAGTCGTCCTGCCCGAACGGCGAGTGCTGCCAGCGCCCGCCCGCCGAGCTGGCCAACCGCTGGCAGGGCATGGTGTGGCCCTCGGCGCGGGCGCACTCCCACGTGCTCGCCGCCCTGCCCTCGGACACCTTCCCCGGCGTCGACGAAGCCGACGTCTACGCGTTCCTGGACGCCCACCAGGGCTGAGCCGGCAGCCGCCACGGCTGCCGGTTCACCCGGTCAGCGCCGCTGCGAAGGCATCAGCTCAGCAGGCACGACCCGGACCTTGAACGGATGTTCGGCTTCGAACGCTTCCGGGCCGCTGACCTTGGCGATCAGCTCGTACTCCCCGGAGTCGTCGAGCTCGAACGCGGTCAGACGCGGGATCGCCGGGTCGATCACCCAGTAGCTCTGCACTCCGAGCCGTTCGTAGGCCGCCTTCTTGGAGTTCAGGTCGTACAGCCGCGTACTCGGCGACAGCACCTCGACGGCCAGCACTGGCGCGACCGGCAGGTTCGCCTCAGTGAGGTCTTCGTCCCGGGCCACCAGCACATCCGGTTGGAGCTCGGTGTTCACCGATGCGCGGACCGCAAACGGCGCTCCCACCACGTCGAGATGGTCTGGAACGGCGTCCTCGAGTATCCGGTACAAGCGGTAGGCGAACTTCTGGTGCTTCAGCCCCGGTGCCGGGGTCACGAGGAGCATCCCGTCGAGGAGCTCGTACCGGTTGCCGTCATCGGGCATCGCCTCCAGGTCGTACACCGTGAACGGGCGACCTTGGACGATGCCGTGCGAACCGGACTCCGCTGCCATGATTGCCATGGTGCCCTCCTTTCTGATCGACGGAAAGTCAACCAGACGGCACCGACAGAGAGTTACCAGCCGAGCACGCTGCGCTACTTCTTGCCCTTGCCCTTGTCGTCCTTGCCGCCCTCGTCGGTCGAGAGCGCGGCGACGAAGGCTTCCTGCGGGACCTCGACGCGGCCGATGGTCTTCATCCGCTTCTTGCCTTCCTTCTGCTTCTCCAGCAGCTTGCGCTTCCGGCTGATGTCACCGCCGTAGCACTTGGCGAGGACGTCCTTGCGGATCGCGCGGATGGTCTCCCGGGCGATGATCCGAGAGCCGATGGCAGCCTGGATGGGCACCTCGAACTGCTGGCGCGGGATCAGCTCGCGCAGCTTGGTCGCCATCTTCGTGCCGTAGGCGTAGGCGGCGTCGCGGTGCACGATCGCGCTGAAGGCGTCCACCGGCTCGCCCTGTAGCAGGATGTCGACCTTGACCAGGTTGGACGCCTGGGTCCCGGCCTCCTCGTAGTCCATCGACGCGTAGCCGCGGGTGCGGGACTTGAGCTGGTCGAAGAAGTCGAACACGATCTCGGCCAGCGGCAGCGTGTAGCGCAGCTCGACCCGGCTCTCCGACAGGTAGTCCATGCCGTTGAGCTGGCCGCGCCTGCCCTGGCACAACTCCATGATCGTGCCGACGAACTCCGAGGGCGCGATCACCGTGCACTTGGCGATCGGCTCGTGGACCTCCCCGATCTTGCCCTCCGGCCAGTCCGAGGGGTTGGTGACCTCCTCCTCGGAGCCGTCCTCCATCCGCACGTGGTAGACGACGTTCGGGGCGGTCGAGATGAGGCTGAGGTTGAACTCCCGCTCCAGCCGGTCGCGGGTGATCTCCAGGTGCAGCAGGCCCAGGAAGCCGCAGCGGAAGCCGAAGCCCAGCGCGCCGGAGGTCTCCGGCTCGTAGGTCAGCGCCGCGTCGTTGAGCTGCAGCTTGTCCAGCGCCTCGCGCAGCAGCGGGTAGTCCGAGCCGTCCATCGGGTACAGGCCCGAGTACACCATCGGCTGGGGCTCGCGGTAGCCGCTCAGCGCCCGCTTCGCGCCGCCCTTCTCGGCGGTGACGGTGTCGCCGACCTTGGACTGGCGCACGTCCTTCACACCGGTGATGAGGTAGCCGACCTCGCCGACGCCGAGGCCCTTCGACACCTTCGGGTCGGGCGAGATGATCCCGACCTCCAGCAGCTCGTGGGTGGCGCCGGTGGACATCATCCGGATCCGCTGGCGCGGGGTGATGCGGCCGTCGACGACCCGGATGTAGGTGACCACGCCGCGGTAGGTGTCGTAGACCGAGTCGAAGATCATCGCGCGCGGCGGGGAGTCGTGCTCGCCCTCCGGCGCGGGCACCTGCCGGACGACCTCGTCGAGCACGTCGCTGACGCCCTCGCCGGTCTTGGCCGACACCCGCAGGACGTCGGAGGGCTCGCAGCCGATGATGTGCGCGAGCTCCGCGGCGTACTTCTCCGGCTCGGCGGCGGGCAGGTCGATCTTGTTGAGCACCGGCACGATCTGCAGGTCGTGCTCCATCGCCAGGTACAGGTTGGCCAGCGTCTGCGCCTCGATGCCCTGCGCGGCGTCGACCAGCAGGATCGCGCCCTCGCACGCCGCCAGCGACCGGCTCACCTCGTAGGTGAAGTCCACGTGGCCGGGGGTGTCGATCATGTGCAGGACGTGCTCGGTGCCGTCGACCTCCCACGGCAGCCGCACGTTCTGCGCCTTGATCGTGATGCCGCGCTCGCGCTCGATGTCCATCCGGTCGAGGTACTGGTCCCGGTAGGCGCGCTCGTCGAGCACCCCCGTGAGCTGCAACATCCGGTCGGCCAAGGTCGACTTGCCGTGGTCGATGTGGGCGATGATGCAGAAGTTCCGGATGCGCTCCGGGGGCGTGAACGTGGTGTCGGCGAAGCTGCTCACTCAGTGTTCCTTGCGGGTGGTCCGTGCGGGAAGCTCGTGCGGATTCACTCCATGGTCCCACGCCACCGCGGGTGCTCGATGTCCAACTCCGGGTCTTCCCCGATGTGAGCGCGCCCGCGCCGGTGTGTGCTGGTGCTATGAGCGGTTTCGACACACATGTCCTGGACACGGCGTTCGGGCACCCGCGCGGCATCCTCGGCAGGCTGGGCGGGGTGCTCATGGCGCGCACCAACGCGGCCACCGAACTCCAGGTGGTGGAACTCGCGCGGCTGAGCGGCGACGAGCGGGTGGCCGTCATCGGTCCCGGTCCCGGTGTCGGCCTGCTCGCGGCGGGTGAGCGGGCCGCCTGGGCGGTGGGCGTCGAGCCGTCGGAACGGATGCGCAGGTCGGCCGCTCAGCGCTGCGCGTCGCTGGTCGCGGCCGGGAAGGTCGAGCTGCGGGACGCGACGGCCGAGGACACCAGCCTGCCGGACGTCTCCTGCGACGTCGTCCTGTCGGTGAACAACGCGCAGCTCTGGCCCGACCGGGCGATCGCGCTGGCGGAGCTGCACCGGGTGCTGCGGCCGGGCGGACTGCTGCTGGTGTCCACGCACGAACGCTGGCTGCCCGGCGGACGCGCGGGACTGTCCCGCGACGCCCGCGAGGCGGGGTTCGACGAGGTCCAGACCTGGGCGTGGGAGCCGCCGGGCCGTGCCGCACCACCGCAGGCCCAGCTCCGAGCCCGCCGCGCGACCGTGTGAGGCGGCTACCCCCGGCCGCCGGCTCCCGGCGGCCGGAGGTGGCGCCCGGTCGTTGCCTTGGCGGCGACGAGGCACGCGGGCGCACCGTCATGGCTCCCGGAATCCTCGGCCGCGATTCGCTAGAGGTCGCGTACGTCCTTGCGCATCGGGTGGTCGGCGGGAACCTCGACCAGCACGATCGGCATGCCGTCCGGGTCGGCGATCCACGCCTCGTCGAGTCCCCACGGCCGCCGATCGGGCTCGGCGATCACCCGCACGCCCTGCTCGCGCAGCTGCTTGAACTCCGTCCGGACATCGCGCACCTGCAACCACAGCACCTGGTCGGGGCCCGGCCCCTGCTCCCCCTGCCCGGAGAGCTCCAGGAAGCCCTGCCCGAGGAAGAACACCGTGCCGCCGGGGAACTCGCGGCAGATCGCCAGTCCGAGGACGTCCCGGTAGAACCGCAGCGAGCGCTCCGGGTCCAGGGGGCGCAAGATCAGCCTGCTGTTCAAGATCTCCATGTGCTTTTTGTACCCGCTCCCGCGGTCAGGCGAAGCCCAGCAACACCACCCCGGTGAGCACTACCACCGCACCGGCGAGCCGCCGTCCGGGCTGGGCCTCGCCGAGCACCCGCCACGCGAGCAGTCCGGCGAGCACGATGCTCAGCTCCCTGGCGGGCGCGACCAGGCTGACCGGCGCGAGGCGCATGGCGAACAGCACCAGGATGTAGGCCAGCGGCGACAGCAGCGCCACGGCCAGCACCTCGCGCCGGTACCGCGTCCAGATCTCGGCCACCGCGCTCCGCTGCCGCGCCGCGTACGGCGACAGCACCAGCGCTCGCATGGCGTTGTTCGCCCAGTCGAACAGCAGCGGCGGGAGCGCCAGCGCGGTGACGGCGTAGGCGTCCCAGACCGTGTAGAGCGCGATGAGAGCCCCGGTGAGCAGGCCGAAACCGACGCCGGTGAGACTCGCCGCCGATCGCGGCACCCCGTCGGAGAGGCCGATGACGAGCACGCCCGCCACGACCAGCAGGCCGCCGAGCACGCCCAGCAGCCCTGGCCGTTCGTGGAGCAACACCACGGCGATGACCATCGAGAGCATCGGCCCGGTGCCCCTGGCCAGCGGGTACACCACCGACATGTCTCCCACCGAGTAGCCGCGCTGCAACAGCACGAAGTACCCGACGTGCAGCAGCGCGCTCACGACGACGGCGAGCAGTCCGATGTTCGGCGCGGGCAGGCCCGTCCACCACAGTGACACCGCCATGACCGGCAGGTAGAGGACCGCCGAGCACGCGGCACCCAGCCAGACGAAGGCGGCACCGCCCGAACCGGCGCGCTTGGCGAAGAAGTTCCAGCCCGCGTGCGCGAATGCCGCGGCGACGACGAGCAGGACGGCGACCAGGCCCACGGGAACCCTTCCGCGTCGCGCGGGCGCGCGACGTCGAGGTTCCTCCAGGCTTTTGTCCCGTCAGATGTGTGAGCACGTCCCGCGGTGCTCATCAGTGCCGCTCGGACCGGTCCTCGCCGCTCCTGGTTGTCGGGTGCGTGGCGGAGCGGGAGCGGAACCCTAGGCACAACCGGCGGCCGACGCTACCCGCGCGGGGGCGCGCCGCGGAACGCGATCTCGATCACGACGCGAACGAGCCCCCTGCCCGGCCGGGCAGGGGGCTCGTCGAGCGTCTCAGCGAGACGTCACCGCACTCAGACCACGCGCACGCCGCTGGCCTGCGGGCCCTTCTGGCCCTGGGTGATCTCGAAGGTCACGGTCTGGTTCTCCTCCAGGGTCCGGAAGCCGTTGCCCTCGATCGCCGAGTAGTGGACGAAGACGTCAGCGCCGCCGCCGTCCGGAGCGATGAAGCCGAAGCCCTTCTCCGAGTTGAACCACTTCACAGTTCCCTGCGCCATGTCTGTCTCCTAACAGATGCCGGGTACCGCCAGCCGCACCCTGCGACCGACGGGGCCTATTCCAGACGGCGAACTTCTCCAGCTTGCAGGAGGACAGATTCGCGCCCGCAACTTTCGCGAGCGTGTCTAACACGAACACAAAAAACGGCCGACCTATACAACCACACCTCGCGCGCGCGTATTCCCGCGGCCGGACCTTCGGCGTGTCGTCGTCCCGGCGACCCGGCGAGGCCGTTCGGCGGTACCGCCGAACGGGCGCTCACCGACGGTGAGCGAGCCCAATTGCGGCTCGATGTCCTGCACTGACCCGATGTCCTGCACCGGCACTGCCCCGGTGCGGCCCCGCCGTCGGCAGCCCGGCGCACCTCACGGCAGCGCCAGCGGCCGCCGCCCCACTGCCGGCAGTCCGGCACACCTCACGGCAGGCCACTGGCCGCCAGGTCTGCCGCTGGCCACCGCGTCCGCTACCGGCAGCCGCCTCCGCCACCGGCGGCTCGACGCACCTCACGGCGACCACTGGCCGCCGCCTCCGCCACTAGCCACCGCGTCCGCTCCCCGCCGCCCTCCGCCGCTGGCAGTCCGACGCACCTCACGGGGACGCCACCGGCTGCCTCCGCCCCGGCCAGGGCCGCCTCAGCGCGAGCCGCCACCCGACGCCGGTCGGCCCGTCAGCCGCCCAGCGCGAGCTTCCAGCCGAGGCTCGCCACCAGGCCAACGACCACGGTGAGGAACACCCGGCGCACGAATGCCGACCCGCGCCGCGAGGCCACGAGAGCGCCGAGCACGCTGCCGGTGATGTTGCTGACCGCCATCAGCACCCCGAGCCCCCAGAGCACCTTGCCCGCCGGGATGAAGAACACCAGCGCGCCGACGTTCGTTGCGACGTTGACGATCTTCGACGTGGCCGAGGCGGCGACGAAGGCGAAACCGACCAGGCCGACCAGCAGGAAGACGAGGAAGGATCCGGTGCCGGGGCCCGCGATGCCGTCCCAGAAGCCGATCACCGCGCCGCCGGCGATCATCACCAGGACCTGCGTGCGCGCCTGGAACCGCGGCGCGTGCGCGGTACCCAGATCCGGCTTGCGCCAGGTGTAGATGCCGACGAGCACCAGGGCGACCAGCACCACGATGTTCAGCACCGACGACGGGAGCGCGTCGGCGAACATCGCGCCGCCCAGCGACCCGAGGAGTGCCACCAGCGCCATGGGAAGGGCACTGCGCCAGTCGATCGGCGTCTTGCGCGCGTACGTGTGCGCGGCCGCGGTGGTGCCGGCGACCGCGGCGATCTTGCTGGTGGCGAGCGAGTAGATCACCTCGCCGCCGGGGACCAGCAGCAGCATCGCGGGGAGCTGGATCAGCCCACCGCCGCCGACGATCGCGTCGACCGCACCCGCCAGGAAGGCGGCCGCGCAGAGGAAGAGCAGTCCCGCGAGGGAAAGGTCAGCGAAACCGGGCCAATCCAACGCAGTGAACACGAGTTCGAGCCTATGGCCGGGTACGGTGCGCCGACGCCGGACCAGCACCGAATGTGACAGCGCTCGCACCCCACGCCGCTCGCACCCCGCGCGCGCCGTGTGATCCCGCGTGTCGATGTTGCCCCCGACGATGGGGCCCCGCGTCGTCCCGAGCCGCGCCTCCCCACCTGCGCCCCTTCCGCTTCCCCATGCGTGGGCCGATCCGGCTGCCAGGTCAGCCGTTGTTAACATGGACGACCGTGCCGTGCGGCATTCCGCCCTGGAGGAAGGCTGCTCAGGCAGCGCCACGAGAAGCGCGGCACGAACCCCAAGCAGACTAGGAAGAGGCGCAACAGTGGCCAACATCAAGTCCCAGATGAAGCGGATCAAGACCAACGAGGCGAACCGGCTGCGCAACAAGGCCGTCAAGTCCTCGCTGAAGACCGCGATCCGCAAGTTCCGCGAGGCCGCTGACGCCGGTGACAAGGCCAAGGCCGTCGAGCTGCAGGCCACGGCGGGCCGCGCTCTGGACAAGGCCGTGAGCAAGGGCGTGATCCACATCAACCAGGCCGCCAACAAGAAGTCGGCCATGGCCAAGCGCGCCAACCAGCTCTGAGCCTTCTCAGACTCGAGGGGCCTCTCCTCCCACACGGGCGGGGAGGCCCTTTTTCGCGGTCCAGGCCCTGAGCCCGATCCCGCCCGCCTGTGGCCGGTCCGAGTGGTGGTCGTCCAGGCGTCGGACCTGGCTCAGCGGCCGTAGACCCGGCGCACCGGCACGCGGACCTGTCTCAGCCGACCACCGACCCGCCGCCTCAAACCCGGCTCAGCGGTCGGCGCGGGCGGCGCGCAGGTCGACCACGCGGAGCACCGCACGTTCGAGGGCGTAGTCGGCGTCGGCCGCCATGCCCTTGACCTCCGCGTTCAGCGCCGCGGCCACCTGGAGGGCATCGGCGATGGTGGCGCCGCTCCAGCCCCGGGACTGCGCGAGCGCCTTCTTGACCTTCCACGCCGGCATGCCCAGTTCACCGGCGAGCCGGAAGGGGTCGCTGCGGCCAGCGGCCGCGACGCGGCCGATGGTCCGCACGGCGTCGGCGAGCGCGTCGGCTATGAGCACGTGCGGGACCCCCAACTGCAGCGCCCAGCGCAGCGACTCCAGCGCGCCGGTCCGGTCGCCGGTGACGGCCTTCTCCGCGACGACGAAGCCGGTCACCTCCGCGCGGCCGCGGTGGTAGCGCCGCACGGCGGCGTCGTCGACCTTGCCGCCCGTGTCGGCCACGAGCTGCGAGGCCGCGGAGGAAAGCTCGCGGAGGTCGGAGCCAACGGTCTCGATCAGCGCGCTCACGCCCGAGGCGTCGATCTTGCCGCCTGCCCGACGGACCTCCTCGCGCACGAATGCCTCGCGCTCGGCGGGCTTGGTGATCTTGTTGCACTCGGTGACCCGCGCACCGAGCTTGCGCAACGCGTTGGGGAGCTCCTTGGCGTTCTTGCCCCGCCCTCCGCCGCTGTGCACGACGACGAGGATCACGCCTTCGGCAGGCTGGCGCGCGTACGACAGCACCGCCTCGGCGATCTCCTTGCCCGCGTCCTGCGCGGCCTCCAGAGCCACCACGCGCCCCTCGGCGAACAGCGACGGGCTGACCATCTCGTCGAGCTCCGGAGGGGTGAGCTCACTCACCTTCACCCGGCGCAGTTCGGCTTCCGGATCAGCGGCTCGCGCCGCACCCACCGCGGCCCACAGCGCGCGTTCGACCAGCAGTTCTTCCTCCCCGAGGATCAGGTGCAGCGGGTCGGGGACGACGGCTGGTGAGCTCATGCGGAAATCGTCGCACGGGGCCGTGACGGTCTCGGATGCTGGACCGCGCTGGCCAGATGATGAGGGCGTCCCGTAGCGTTGCCGCCACAACCGAATAGCTCATCCAGAGGGGCAGAGGGAACGGCCCGGCGAAGCCCCGGCAACCATCTCGGCGTATCGCGAGTTCCGCGAGGCCGCCGGCGAAAAAGGTGCCAATTCCGACCCGTCCGCGGGACAGATGAGGAGAGGACCTCGCGATGACCGCTGCCGCCCACACCCAGACGACCGGCGCGAACAAGACCTACGACCTCGGCAACGCCGTCGAACTGGTGTCCAAGGAAGAGGGCCACCGGCAGCCGCTGGCTCCGGAGTTCGTCTCGCTGGAGGACTTCTCGCCGCTGGAGGTCGCCTACGACTTCGGGCGCATCCGCCGCGAGGACATCGAAGCCGGGCCCCGCTCGATCTGGCGCTACAAGCAGCTGCTCCCCGTTCCGACCAACGTGGACGAGCACCCGAACACCGAGCCCGGCTGTACCCGGCTGGTGCGTGCTGACCGGCTCGCGAAGGCGCTGGGCGTCAAGCGGATCTGGATCAAGGACGACACCGGCAACCCCACCCACTCCTTCAAGGACCGCGTGGTCGCGGTGGCGCTGGCCGCCGCCCGCGAGTTCGGCTTCAAGGTCCTCGCCTGCCCCTCCACCGGCAACCTCGCCAACGCCGTCGCCGCCGCCGCGGCCCGTGCCGGCTGGGACTCGGTGGTGCTGGTCCCGTCCACGCTCGAGCGCGCCAAGATCCTGATGAGCGCGGTCTACGACGGCTCGCTGCTCGCGGTGGACGGCAACTACGACGACGTCAACCGGCTGGCGACCGAGCTCGCCGCCGAGCACGAGGACTGGGCGTTCGTCAACGTCAACGTCCGGCCGTACTACTCCGAGGGTTCCAAGACGCTGGCCTTCGAGGTCGCCGAGCAGCTCGGATGGCGCATCCCGGAGCAGATCGTGGTCCCGATCGCCTCCGGCTCCCAGCTCACAAAGGTCGACAAGGGCTTCCGCGAACTGACCCAGGTCGGCCTCGTCGAGGACAGCCCGGTCCGCATCTTCGGTGCCCAGGCCAGCGGCTGCTCCCCGGTCGCCACGGCGTTCAAGGAGGGCAACGACGTGGTGCAGCCGGTCCGCCCGGACACCATCGCGCGCTCCCTGGCCATCGGCGCCCCGGCCGACGGCCCCTACGTGCTCGACGTCGTGCGCCGCACCAACGGCGCAATCGAGGACGTCACCGACGAAGAGGTCGTCGAGGGCATCAGGCTGCTGGCCCGCACCGAGGGCATCTTCGCCGAGACCGCCGGTGGCGTCACCGTGGCGACGGCGAAGAAGCTCATCGAGGCGGGCAAGATCGACCCGGACCAGGAGACCGTGCTCCTGATCACCGGCGACGGCCTCAAGACCCTCGACGCGGTGCAGGACAAGGTCGGCCCGAAGGCGACCGTGGCCCCGAGCACCGAGGCGGTCAACACCGCGCTGGGTCTCTGACGCGCCACGCAGCTCGGTGGCCATCTCCAAGCCTGGCGACGTCCGGCGCCGGGGATGGGGCGAGGCGAATTCACGCGCACCGGTGTGGTTCTGCTCGCGCGACGCGAGCCGGCCGCACCGGTGCGGTGCGTGGATCGAGCGCATGCTCGGATGGTCTGGCAGTACCGCCAGAGTCAGTTGTGACGATCGCACCTCCCGATGACGTCGGCGTGGGTCAGCGTTCTGCGCGGACGGGGTCGCCGCGGGCGAGCGTGCGGGGACCGTGCGGCCCCGGCAGCACTGCTATGTCTCCTTCCTGATCCGTGCGTACGACGGTCGTGCCCGCGCGGGCGAGTGCGCCGAGGATGAGCGGGCTCGGATGTCCGTAGGTATTGCCCGCGCCGACGCTGATCAACGCGAGCCGTGGACGGACGGCGTGCAGGAACTGCGGTGCGGTGTAACGGGAACCGTGGTGCGGGATCTTGAGCACGTCAGCGCGCAGATCCGTCCCAGAGGCCACCAGTTGCGCCTGCCCGGACAGCTCGATGTCGCCGGTGAGCAGTACCCGCCCAGCGGGTGTGGACGCCATCAACACGATCGACGCGTCGTTGGCGTCGTCTGCCGACCGGCTGCGTGCCAAGGCTCCTCTCGGTCCGAGGACCTCCAGCGCGAGGCTCGGCCAACGCACCTGCTGCCCCGCTGACAGTTCGATGATCGGTACGCCGCGTGCCCTTGTGTCCCGCGCTATGTCGCCCATGGCCCACGCGGGCTCGCGCAAGGCTCCCATCGCGACCGCACCCACACCGCTGTGCGCGAGAACTGCGCGAAGACCGCTCACATGATCGGCGTGCAGGTGGGTCAGGACCAGCAGGGGAACGCGTCGGACCCCCAACCGCCGCAGGCATTCCGCACTCAGCGCCAGGTCCGGGCCCGTGTCGACGACGACCGCCTCCCCCGGGTTGCCCGTGGCGAGCACCAATCCATCGCCCTGCCCGACGTCGCACGCGACCACGGACCAGCCGTGCGCGGGCCACTGCGGGTAGAGCACGCGCGTCGGGATCAGCACGAGGCCCAGGGCGAGCACAACGGCCACCGCGGTCAGCCGGATCCCGCGGTGCCGCAACGCGATCAGGAGCCCGAGCGCCACCACCGCCAGCAGCAGCCCACCGCCGACGCCGCTCGGCCACCCGATCGCCGCTCCTGGCACGGCCGCCGCGTGTTCGGCCACCGCGATCACCCACAACAACTCCGGCGAGGACAGCCAGACGAAGGCTTCGGAGAGCCAACCCGACACCGGGGCCGCCAGGGTGGCCAGCACCCCGAACACCGTCGCCGGGGCGATCACGGGGCCTGCCAGCAGGTTCGCAACCACGGCGACCGCGCTCACCTCGCCCGATATCGCAGCGACCAAGGGCGCGGTGACCAGATGTGCGGCAGCCGGCACCGCCAGCGCCTCGGCGATGCCGACCGGCACTCCTCGCGCATGCAGCGCACCGGCCCACACCGGAGCGAGCAGCACCAGCCCGGCCGTGGCAGCGACCGAGAGCGCGAAGCCCGCCGTGCCCGCCAGTTGCGGCATGATCAGCAGCAACGCGATCACACTGCCTGCCAGGGCAGGCAGCGCGGAGCGCTCCCGGCCGAGCACCAGGGCAAGCAGCGTGACCATGCCCATGACCGCGGCGCGGAGCACGCTCGGCTCCGGCCCCGCCAGGACGACGAACCCGACCAGCGCGGCACCGCCACCGATCGCCGACAGGACCGGTCCGGCACCCACCGCGTGCAGAAGCAGGAGGACCGCACCGCACACGATCGCGAGGTTCGCCCCCGACACCGCCACAACGTGCGAGAGGCCGGCGGTGGAGAAGTCCTGCTCGACCTCGGGAGGAAGCCCGCTGGTGTCCCCCACGACCAAACCCGGAAGCAGTCCGGCGGCGGCAGGCGTCAGCACCGAGGCCGAGGCGCGCCGGAGACCTTCCCGCAGATCTTCGGCCGTCCGCTGCCATGCCGGGGCATCGACCACCTTCGCGGGAGGCTCGTACACCCGGACCACCGCTACCGTGGTGTCCCCGGGACGCGGCGGGGCGAGCCTGCCGGTGGCGGTCACCTGCTGGCCCGGGATCAGCCCGCGCCACGACTGCGTAGGCACGAGCAGAACCACGTCCCCACCGGAGCGAAAGCGAGATCCGGAAACCTCGGCCTCCTGGACCTCCGCCGGGACGAACGCCCGGTCCTGCGCCCGCCGGGCTCCGTAGGAACTCCCCTCCACAGGTGTCGGCGAGTCCCCGAGGACAGCGGTCACGGTCACTCGTTCCCCATGGTCGGCGGCCGTCCGCAGGGGGTGGCGGTCGATCTGGTGCATGCGGAAGGACATTCCCGTCGCCGCGATCGCGGTGACGGCCAGGACAGCGAGCACGCCACTGGCCCAGCGTCTTCCCCGGCCAACAACCCAGATCAGCGACACCAAGCACAGCGCGGACAAGGCCACGGAGGCGGTCGGCACCCAGCTCCAGTACAGACCGGCCAGCGTCACGGCCCACACCGAGAGCGCACTCGGAACGAGCCGCAGGTCGAGCGGACGCCTTTCCAACGACCGCGACACCGAGAACAACGGGCTCACACCCGCACGAGGTCGCGCAGCCGGGAGAAGCGGGTGTCTCCGATGCCGTCGACTTCCCGCAGTTGCTCCACCGACGCGAAGCGGCCGTTCTCCGTGCGCCACTGGACGATCCGCTTCGCGGTGACCTCGCCAACGCCGGGTAGTTCATCGAGTTGCTCCTCGGTCGCGGTGTTCAGATCGATCTTGCTGTCGTTGCCGTTGCCGGAAGTGCCCCTGGCGGAACCGACGGGTGAGCCGGTCGCGAGCTCCGGAGGAGGCGGCACCCCCACGTAGAGCTGCTCTCCGTCGCTGACCTTCCGTGCGAGGTTCAGCGCGGAGATGTCGGCGCCGGGCAGCGCCCCGCCCGCGCCTTCCAACGCGTCGGCGACGCGGTCGCCGGTGTGCAAGGCGATGAGACCGGGCCTCGGCACCAGCCCGACGACGCTGACCACCAACGCCTCCGGTGTCGGTGCCGGTGCGGCGAGCACGGGAGCCGCCAACGGTGGCGGTGGCACGGACTCCGCCTCCGGTTGAGCTGCCCACACGGTGAAGGTGATGACACAGGCGACGACCAGGCCGATCAGCGTGATCGCGAGCAGCCCCGAACGCCCCGGGTCCACATTGGATGTCAACCAGGAAGCCGGTAACCACCGCTCCGCCAACCGGTGCCGTGCTCTGCGGTGGGTCGGCTTGGCATCTGCGGCGGTATATCCGGGACCAGCTCGCTGCTCGGCATCGTCCTGGCGCGCTCGGAGGCGCAGCGCTCGCAACCGCTCCTGCGGCGCGATCGTGGGGAGGGTGTCACTGTCCATGTCCAGCACATCTGCACGTTCTCGCAACATGCATCCGACGCTAGGACGGCCAGAAGTCGCGGCACAGGGGCAAATTCCGAACCTGTGGACAAACCAATCCACTGTGGATAACTCCGGAGCGGAAATCACCCGAAGAGGTGTGCATCCAGGGCCTGTTGGCGCATCGCATGTCCTTCGGGCTCAACAACGGCGCTGGCAACCGCGGGCGCAGCGAGGCGAAGTGAGGCGGGAAGTGCAGCGGGTAACGAGGCAACGTGGCTGGCGCGAGGGTCGGTGAGGCAGCCAGCGCAGCGGTCGGCGAGGCGAGGCCGCCAGTGCAGGGGTCGGCGAAGCAACGCGGCCGGTGCGAGGGTCAGTGAGGCAGCCAGCGCAGCTCGGCGAAATGACACGGGCAGCGCAGGGGCTGGCGAGGCGATGCGGCCAGTGCGGCGGTCGGCGAGGCGAGGCCGCCAGTGCAGCGGTCGGCGAAATGACACGGGCAGCGCAGGGGCTGGCGAGGCGATGCGGCCAGTGCGGCGGTCGGCGAGGCGAGGCCGCCAGTGCAGCGGTCGGCGAAATGACACGGGCAGCGCAGGGGCTGGCGAGGCGATGCGGCCAGTGCGGCGGTCGGCGAGGCGAGGCCGCCAGTGCAGCGGTCGGCGAAATGACACGGGCAGCGCAGGGGCTGGCGAGGCGATGCGGCCAGCGCAGCGGTCGGCGAGGCGAGGCCGCCAGTGCAGCGGTCGGCGAAATGACACGGGCAGCGCAGGGGCTGGCGAGGCGATGCGGCCAGCGCAGCGGTCGGCGAGGCGAGGCCGCCAGTGCAGCGGTCGGCGAAATGACACGGGCAGCGCAGGGGCTGGCGAGGCGATGCGGCCAGCGCGGCGGTCGGCGAGGCGAGGCCGCCAGTGCAGGGGTCGGCCAACCGAGGCAGCCAGTGGCAGGCGGTGGCGCCTGCCGGGTCAGCGCGGGTTCTGCCAGCCGCCTGGCAGGACGACGACGCCGACGGCTCCCGGGCCGATGTGGGCTCCGATCACCGCGCCGACCTCCGAGACCACCAGTTCCGCCTCGGGGAGCTGGTCGCGGAGCTTCGCCGCGAGTTGCTCCGCCCGCTGCGGTGCGGCGAGGTGGTGCACCGCCACGGCCACCGGGCCGGAACCCGCCGCGCGGCACGCGACCTCGAGTAGGCGGGTCATCGCGCGGGTGGTGGTGCGAACCTTCTCCAGCGCCTCGATGCGGCCCTCGTGGACGTGCAGCAGCGGCTTTATCGCCAGGGCCGTTCCCAGCAGGGCCGTGGCGGCGCCGATGCGGCCTCCCCTGCGCAGGTATTCCAGCGTCTGCACCGAGAACAGAGTGGTCGTGCGTTCGGCTGCCAAGGCCGCGCTGCCCTCCACCGCGGACAGGTCACCGCCGGACTCTCCGCATGCGGCCGCCGCCAGGACCGAGAAGCCCAAGCCCATCGCGGTCGACCGGGAGTCGACGACGCGCACCCGCTGCGGGTCGACATCGCGGGCCGCCAGCCTGGCCGCGTCCCAGGTGCCCGACAGGCGCCTGGACAGGTGCACCGAGACCACACCTTCGGCTCCCGCGTCGAGGGCCGCGCGATACGCCCTGGCCAGCTCCGCGGGCGTCGCACCGGAGGTCGTCACCCGGTGCTTGCGGTCGAAGGCGCGCGCCAGCTCACCCGGCCCGAAACCGGACTCGGCGACCGACCCCGCGCCGTCCACGCTCACGTGCAGGCCGACGCTGCGCACCGCGTACCGCTCGGCGTAACCCGGCGGCAGGTACGCCGTGGAGTCGGTGACGACTGCAATGGACACGGCGCAACCCTAATCGCCGAGGGCGGTCATACCGCGCAGGTCATCCGGCGACGCCGCCGTTGTAGGTCATCAGCCGCCAGCGGTGGTCGCTGCTGCTGCGCCGCGCGAGGACCACCCAGTGGCAGTTGGCGATGCCGCCCAGGCCAGGCCAGAGCTCGATCGGCCACGACAGCAACCGGGCGGTGAGCGCGGTGATCAGACCGCCGTGCGCGCACAGCAGCGCGGTGCCGGAGTAGGTGAGGTCAAGCTCGTCGACGACCTCCAGCGCCCGCTCGGCGACCTCGACCCTGGACTCGCCGCCCGGCGGGGCCCAGGTCGGCGTCGAGCGCCAGGTGCTCATCGCACCCGGCCAGCCGTGTTCGACCTCGGCTCCGCTCAGCCCCTGCCACTCCCCGAGGTGGGTTTCCCGCAGGCGCTTGTCCAGGCGCACCGGCATGCCGCTGACCTCGGTGAACTCGGCAGCGGTCGACCTGGCCCGGTTGAGGTCCGAGCTGAGCGCGACTTCGGGCTGGAAGGCGGCGATCACCGGTGCGGCGCGCCGGGCCTGCTCCTGGCCGGTCTCGGTCAGGGAGCTGTCGAGATGGCCCTGGATCCGGCCGGCCGCGTTGTAGTCGGTCTCGCCGTGCCTCCAGAGCAGCAGTCTGTCCAGCGTCACGCCGGACCGCTCTCGTCCTCGGGTTCGGCGGGCGGGCCGGTGCGGTCCTCGAACGGGATGCGGGGGCAGTCCTTCCACAGCCGCTCGAGGCCGTAGAAAGCGCGCTCGTCGGCGTGCTGGACGTGCACGACGACGTCGACGAAGTCGAGCAGGACCCAGCGGCCCTCGCGGGCCCCCTCGCGCCGGACCGGCTTGGTGCCCGCGGCGCGCATCTTCTCCTCGACCGAGTCCACGATCGCCTCCACCTGGCGCTCATTGGGCGCCGAGGCGATCAGGAAGCAGTCGGTGATGACCAGTTGCTCGGACACGTCGAGCACGACCACGTCCGTGGCCTTCTTGTCCGCCGCCGCCTGCGCCGCTACCAGGGCCAGCCTGCGGGCGTCCTCAGTGGCTGCCACGTCACTCCTCTCGGGTGGGCACGATGGTCTACCCACGCCGGCTAGAGGATAGCGATTCCACCCGTCCGGGGTCTCACCTGCTCGTCTCGGCCAAGCCCCGCACCGGGTGGTTCAGCCCTCGCACCGCAACGCTGGGTGACGCAACGCACGCCGGGTCCACCGCACGGGAGACGCTAGTCACGGACGAGCCTGCTGGTGTAGCCCGCGTCGACGAGCCGCCGCCAGGCCGCGTCGACCTCCCGCGGCACGTGCTGGGCCGCGGCGAAGCCCCGTTGCGCGTAGAGGGTGATGCGCTGGGTGTCGCCGACGAGCATGTCGATCACCCGCCGAGCGTCACCGATCGACTCGACGTAGTCGTCGAGCGGGAGGCGCCGCGCACCGCACACGATCTCGACGCCAGGCCAGATGTGCTTGGCCGTGGCGTAGGCGCGGCGCTGCTGGTACGGCTTGCACACCAGCAGCAGCGAACGGACTTCCACACCTCGTGCGGCGAGCACATGCCGGGTGAACTCGATGTTCTCGCCGGTGTTGGTGGCCCTGGGCTCGACGACGATCGCGGGGTCGGGAACCCCGAGCTCCATCGCGCGCTCCCGGTAGTGCACGGCCTCGCCGCGGGGGAACCGCTCGACGGTGGTCGGCGCGTTCGCGCCGGTGAAGACGATCAGCGGGAAGTAGCCCGCGTGGTAGAGGTCCACGACCTGCTCGGCGACGCCGATGTCGTGGCAGCCCAGGCCGACGCCGACATCGCACGGCCGCAGATCGTGCCGCAGATCGTGGTATTCCCACAGGAGTTCGACCTCGCCGCGGACCTCGTCCGGGATTCTCGGCCCGGGCGTCACCATGCACTCACCTCGGCACGTTTCAGGAACCCTGCTTCTCCTGCGAGCCGCCGCTCTGGGACACCGCCACCCCGAGACCGATCGCGGCCGCCACGGGCCATTCGATCATCGAGAGCGCGGCCAGCGCTCCGAGACCACCGTAGAAGGCCATCGTCCGGCCGGAGGGCAGGTAGGAGCGGACGGCGTTCGCCGCGCCCGTCAGGTCGTCGCGGGTGGGGATGTAGTGGTCGGGCTGGCGGACCTCGGCCGTCACACCCGGCATCTCCACGGTCGTCGACTTCCGCTGCTTGGTGGCCATGACCCTCTCCTCCTCCGTGCGTCTTCGGACGGCGATGTCGAACGGACGAGCCGGTGCGGGTCCCGCCTGTCCCCCGGTCCGCCTGGAGCTACCACGCTACGACCAGCCGCGCCGTCATGCCCTGCGAGCACGACAACATCAACCCGGCGGGGATTGCTCCATGGGGGTTGACAAGCCGAGGAACGACGCCATGCCTCGCTGGAGCTTCGTAGCGTGCTTCGCGGTAAGCAGACGCAACGAACCTTGGGGGAATCGGTGCGGCTCAAGCCAATCACCGGACTGAGGGCGTCGCTCTGACGCTGGCCGCCGTGCTCGCGACGGGGCAGACCGCGGCGGCGGACGTGGAACCGCACGGCTTCCACTACGGGATGGCGCCGAGCTTCGGAACGCTAAACGCGCCAGGGCACCGACGTGAACACACCGGTGAACGCGACCATCCGCGACGGGGAGCACTTCGTCTGCACGCACCAGAACTGCGGGGGCAGGGTGCTCGGCGGCTGGTACGTCTGCGCGCCCGGAC
Organism: Saccharopolyspora erythraea; assembly: GCF_018141105.1. NCBI lineage: Bacteria > Bacillati > Actinomycetota > Actinomycetes > Pseudonocardiales > Pseudonocardiaceae > Saccharopolyspora > Saccharopolyspora erythraea. The sequence goes on along the minus strand of NZ_CP054839.1, from coordinate 2,061,120 downwards.
AGCCCGCGGAGAACGAATGGGTGCCCACGGACCGCGGCTGGGTCGGCCGCGCCGCGGTGCCATCGACTGGTTCCCGTGATCTGACGGTTCGCGGCTCGTTCCGGCCCGCCGGAGCGAGCCGCGAGGCAGGTCGCGACTACAAGTCCGACGAGCCTGACGGGCCCCACTGCAACGCCGGGCCGTCGGGTTCCTCGCGGTACAGGCCGCGCTTGGCGATGTACTGGACGATCCCGTCCGGCACGAGGTACCAGACCGGCAGGCCGGCGCGGACGCGCTGGCGGCAGCCGGTGGAGGAGATCGCCATCGCCGGGATCTCCACCAGCGACACCGCGCCCTTGGGCAGGTGCTCGCCCGCCAGCTGGTAGCCGGGCCGGGTGACGCCGATGAAGTGCGCCAGCTCGAACAGCTCGTCCACCCGGTGCCAGGACAGGATCTGCTCCAGCGCGTCCGCCCCGGTGATGAAGTACAGCTCGGCTTCCGGGTACAGGGCGCGCAGGTCGGCCAGCGTGTCGGCGGTGTAGGTGGGCCCGGCGCGGTCGATGTCGACCCGGCTGACCTGGAACCGGGGGTTGGAGGCGGTGGCGACCACGGTCATCAGGTAGCGGTCCTCGGCCGGGCTGACCACCTCGTGGGTCTTCTGCCACGGCTGGCCGGTCGGCACGAAGATCACCTGCTCGAGGCCGAACTGCGCTTGGACCTCACTGGCCGCGACCAGGTGGCCGTGGTGGATCGGATCGAAGGTGCCACCCATGACACCGATGCGGCGCCGACGAGACATGGTTGGACAGCCTACGACGTCCTCGCGCGGGGGCGCTCGCCCTCGCGCGCGATAGTGTCGGCGATCACTCCAGCGGAGCCAGCACCTCGCCGGTCTCGGCGTCGCGAACCTTGATCGCCTCGACCGGGCAGGACTCCGCCGCGTCCACCACCGCGTCGGCCGGCTCCACCCGCTCATTCAGCACGCAGGAGAACCCGTTCTCGTCGGTGTCGAAATGATCGGGGGCGGTCCCGATGCACATGCCCGAGCCGATGCAGGTGTCGCCGTCCAACTCGACCAACCAAGCCATGCTGCCGTCCTTCGTCGGGGAGATCCCGAACGATCTTGCCTCACCGCGCGATCCCCGTGCAGCCGATTCACTCATTCAGATTGCCACGCCACCTCGAGCTTCGAAGGGCCGCGCACGAGCATGCCCTCCTTCCACACCACGTCGTCCTCGCCGCCGGCGAACCGCAGCCCTGGCAGGCGGGTCAGCAACGTGCGCAGGCCGACCTGGAGCTCCAGACGGGCGAGCTGGGCGCCGAGGCAGTGGTGCGGTCCGTGCCCGAAACCGATGTGGGCGTTGTTCTCGCGGGTCAGGTCGAGCCGGTCGGGTTCGTCGAAGACCGACTCGTCGCGGTTCGCCGACGACGCGCTGACCAGCACCGGTTCCCCGGCGCGGACCGTGACGCCGCCGAGCTCGACGTCCTGCACCGCGTAGCGGGCGAAGACCGCCGCGACGCCGAGCGGCACGTAGCGGGTCAGCTCCTCGACGGCGCGGGGCAGGGCGTCGAGGTCGGCGAGCAGGCCCGCGAGCTGGTCCGGGTGGGTGAGCAGGACGTAGACGAAGTTCGGGATCTGCGTCGCGGTGGTCTCGTGGCCCGCGACCAGGATGCCCGCCGCGAGCTGGACCATCTCCTGCTCGGTCAGCTTGTCGTGCTCGTCGCGGGCTTCGATCAGCGCGCTCATCAGGTCGTCCTGCGGGTCCACCCGGCGCTTGGCGATCAGCCCCGCCATGTAGCCGAACATCCGGTCCATGTAGTCGACGACCTGTTCGGGAGTCAGCTTCGTGGTCGACAGGAAGGCGTCCGACCACTCCCGGAAGTCCTCCCGGTCCTCGTAGGGCACACCCAGCAGCTCGCAGATGACGGTGATCGGCAGCGGGAGGGCGAACTCCTCGACGAGGTCGGCGGGCGAGCCGTGCTCGATCATCCGGTCCACCAGGCCGTCGGCGATCTCCTGGGTGCGCGGCCGCAGCCGCTCGACGCGGCGCTGGGTGAACGCCTTGGCCACCAGCCTGCGAAGCCGCGTGTGGTCCGGCGGGTCCATGCTCAGGATGCCGCCGCCGGTCATGCCCGGGCGCATCCGCGGCTCGTCCTTCTCCAGCACCGCGGCGCGGCTGAACCTGGGGTCGGCCAGCACCACTTTGGCGTCCTCGTACCTGGTCGCCAGCCACGCGGCCTCGCCGTAGGGCAGCTTCACCCGCGACATCGGCTCCTGGGCGCGCAGCCGCGCGTAGAAGGGGTCGAGGTTCAGCCGCTCGGGGGCGCTGAACGGGTAGGGCCTCGGCTCGGGCATGCTGGGCTCCCAGTTATGTAAGCAACTGCTTACAAGTTACTCCGGCCCCGTCCCCGCGCGCACGGATGAGTACCCGAACCGAGCAGCGGGTCAGGACCGCCCGTCACCGAGCAGGGTCTCGACCACACGCACCATGTGCTCGGCGACCGCCTCCGGCGCGGCCTCGACCAGCGCCGGGCTGCGCAGCACCGACCTGGCCAGCCCCAGGCCGAACACGCAGGCCAGCACGATCTCGGCGCGCAGCTCGGCGTCGTCGGCACCGCTCAGCTCGCTGAGCCGCGCGACGTAGCGCCTGCCCAGCTCCTCGCGGAGCAGCTGCGCCGCGCGCTCGTCGCTGAAGGAACGCAGCATCGCCGCGAACGGATGGTCCTCGCCGGTGTGCCGGGCGGCCAGCACCGCCTCCAGCAGCCGCCTTGGCAGCTCCTCGACGGGCTCGTCGAGCATCCCGCGGCTGTCCCTGGCCAGGACCTCGGCGAACAGCTCCTGCTTGGAGCCGAAGTAGCGGAACAGCAGCGCCTGGTTCACACCCGCGCGGGCGGCGACGTCGCGGACCGTCGCCTGCTCGAACCCGCGCTCGGCGAACAGCTCCGCGGCCGCGCGCAGCAGAGCCTCGCGGGTCGCCGCGGAGTCGCGCCGCCGGCGCGGGCTGGCGGACATGGCTCGTCCTTCAGCCGGCCACGCCGGAGGTGCCCGAGCCCCGCACGTGCCCGTCGCCGAAGGCCAGCCACTTGGTCGAGGTCAGCTCGGGCAGGCCCATCGGGCCGCGCGCGTGCAGCTTCTGGGTGGAGATCCCGATCTCGGCGCCCATCCCGAACTCGCCGCCGTCGGTGAACGCCGTCGAGGCGTTGACCATGACCGCGGCCGCGTCGACCTGGGCGCTGAACTGCCGGGCCGCGCGCACGTCGTCGGTGACGATCGCCTCGGTGTGGCCGGAGCCGTGGGCGCGGATGTGCTCGACCGCGGCGGGCAGCGACTCCACGACCGCGGCGGCGATGTCGTGCGAGAGGTACTCGGTGTCCCAGTCCTCGGCCGTGGCGGGCACGACGTTGGGGCCGCCAACCCCGGCGACCTGCTCGTCGCCGTGCACGGTCACCCCGGCCGAGTGCAGTTCGGACAGCGCGCGCGGCAGGAACTCCGCGGCGATGTCCTGGTGCACCAGCAGGTTCTCCGCGGCGTTGCACACGCTGACCCGGCGCGCCTTGGAGTTGAGCAGGATGCGCAGCGCGGTGTCCACGTCGGCCTTGGCGTCGACGTAGACGTGGCAGTTGCCGATGCCGGTCTCGATCGCGGGCACGGTCGCCTGCTCGACAACCGCCGAGATCAGGCCCGCGCCGCCGCGCGGGATGACCACGTCGACCAGCCCGCGCGCGGTGATCAGGTAGCGCACCGAGGCGCGGTCGTGGCACGGCAGCAGCTGCACCGACTCGGCGGGCAGCCCGTGCTCGACGACGACGTCGGTGAGGATCGAGACGAGCACGGTGTTGGACTGCTCAGCAGAGGACGAGCCGCGCAGCAGCACCGCGTTGCCCGCCTTGAGGGTCAGCCCGGCCGCGTCCACCGTCACGTTCGGACGGCCTTCGTAGACGATGCCGACCACGCCCAGCGGCACCCGCACCTGCTGGAGCTGCAGACCGTTGGGCAGCACGTGCCCGCGCAGCACCTCGCCGACCGGGTCCGGCAGGCCCGCCACGGTGCGCAGTCCGTCGGCCATCCCGGCGATCCGGTCGTCGTCCAGGCGCAGCCGGTCGATCATGCCCTCGGCCAGTCCGGCCTCGCGGCCCGCGGCCACGTCGAGGTCGTTGGCGGCGATGATCTCCGGCGCACGCCGCACCAGCGCGTCGGCCATGTCGTGCAGCAGGGAGTCCTTGGTGCCCCGGTTCGCCACGGCCAGCTCCGCGGCGGCCTGCCTGGCCCGGCGGGCCGCCGCGAGGACCTGCTCGCGCAGCTCCTCGCCCTGGGCCTTCGTGGTGGGGGTTTGCGTGCTCGTGGTCACGTCCCCAGGTTAGTCCTCCCGTCATCTGGGACCCATCGGCCACGACCGGTCCGAGCAGGAGCGCCATGCGATGGGCGGCGGCAGGCGCGTCGGAGGCGTCCGGTAGGAATCGGGCGTGGACGAAAACGCCCTGCGCGAACTCGCCGAAGAACGACTCCGCGCCCTGGCCGGTCCCGAAGCCGCGCTGCGCGACGACCAGTGGAACGCGATCCGCGCGCTCGTGCTGCAACGCCGCCGCGCGCTGGTCGTCCAGCGCACCGGCTGGGGGAAGTCCGCCGTGTACTTCGTGGCCACCGCCCTGCTGCGCGAGCTCGGCGAGGGTCCGACGGTCATCGTGTCGCCGCTGCTGGCGCTGATGCGCAACCAGGTGGAGGCCGCCGCCGCTGCCGGGGTCAACGCGGTGACGATCAACTCCGCCAACCCCGAGGAATGGGCGGCGATCGAGGAGCAGGTCGTCGTCGGCGACGTCGACGTGCTGCTGGTGAGCCCGGAGCGGCTGAACAACCCCGACTTCCGCGACAACGTGCTGCCCGAGCTCACCCAGAACGCCGGGCTGCTGGTGGTCGACGAGGCGCACTGCATCTCCGACTGGGGCCACGACTTCCGCCCCGACTACCGGCGTCTGCGGACCCTGCTCACCGAGCTGCCCGAAGGCGTGCCGGTGCTGGCCACCACCGCGACCGCCAACGACCGCGTGGTCACCGACGTCTCCGAGCAGCTCGGAGTCGGCGGCGAGTTCTCCGACCCGCAGGAGACGCTGGTGCTGCGCGGCAGCCTGGACCGCGAGAGCCTCCGGCTGGGCGTGGTGCGGCTGCCGACCGCGCAGGCGCGGCTGGGCTGGCTGGCCAGCAGGCTCGGCGACCTGCCGGGCTCGGGGATCATCTACACGCTGACCGTCGCGGCCACCGAGGAGGTCGCAGGCTACCTGCGCGACCAGGGCTACGAGGTGGCCTCCTACTCCGGGCGCACCGACCCCGCCGAACGGCAGCGCGCCGAGGAGGACCTGCTGGCGAACCGGGTCAAGGCGCTGGTGGCGACCTCCGCGCTGGGCATGGGCTTCGACAAGCCCGACCTCGGTTTCGTGGCACACCTGGGGGCGCCGTCGTCGCCGATCGCCTACTACCAGCAGATCGGCCGCGCGGGCCGCGGCGTGCGGCGGGCGGACGCGCTGCTGCTGCCCGGCCCCGAGGACCAGGACATCTGGTCGTACTTCGCGTCGCTGGCCTTCCCGCCGGAGTCGACCGTGCGCGCGATCCTCGACGCGCTGGCCGAAGCCGGCGGGACGCTGTCCACCGCGGCGCTGGAGCCGCGCGTCGAGCTGGGCCGCACCCGGCTGGAGATGGTGCTCAAGGTGCTCGACGTCGACGGCGCGGTGCGCCGCGTCAAGGGCGGCTGGGAGGCCACCGGCCAGCCGTGGTCCTACGACGCCGAACGCTACGAGCGCATCAACGCCGAGCGCCGAGCGGAGCAGCAGGCGATGCTGGACTACCTCGCCACCTCCGGCTGCCGGATGGAGTTCCTGCGCCGCCAGCTCGACGACCCGGGCGCACAACCCTGCGGGCGCTGCGACAACTGCACCGGCGCCGGTTACTCCGCCGAGGTCGACGAGCGGGCCGTCGAGCAGGCCGGGGAGCGCCTGCGCAGGCCGGGAGTCGAGCTGTCGCCGCGCAAGATGTGGCCGACCGGGATGGAAGCGCTGGGCGTGCCGGTCTCGGGGAAGCTGCGGGCCGACGAGCTCACCGGGCAGGGCCGGGCGGTGGGCAGGCTGACCGACATCGGCTGGGGCAACCGGCTGCGCGAGCTCCTCGCCACCTCGGCACCGGACCAGGAGCTGCCCGAGGACCTGTTCAACGCCTGCGTGCAGGTGCTGGCGGCGTGGGACTGGGCGCAGCGGCCGGCCGGCGTGGTCGCACTGGGTTCCCGGACCCGGCCGAAGCTGGTGCGCAGCCTGGCCTCGCGGATCGCCGAGATCGGCAGGCTGCCGCTGCTCGGCGAGGTGGCCACCAACCCCGCCACGCGACCGCAGCGGGCCACCAACAGCGCCCAACGGATCGCCGCGCTGTGGCAGCAGTTCCGGGTACCGCAGGAGCTCGCCGCGCGGCTGTCCGCGCTCGACGGCCCGGTGCTGCTGATGGACGACTACGCCGACACCGGCTGGACGGCCACGATCGCCGGCAGGCTGCTCCGCGAGGCCGGCGCCCCGGCGGTGCTGCCGTTCGCGCTGGCGACGACTGGCTGAAAAATCCGGTGTGCCGCCCCGCGGGGATATTCTCCACCACGGGGCGGCGCACGGTTTCCGGGGGAATTGCCGGGATTCGCCGAATGAATGCGAATCAGTTCCGAATCCGCCGAACCAGGACGCCGCGGGGACAGCGGCGTGAATTCGGCTCAGAAATCGAACCGGCCTGATTTCACGGCCACGACGAACGACCGCCACTGGGTGTCCGACGCGGCGAAGTACCGCGAGGCCCGGTCTTTCGAGTCCCGCACGGCGGCACCGCCGCGTACCCGGCCGACCTCGACGCAGTCGGTGTGCCTTGCCGAGTGGGAGGACTTCCGCCAACCGGTGGGGCGCAACGTCATTCGCGATTCTCCATTTCCTCTGCACACGCACCGAGCACCTGAAGTGACTCGGGTTGGCTCATCGCCACGGTGCGGAGGTTATCGCGAGCCTGTTGGTAGGCCTGCACATCCCTTGCGCCATACAGAAAGGCGGCGGAACTGTAATGCTCCAGATGGACTATCGGAGCCGCTTTCGGGAATTCGAAGAGGACGAACGGCCCGGCGTGACCGGCGTGCAGCGAACGCGCCCCGGAGGGCAGTACCCGGACCTCGACGTTGGGCCTGCGGGCCATCTCGGCGACGAACCCGAGCTGCTCGGCCATGACCCCGGGGCCGCCGATCGGCTCGCGTAACGCCGCCTCCAGCACGAACGCGGTCAGCCGCGGGGCGTCGCCGCGGGTTAGCACGTCGCGACGGCCGACGCGCAGCATCACGCGCTTCTCGACCTCGCCAGGCGGCAGGTCGGTCATCAGCGCGCGGGCGTAGTCGGCGGTCTGCAGCAGCCCCGGGATCAGCATGGGGGACAGGTTGGTGATCTCGGTGGCGGTGCGCTCGAACTCGATCAGCGTCGTCAGCTCCGGCCGCACCCCGGGCACCCGGCAGGTCAGCCAGCTCGGTTCGCCGACCTCGCGGGCCAGCCGCAGGATGCGTTCGCGCTCGCCGCCCTTGACACCGGCGGCGGTGAGGTAGCCGGCCACCTCGTCGGCCGCGGGCACGCTGGTTCCGCTCTCGTAGCGGGCGACCCGCACGTGCGCGATGCCCAGCCGCCGCGCCAGCGCACGCACGGTCATGCCGGCCTTGTCCCGGCATTCCCGCAGTTCAGCCCCGAGCGCTCGAGCTTTCGGGCTCCCGGCGCCACTTCTGACCATGCAGGAATCTTAGAAAGGGTTCCCCCGCCCGGGCATCACCCGTAGCGGTAATTGACCAATGTTTCATGAAACGGCAGAGTGAGAATCGTTCCACGGAACAAGGCGAAATCACGGTCCGTTCAGTTCTGCGTACCAGCGCGCCCGCAGTCGGTGCGCCGGTCGGTTCTGCCGGTACCGATCCAGGCTCGCGTGCAGGCGGTGATCGAGCGTGCCCCACCCGTTCCATTGGCAACCAGGCGACGGGCTGCGCCATGCGACTCTCCAGAGCCGCCCCCGCGGCGGGTTCACCGACGAAACGCGCGTCAACACCCTGTGCGGCACGTCCATCAAAGTGGACGATTCCGAGCACGCCTGGCTGTGGAACACCTGCCGCGAGTGCAACAAGGTCGCCCGCGTCCTCGCCGGCATCCAATGACCCACGCGCTCGCGTGGGTCGAATGACCCGCGCGCTCGTACGCACCCGGTGACCGGCGAGCTCGCCGGCATCCGGCGTCCGCGCACCTGATCCGGCACATCACCGCCGCACCGGTCCATTTCGGACCCGCCGCCCCGGAATCCGCGATGTGCGACGGTCTTGGCTTTCCGGTGTCCTCCTGCGTACTGTGACGACGCTCATCAGTTCGATGTTCGTCGTCGGATCGGCGACGACGCTCGGAGGCCCCCATGCCCGAGTACGCGACCGCCCAGGCCGAGCGCCACCGGCTTCCGATGCGCAAGCTCGTCGCGGCGAGCATCGGCAATGCGATCGAGTGGTACGACTGGACCGTCTACACGGCGTTCAGCGTGTACTTCGCCGCCGCGTTCTTCCCCGGCGAACTCGCGCTGATCAACACGCTGGCGACCTTCGCGCTCGCGTTCTTCTTCCGCCCGCTGGGTGGCTGGCTGCTCGGCCGGTTCGCCGACCTGCGAGGGCGCAAACCGGCCATGCTGCTGACCATCGGCCTGATGGCCGGCGGCTCGCTGATCATCGGGCTGCTGCCGAGCTTCCACGTGATCGGGTGGGCGGCGCCGATCCTGCTGGTGCTGGCCAGGATCGGGCAGGGCGTCTCGCTCGGGGGCGAGGTCTCCAACGCCTCGGCCTACCTCGCCGAGATCGCGCCGCCGGACCGCCGCGGCCGCTACTCGTCGTTCTTCTACATCTCCACCGGCACCGCGCTGCTGGTGGCCTCGCTGCTGGGCTACCTGCTGACCAGCGTGCTCACCGAGCAGCAGCTCACCGAGTTCGGGTGGCGCATCCCGTTCGTGCTCGGCGGTGTTCTCGGACTGGTCGGGATGTGGCTGCGCGGCGCGCTGGAGGAGACCGAGCAGTTCGAGGTGAACCAGCCCAAGGCCAAGGCGCTGAAGAACCCGCTGCTGCTGACGCTGACCGAGCACCCGAAGGCTGTCGGCCAGCTCATCGGGTTCAGCATGCTCTCGACGCTGTGCTACTACACGTTCTTCAGCGCGCTCACCCCGTTCGCGGTCAAGACCCGGCACGCCGACGCGACCGACGTTTTCCTCGCGCTCTCGGTGGCGACCGTGCTGTTCGTCGCGTTGCAGTACCCGATGGGCGTGCTCTCCGACCGCTACGGCCGCAAGCCGCAGCTGCTGGTGTGGTCGGCGGCCACCGCCGTGCTGATCGTGCCGCTGTCCACGCTGGTGCGGCCCGGGCTCGGTGGTCTGCTCGTCGTCTTCTGCGTCGGGATCGGGCTCTACACCGCGATGACCTCGATCGCGCCGGCGATCATGTCCGAGCTGTTCCCCACCGAGCTGCGCGGGCTGGGCATCGGCGCCTGGTACAACCTGACCGTGGCGATCTTCGGCGGCACCGCGCCGCTGGTGATCCAGGCGTTCGCGGCGTTCGACGCGTCCACCCTGTTCTTCTGGTACATCGCGACCGGTGCCGCGGTGGCGTTCCTGGTGATCCTCACCCTGCCGGAGACCCGCGGCACCGAGCTGCGCTGAGCGCTCACACCGCGAGCGAGCCACCGGGCACGGGCTTCCCGCGGCGGCCGACGTACGGGCTGCGCCGCACCACCCACGCGGCGCCCCGCACGATGGTCTCCTTGTAGCGGGCCGCGGTCCGGCCGGTGAGCACCGCGTTGCGCGGGGTGTCGTCGCCGTGCACGAACTGGATCAGGCCGTCCCGGCGCCCCAGGCTCATGCACAGGTTGTAGTAGCGGAAGCGCAGCGGTTTCGGGGTGTCGCCGGTCAGCTCGGCGATGATCGACCGGGCCGCCCGGCCCGCCATCGGCAGCCCCGCCGCGCACGACATCCGCAGCTCGGGTCCGCCGTGCGCCCGCGCCCTCGCCGCGTCGCCGACGGCGTAGACGTCGGGGTGCGAGACCGAGCGCATCGAGGCGTCGACCCGGATCCGGCCGCTGCCGTCGCATTCCAGACCGGCCTCGGTCGCGAACCCGGGAACGCGGAAGCCCGCGCTCCACAGCGTCGCGTCGACGTCGACGTCCGAGCCGTCGGCGAGCACGATCCGGTCCTCGCGGACCTCCGAAACCAGCGCGCCAGGCGTGGATTCGATGCCCAGCCGGTCGAACACCCGGCGCACGTGCGCCCTGCCCTTCGGCGACAACCAGCCCAGCGGTTCCGGTCCCGCCAGCAACCGGACCCGCAGGTCCGGATAGGTCTCGGCGAGTTCGGTGGCGGCCTCGATCCCGGTCGAGCCACCACCGACGATGCCGAGAACGCCACCGCGGGCGGCGAGCTCGGCCGCCCGCAGCCGGAGTTCCGCGGCGTCGGTCGCGGTCGCCACCGCCAGAGCGTGCCGCGCGACTCCGGGCACGCTCTCGACGTCCGCGTGGCTGCCCAGCGCGTAGACCAGCTTGTCGTAGCCGAGGACGTGGCCTCCGTCGACCACGACCTCGCGCCGCTCCGCGTCGACGCCGGTGACCCGGCCCACGACCAGCTCGATTCCCGCCTCGCGCACGATGTCTTCCAGCGGCCAGCGGTTCAGCCGCTGTCCGGCGGCGGCCTGGTGCAGGCGCACCCGTTCCACGAACTCGTCGGCGGCGTTGACCAGCGTGACCCGCGCGTCGACGCCGTCGGCGATCCGGCGGGCGGCCAGCAGTCCCGCGTAACCCGCGCCCAGCACCACGATCCGGTGAGTCATCGTCCATCCCCGTTCTGCCCAGTCGATGTCACTCCCTGAACCGGGCAGCACGCAGTTCCATGACGGAACCGGACGTGTCCTCGATCACCTGCCTCCAGTTGCGCGCGACCAGCCCGCACTGCGCGGCGAGGAACCGCAGCTTGTCGGGGTTGAGGACGTTGTAGATGCGTCGCACGCGGTCATCGCCGGCCTCGACGACCGTCACGCTGATCAAGGCGTCGCCGACCACGGCGAGCATTCCCGGCTGGCCGTTGAGCTCCACGACCCGCAACTCCAGCCCAGGCAGCGGCACGTCCAGCAAACCGGCGAAGTAGCGCGCGACCCGGCTCGCGCCGCGGATGGCGTTGCGCGCCGCGCCCGCCACGCCACCGCCGTCGGCGGAGGACACGACGTCGTCGGCGAGCAGGCGTTCCAGCGCCGGTAGGTCGCCACCGCGGGCGGCGTCGAGGAACAGTTCGGCGATCCGGCGCTGCTGATCGCCCGAGGCGTCGAAGCGCGGCCGCTCCCGCAGGTGCGCCTGTGCACGGCGGTGGACCTGCTGCGAGTTCGACTCGGTGATGTCGAGGATCTCGGCGATCTCGCGGTGCCGGTAGCCGAACGCCTCGCGCAGCACGAAGACCGCGCGTTCGGCCGGGGTCAGCTTCTCCAGCAGCACCAGCATCGCCAGCGACACCGACTCGCGCCGCTCAGCGGTGTCCAGTGGGCCGAGCGCGGAGTCGTCGGTCATGACCGGCTCCGGGAGCCAGATCCCGATGTAGTCCTCGCGCCGGGACCGCGCCGACGCGAGCCGGTTGAGGCACAGGTTGGTCAGCACCTTCGTCAGCCACGCCGCGGGCGTGCGGATGACGTCGCGATCGGCGTCGTTCCAGCGCAGGAAGGTCTCCTGCACCAGGTCCTCGGCCTCGGCCGCCGACCCGAGCAGGCGGTAGCCGACAGCGAAAAGCCTCGGCCGGTGCGCTTCGAACTCCGCGACGTGATCGCTGGCCATGGCCAGAGCATACGGAGCGCGGGCGGGCCACCGGCCGGCGTCGCGGCCGGGTCTCAGCGCAACGGCACCAGGTCGTCGGCGTGCACGACCTCGCGGCGCTGTTCGGGAGGCAGCTCGTGGCTGGAGCGCCCGATCAGCGCGGGCAGTTCCTCGGCGTCGTAGGCAACCACGCCCCTGGCCGTCACCGTCCCCGACGGATCGACCAGCTCGACGACGTCACCGCCGTCGAACGCGCCCTCGACGGCGGTGATGCCCGCCGCCAGCAGCGACCGGCGCCGCTTGACCACCGCCGACACCGCGCCGTCGTCCAGCCACAGCCTGCCGCTGGCGTCGGCGGCGTGGGCCAGCCAGAAGCGGCGGGCCGACAGCCGCGAACCCGTCGCGGCGAAGGCGGTTCCCACGTCGGCGTCGCCGAGCGCGCGGTCGGCCAGCGCCGCGGAGGTCAGCAGCACCGGGATGCCCGCGGACGACGCCACCCGCGCGGCCTCGACCTTCGAGGCCATCCCACCGGTGCCCAGCCCGGACGAGCCGGTGCTGCCCGCCTCCACGCCCAGCATGTCCTCGGCGCCGTTGACCTCCAGGATCGCCGACGCGCCGCCCCGGCGGGGATCTCCGTCGTAGAGGGCGTCCACATCGGACAGCAGGACCAGGGCGTCGGCGCCGACCAGGTGCGAGACCAGCGCGGCGAGGCGGTCGTTGTCGCCGAAGCGGATCTCGGTGGTGGCCACCGTGTCGTTCTCGTTGACCACCGGCACCGCGCCCAGCGTGAGCAGCCGGTTCAGGGTGCGCTGCGCGTTGCGGTAGTGCGAGCGCCGGACCACGTCGTCGGCGGTGAGCAGGACCTGGCCCACGGTCAGCGAGTAGCGGGCGAAGGACTCGGCGTAGGCGTGGGCCAGCGCCTGCTGCCCGACGCTGGCAGCGGCCTGCTGGCTGGCCAGGTCGCGGGGTCTGCGGCCCAGGCCGAGCGGGGTGATGCCGGCGGCGATGGCCCCGGAGGAGACCAGCACCACCTGTCCCCCGGCACAGACCCGCCGCGCCACCGTGTCGACCAGCCCGGCCAGCCTGGCGTGGTCGAGGCCACCCTTCGCCCTGGTCAGCGAGGACGAGCCGACCTTCACCACGATGCGCTGCGCCGCAGCGATCAACCGCCTGGTCGGCGACAGCTCACTCACCGACGTAGCCGCCCTCCTCGTCGAGCGAGGTCCGGCGCGCCTTCTTGGCCGCCTTGCGCTCGTGGGCCGAGATCCGCTCGTCCTGGTCCAGCCGCAGGTCGCTTCCGCGTCCGCCCAGCACACCGGCGACCCCGGCCGGCGTCGAGGGCTCCCAGTCGAAGGTCACCGCGCCGATGGTGACCTGGCTGCCGGGCTTGGCGCCCTGCTTGGCCAGCGCCTCCTCCACGCCCAGCTTCGCCAGCCGGTCGGCGAGGAAGCCCACCGCCTCGTCGTTGTCGAACTGGGTCTGGCGCACCCACCGCTCGGGTTTTTCCCCCCTCACGATGAAGGCGTCCTCGAAGTCCGGGTCGGGCTCGACGGTGAAGCCGGTGTCGCCGACGCCCAACGGCCGCACGATCGTGCGGGCCGGTTCCGGTTCCGGCTGCTCGGCCCGGTACTCCTCGACCGCCTCGGCCAGCGCGAAACGCAGCTCGCGCAGGCCCTCGTGGCTGGCGGTGGAGACCTCGAAGACCGGCCAGCCGCGCTGCGCCAGCTCGGGCCGGACCAGCTCGGCCAGCTCCCTGGCCTCGGGCACGTCCATCTTGTTGAGCACCACCAGGCGCGGCCGGGACTCCAGGTCTCCGGCGCCGTGCTCGGTCTTCAGCGCGGGCGTGTAGCGCGCGAGCTCCTCCTCCAGCGCGTCCACATCGGACAGCGGGTCGCGGCCGGGTTCCTGGGTGGCGCAGTCCACGACGTGCACCAGAACCGCGCAGCGCTCGATGTGGCGCAGGAAGTCAAGCCCTAGACCGCGCCCCTCACTGGCACCGGGGATGAGCCCCGGCACGTCGGCGACGGTGAACACGGTGTCACCGGCGGTGACCACGCCGAGGTTGGGCACCAGGGTGGTGAAGGGGTAGTCGGCGATCTTCGGCTTGGCCGCCGACAGCACCGAGATCAGCGACGACTTGCCCGCCGAGGGGAAGCCGACCAGGCCGGCGTCGGCGACCGACTTCAGCTCCAGGACCAGGTCGTGCTCCCCGCCCGGCTCACCGAGCAGCGCGAAACCGGGCGCCCTGCGGGCCTTGGACGACAGCGCCGCGTTGCCGAGGCCGCCACGTCCGCCCTCCGCCGCCACGAAGGTCGTGCCCGCGCCCACCAGGTCGGCAAGGACCTCGCCGTCCGGGGTGAGCACCACGGTGCCCTCCGGCACCGACAGCACGAGGTCCTCGCCGATCGCACCGTTGCGCATGCTCCCCCGGCCCTGCTTGCCGTTGGAGGCACGCGCGTGCGGGCGGTGGTGGAAGTCCAGCAGCGTGTGCACGCCCGGGTCGACGACCAGCCGGACGTCACCGCCCCGGCCGCCGTTGCCGCCGTCGGGTCCGCCGAGCGGTTTGTACTTCTCCCGATGCACCGATGCGCAACCGTTACCGCCGTCGCCAGCGGCGACGTGGATGGTCACGCGGTCGACGAACCGCGACACGAATGCCTCCAAGGACAAGAAAACGAGGGGCAGGACCGGCTAGGCCGGACCCGCCCCTCGTCGGGAAAAACGTGTGCCGAGAGCCGGGTCAGGCCTCGGCCGGCACGATGCTGACGGTCTTGCGGTTGCGCGTGCTACCGAACTCGACGGTGCCCGCGGAAAGCGCGAAGAGGGTGTCGTCCCCACCGCGGCCGACGTTCAGGCCCGGGTGGAACTTGGTGCCGCGCTGGCGGACGATGATCTCACCGGCCTTGACGACCTGACCACCGAATCGCTTGACCCCGAGGTACTTCGGGTTCGAGTCGCGGCCGTTCCGAGAGCTGGATGCGCCCTTCTTGTGTGCCATGACTAGTCAGGTCCTCACTTGGTGATGCCGGTGACCTCAACGCGGGTCAGCTTCTGCCGGTGACCCTGGCGCTTGTGGTAGCCGGTCTTGTTCTTGAACTTGTGGATGCGGATCTTGGGGCCCTTGGTCTGCTCGACCAGCTTGCCGGTCACCGAAACCTTCGCCAGCGCGTCGGCGTCGGCGGTGACATCGGAGCCGTCGACGAGCAGAAGCGCCGGGAAGGTGACATCGGTGCCCGGCTCGCCTTCGAGCTTCTCGACCTCGACGACATCCCCGACAGCCACCTTGTACTGCTTGCCGCCGGTCTTGACGATCGCGTACATGAGTCGGAAGTCTCCTGCTGCTCGGTTTCCCTGTTGACGCCCTCTCCGACCAAGCCGGAGATTCCTACCACCCGGCGGCGCCGGATCTCGGTGGGTTCCCGCTTCGTCGCCCCGGTCCCCCAGCTGAGGTCGCACTCGGGCTCTGCGGGCGTTTATCCTCTCCGCCCGTCCGGCGGCGAGAAGTTCCCACCCATCATACAGACAGGCACGAAAGGCCCGATCGACAGGCCCCCGCGCCGACGGCGAGGGGTGGACTCCGCATCGCATCCGGATCACGCGGAGGAAGTCCGGCTCGTCCGCGGACGAGCCGAGCCAGGCTAAATGGGCGTTTCCAGCACGGTCAAATCGGAGCCCGGGAGGGGCGAAGATCACCCGTGGAAAAGTTTCGCCAATCCCGCGGAACCGCCGATCAGCGCCCCGACCGCTTGCTACCGTGAGTCGCCGCTCCAAGGTGAGAGTCTTTCGCCTCCACCGGCGGCCGCCCGGCTCGCAGGCGGCCCGGAGCCGCCCGCGCCGGCCGGAGACCGGCAGCTCGACACGGGGTGCCTGCCCGGAGCAGGTCCGCAGGAACACGGGGAACTCAGCGTGACCGACATCGCACCGGACGCCGGCTCGCGGCGGGACGGTAGCGCGCCCGAGGAGGAGCGCGCGTCCGAGCACCAGCCCGAAGCCGCACGGCCCGGTCCGCTGCGGCGGCTGCGCGATGGGCGGCTCGGCCCGGTGCTGCTCGGCCTGCTGTCGGTCGTGCCGCCGCTGATGATGCTGCGCGAGGTGCTGCGGTACCCGCAGATGCACTTCTTCGACTACTGGTGGGTGCTGCTCGACATCACCCGCGACGACGGCTCGCTGCGGCCGGAGGCGCTGTTCGGGTTCCGCAACGAGCACCCCTTCGTGCTGCCGAGCCTGCTGTTCTGGCTCAGCGCCCGCTACGGCCACGGCCTCAACCAGCCGCTGGGCCTGCTGATCATCGCCTTCGGCGCCGGCTGCGTGCTGCTCGTGTGGGCGATGCTGCCGAGGTCGCTGGGCAGGTGGCAGCGGGCGGCGCTGGTCGTGGCGGCCTCGACGCTGGTGTTCAACCCGCACGGCATCCACAACTACGTGCGTTCGATGAGCGGGGCGTCCTGGATCCTGGCGCTGTTGCTGGTCCTCGGGGCGCTGCTGGCGATGCAGCGCGGGCGCCCGGTGCCCGCTGTCGTCGCCGGGCTGCTCGCCTCGATCAGCTACGGGACGTCGTTCGCGGTGTGGCCCGCGCTGGCGCTGGTCGCCTGGATGCGCGGCGACCGGCGGGCCCGGGTGGTGACGCCGCTGGTCGTCGGATTCGCCGTGGTCGCGGCGTGGCTGGTGCTGCGGGGCCCGCAGGGCGGTGGCGGCGGTTCGCCGACCGACGACCCGGCGCAGGCGATGCTGGCAGGCCTGAGCATGCTCGGCATGGTCTGGACGGGCACCGAGCCCGCGATGGCGCTGCTGGCGGGCGTGGCCGGGCTCGCCGTCCTGGCCCTGCACGCCCGGGTGGCACCGGAGCACCGCGCGGCCAGTGCGGGGTGGTGGGGGCTGGCGGTCTACGCGGTCGGCTGCGCGGTGATGATCTCCGGTTCGCGCGCGGCCTTCGGCGAGTCGGCCGGCCTGCAGAGCCGGTACAACAGCATGACCGCGGCCCTGTGGATCGCGGTGCTGGTCATCGTGGTCGCCTGGGGCCGGTGGCCGAACCTGCGCAACGTCGTGGTGGGCGTCACGGTGCTGGCCACCGTCGCGCTCGGCGCCCCGATGGCCCAGTCGGTGCGCGACGACGCGCCGAACCAGCGGCTGCTCGCGGTGGCCGCACGCGTCGGCGCGCCCGACGCCTTCACCGATCGCTTCCCGGAGCCCGGGCGGCTCATCCCCCGGCTCCAGGCGCTGGGCCACTACCCCTTCTCGCCGGAGTTCACGCTGGGCTGCGGCGGAGGCGTGGAAATCGGTTCGCGGGTGGACACCTCGACCTGGCGGACACCCAGCATCGGCAGCTTCCGCGAACCGCGACCGCAGGGCTGGGACGTGATCCTCAACGTCGAGACCGACCAGGTCACCGGCGGCGCCCGGATGCTCAAGGGCTGGGCGATCTCCGGCATCGAGCGCGCCAGGTGCGTCGCGGTGCTCGACCAGAACGGGACCGTCGTGGGCGGCGGGGTGGTCGACATCCCGCGCGCGGACGCCGAGTCCCAGACGGTCGGCATCGAGATCGGCCTGGGCTTCCGCGCGGTCGCCCCGGCGGCGCCCGGGCCGCTGCGGGTCGCGTTCGGCTTCCCCGACGGCTGGTGGATCCGGCCCCTCACGGAAAGTCCGCAGAAGTCATGAGCGAGCGCCGGCCCTCCGCGCCCGAGGTGTCACTGCTGGCCCCGGCCAAGAACGAGGCCGAGAGCCTGCCCCTGCTGTTCGCCGAGATCCGCACCGCGATGGAGTCCCAGCACCGCACGTGGGAGCTGCTGGTCGTCGACGACGGCAGCACCGACGAGAGCTGGCGGGTGATCGCCGAGCAGGCCGCGGCCGACCCCCGCTTCCGGGGCATCCGGCTGCGCCGCAACTTCGGCAAGGCCGCCGCGCTGGCGGCCGGGGTCGCCGAGGTCCGGGGCGCGCTGCTGGTGACCATCGACGCCGACCTGCAGGACGACCCGGCCGAGATTCCGCGGCTGCTCGACGAGCTCGACGACGGCGCCGACCTGGTCAGCGGGCACAAGGCGCAGCGCAAGGACCCGCTGGGCAAGCGGCTGCCGTCGAAGTTCTTCAACTGGATGACCGGGATGATCACCGGCCTACGGCTGGCGGACCACAACTGCGGCCTCAAGGCCGCGCGCACCGAGGTCTACCGGCGGGTGCCGCTTTACGGCGAGCTGCACCGCTACATCCCGGCGCTCGCGTACCAGCTCGGCTACCGGGTGCGGGAGCGCGCGGTGAACCACCGGCCGAGGCTGCACGGCAGGTCCAAGTACGGCTTCGAGCGCTACGTCCGCGGCGCGCTGGACCTGCTGACGGTCGTGGCGCTCACCCGCTACGGGCGCAGGCCCGCCCACCTGTTCGGCGGGCTGGGCCTGCTCCTCGGCACGATCGGCACGCTGATCCTGCTGTACCTGACCGGTGTGTGGGTCTTCACCGAGCAGTCCATCGGGACCCGTCCGCTGCTGACGCTGGGGATGCTGCTGGAGATCTTCGCGGTGCAGATGGTCTCGCTCGGGCTGCTCGCCGAACTCGTGCTGCACCGCACCGGCCGCGACCGCGACGTCACCGTGCTGGTCGCCGACCACACCCACGACCAGTCCCGGGTGGCATGAGAAGGCTCAGCCGACGACGTGTCTGATCCCGGGGAGCCGCAGGTAGAGCTGGCTGCCCACGTTGAGCAGGACGACCGCGCCGATCCACATGGCGGTGGTGACGGCCGGGACGACGTCGACGGGCAGCGTGTAGGCCATCACGACCTTCACCGCCGCGAACACGATCAGCGCGACGCCCCACGCGAGCGTGAGCACCCGCCACACCCGCCGGAACGACGCCGAACACCGCCACCGGTCGTCCCAGTCCGCGGCGCTGTGGCCGGAGCGGGCCAAGAGCATCCGGCCGAGGGTGAACACGACCGGCCTGCGCCACAGCGTCACGAGGGCGGCCGCCCCGCACGCGGCCATCAGCCACCCGTCCCTGGCCAGCAGCGCGCGCGGGCTCCCGCTGACCAGGAACAGCACCAGGCTCACCAGCACCATCGCCAGCACGAAGACCGCGACGGGGTCGACGCGCCGCCGGGCCACGAGGCCGTAGCCGACGCGCGCCACGGGGACCACCGCGCATGCGAGCAGCGCCGGGACCTCGCCGATCCCGGCCGAACGCAGTCCGTAGTAGATGACCAGCGGCAGGACCAGGTCGGCCAGCGCGGAGATCAGCAGGTTCACCGCAGCTTCTCCCAGAAGTCCAGGCGGTGCCCGGCGGCGAAGTCGGTCCGGCCGGTCCGCCCGGGTGCCAGCGCCTGCACGTACGGGTCGGCGGGGTCGAAGCGGCCCCACGCCGGCAGGTCCGGCGAGCCGGGATCGCCGCTGCGCGCGAAGTTCGCCCAGTAGGCGTTGATCTGCTCGGCGAGACGCCACTGCTCGCTGCTCAGCGCCGCGGGCTCGCCGAGGTCGAACTGGTAGGCCACCTCGGCCGAGTGGTGCGCCCCGGGCGGGAAGCCCTCCGGGAACGGCACGATCGGCGGAGCGTCGCGGTCGGCGAACTCGTAGCAGTAGGTCGGTGTGTGCGCCGCGAGCGCGTGCGCGAGGTCCCAGGTGGCCCGCGCCCACGCCCGGTCCTCGGCGACCTGCGCCCACGCCAGGCTCGGGGTGTCGTAGTCGCTCAGCGGGTACTCACGCTCGACCTGCGCGGCCTGCCCTCCGAACGCCTCGCCGAGCAGTTGTGCGTAGCGCTCGGCGGTGACCGGCTGTCCCGCGAGGTCGAAGAACAGCGCGACGAACAGCCTGGCCTCGTCGCGGGTGCCGCCGACCACGGTCGGGACCCGGTTGAACCGGCCCGCCCGCACGGCCTCGTCCGGGGACTCCGGCAGCACGGCGTTGCCGTACGCGGGGCGGGTGAAGTACGGCGACAGCTCCAGCAGCTCGCCGACCGGGACGCGCCGCAGCTGCTCGACGGCGGTCAACTCGCGGCCCGCGTCCAGCCAGCCGCTCTGCTCGACGAAGTGCGCCGCGAGCCCGTCCAGCTCGGCGGTGGACAACCACATCGTCGGCAGGGCGGGAGTACCGGGCATCCAGGTGCCGGCCGGCGCGTCCATCAGGGTGAAGCCGCTCTGCACGACGGCGCGGTGGAACAGCCCACTCGACGACGGCGACGCCAGGTGCGCGCCGATGTTGAACGCTCCGTAGGACTCGCCGAACAGCGTGACGTTGCCCGGGTCGCCGCCGAAGGCCGCGATGTTGCGGCGCACCCAGCGCAGCGCGGCCTGCTGGTCCTCGATGCCGAAGCCGCCGCTGCCCTCCAGTCCGGGGTAGCCGAAGTAGCCGAAGATGCCCAGCCGCGAGTTCGGCGTCACCACGACGACGTCCTCCCGCACCGCGAGGCGGTGGGCGTCGAAGATCGCGCCCTCGCCGTTGGCCCCGCCACCGCCGTGCAGCCACACCATGACCGGTTTGGGGCCGGGGGTGTCCGGTGTCGTGACGTTGAGGTTCAGGCAGTCCTCGTCCAGGCTCTCGATCGCGGCGAAGACCTGCGCCGTCTGCGGGCACGGGCTGCCCGGCTCGGTGGCGTCCAGGACGTCGGCCCACGGCTGCACGGGCTGCGGCGAGCGCCAGCGCAGGCCGCCGACCGGCGGCGCCGCGTACGGGATGCCCTGGAACACCCGGTGGTCGTCGAGCACGCGGCCGCGCGCACGCCCGGAGTCCAGTTCCACGATCGCGTCGTTCATCGGCTTTCCTTCCTCGTGGCCAGGTCGAACAGGGTCACCAGCTCGCCGGCGTAGACGTCCGGGTCGGTGCCGGGCTCGACGCCGAGGTGCAGCGCCACGCCGTCGAGCGCGTGCCGCAGCGCCACCGCCATCACCCGCGGGGAGAAGTCCCGGAAGTCGCCGGCACGCTGGCCTTCGCGGAACATCTCCTCGAGCGATTCCAGCTCCTGCCGGTGCGGAGGCGCGGTGCTCTCGTCCTCGCCGCGACTGCCGAGCCACACCTCGGTCAGCGCGCGCATGTGACGGTGGTGGGTGCGGTAGAACTCGACGCTTCCCTCGATGAAGGCGCGGAGCTGCGCGGGCGGGTCGCCTGCCTGGTCGATCCGGGAGCCGACCACCTCCAGCGCGACCGCGTAGACGTCGCTGACGACCTGCCGCATCAGCTCTGCCTTGTTGCGGAAGTGGTAGGAGATCATCCCGGTGCTGCTCAGACCGGCCCTCTTGGCGATCTGCCCGAACGAGGTCTTGGCGTAACCGAGCTCGACGATGGTGTCGATCGCCGCGTCGACGATCTGCGCCCTGCGGCGCTCCTCCGTGAACGACCGCTCTTGCTTGGTCGAGCTGCCTTTTGCTCGCATGAGCAAAACCTAGCACAGACGAGCAAGGACTGTCGGCGCGATGGCGCATCATGGGTCCCGTGCAGCGCTACCTGGAACGTGCTCCCCGGCCCGAGCTCGCCGGGCTCCTGCACTGCGTCTGGACGCTGGAGTCCACCGAGGGCCGCCTCCAGCGGGTCATCCCGGACGGCTGCATCGACCTGATCTGGATCAACGGCGAGCTCCAGATGGTCGGGCCGGACACCGCGGCCAGGGTGGTGGAGCTGCCGCCCGGCACCGGCGTGGCCGGGGTCCGGATGCTGCCCGGAGCGGCCCGGCTGCTGCTCGGGGAGGTCCCGACCTCGGAACTGCTCGACCTGCAGGTTTCGCTGCCGCAGCTGTGGGGCCGGCACGGGAGGGTGTTGGCCGACCGGCTTGCCGAGGCGGAGTCACCGGCCGACACGGCCCTGCGCCTGGAGCGTTTCGCGGTGGACATGCTGCCCGGTTTCGAACGCGACCGGGCCATCGAAGCGGCGGTCGCCGCGCTCGACGGCCCGCGGCCGCCTTCGGTGCCCGAGCTGGCCGACGCGCTCGGGCTGTCCGAGCGGCACCTCCGGCGCCGCTTCACATCGGTCGTCGGCTACGGGCCGAAGACGCTGGCCGGGGTGTTGCGGATGCGGCGGGCGATGCGGCTGGACACCGGCGCCCCGGGCGGGCTGGCGGGGGTCGCCGGGGCCGTCGGCTACGCCGACCAGGCCCACATGAACCGGGAGTTCCGCCGGTTGTCCGGCCTGACCCCCGCCGACCTCCTGGGCAGCTGAGAGCCTGCTTCGACCTTCGAAGCGTCGCGGCCGCTTGGCCCACCGCCGCCACCGGCACCGCCACGCAAGGTGAGTCAAAGCGCTCAGTCGTGGGCCCGCAACGTGAGCAGGGCTTCGATGGCAACGCGCGGCCGGGCCTCGAGGTGCGCGCCGGGCGCCCACTCCCGCCACCGGACGGGCCAGCCGCCGTCCTCCTCCTGCTGGTCGGCGAGGTGGTCCAGGCCCCGCGCCAGCTCGGCGCCGGAGAACCACGAGCAGCCCAGGCTCTCCGGTGTCCTGGCGTAGTCGTACACGTGGTGCAGTTCGCCGGGTGCGTATCCCGGAGCGACCCGCGCGTCCTCGGGGCGGGCGGGGTCCAGCACGACGAGTCGCTGCTCGCGGACCAGCGTGCCGAGGCGCTGGGCAGCCGATGCCGCGCGCTGCCGTTCCGGCACGTGGTCGAGGAAGTGCAAGGCGGCCTGCACCTCGTACGGGTGCGTCTCACCGAGCGCGTCGATCCGGTCCCAGCAGAACGCCCCGGCGCGGTCCAGCCACGGGTGCTCGATCTTGTTCCGGTGCAGCGTCCCGGCGAGCAGCGCCGTCGTCAGCAGCGCGCCCGGCGGCTCGTCGTCGATGGGCATCCACGGTGCGTGCGGGTACGGGCGCAGGCTCGGGTCCACACCCGGCACGCCACCGTCCGGCCGGGTGATCGACACCAGGTAGTCGATGGCGCCGGACACCACCGGGCCCTCAGCGGCATCGATCTCGGTGAGCATCTCCAGCGCGGTCCAGGTGTGCAGTGGCTGGCTCACCGGACCCCGCGAGTCCGGCTCCAGCGCGTAGCCGAACCCGCCGTCCGCGCAGCGGTAGGGGTCGAGGGCGGCGCGCACGGCTTCCGCGCTGCCCTCGGCGAACAGGTACTCGAAGCGGCGCTGCTCGACGACCCGGGCGGTCAGCCAGACCAGCCGCGCGGTCGCGGCGACGCGATCAGCGGTGAAGCGGTTCATGCGGCGACCGTAAAGCGGAATGGCCGATCCGTTCTTGAACGAATCGGCCATTCCGCACCGGTCTACGGCTCAGGACGTCAGCTCTCGGCGGACGCTCCCGTGCTCTCGCCGCTCTCCTCCGACGTGCTCGCGGCACCGTCGGCCGCGGCGTCGGACTGCTGGCTCTGGCCGCCGTCGACAGGCGGCCCGGCCGGACGCGACGCCGCACGGCCCCGGCGCCGCGACACCGCCGCCGCGGCCGGCGGCGGCGTGCTCGGCACACCGTTGTCCTGGGAATCGGCAGGCTTCGCCGGCACGGACACCACCACCGGCGCCGCCGGTGCGCCCGCGCTGCCCGCGGGCCTGCTCACCTTGCGCCGACGTGAGCGGCCGTTGACGGCGGGCTCCGACGGCTCCGCCGCGGCCGGCTCGGGCTCCGAAGCGGGGGCCGACTCGGCAGCAGGCGTGGCCGGCTCGGGCTGCGAAGCGCTGACCGGCTCAGCGGCAGGCACGACCGCCTCGGGCTGCTCGACGACCTTCGGCGCGGCCGCCGTCACCTGCTCAGCAGGCTCCGCAGGCCGCTCGGCCTCGACGGGCTGCTCCGCCTT
Organism: Saccharopolyspora erythraea; assembly: GCF_018141105.1. Taxonomy (NCBI): domain Bacteria; kingdom Bacillati; phylum Actinomycetota; class Actinomycetes; order Pseudonocardiales; family Pseudonocardiaceae; genus Saccharopolyspora; species Saccharopolyspora erythraea. The sequence continues at coordinate 2,037,591 of NZ_CP054839.1, read as the reverse complement.
CGCCGGTTCGGCGGCCTTGCCAGCCTGAACCGGCTGCTTCGGCTGCTCCGACGTGGCGGCCGGTTCGCGCTCCGGCTTCTCGTGCTTCTGCGGCTTTTCCCGCTTCTCCTGCTTCGGCGCCTCGGCGGCCGGCTCGGCCTTCGCCTCCGGCTCGGCGGCGGGGGCAGTCTCCACGACCGGCGTCTCCGGCTCCTGCGACCTGCCCCGGTGGCGGTTGCGACGGCCACCGCCACCGCCACCGCCGCCACCGCTGCCGTTGGTGTGGGCGTGGGTGACCGGGTCGGTCGACACCAGCAGCCCGCGCCCGCGGCAGTGCTCGCAGGTGCTGCTGTAGGCCTCCAGCAGGCCGGTGCCGACCCGCTTGCGGGTCATCTGCACCAGGCCCAGCGAGGTCACCTCGGCGACCTGGTGCCGGGTGCGGTCGCGGCCCAGGCACTCGGTCAGCCTGCGCAGCACCAGGTCGCGGTTGGACTCCAGCACCATGTCGATGAAGTCGATGACGATGATGCCGCCGATGTCGCGCAACCGGAGCTGGCGCACGATCTCCTCGGCCGCCTCCAGGTTGTTGCGGGTGACCGTCTCCTCCAGGTTGCCCCCGGAACCGGTGAACTTGCCGGTGTTGACGTCGATCACCGTCATCGCCTCGGTGCGGTCGATGACCAGGTAGCCGCCGGAGGGCAGCCAGACCTTGCGGTCCAGCGCCTTGGCGATCTGCTCGTTGATCCGCTGCTCGGTGAACACGTCGTTCTTGGCGACGTGCTTGCTGAGCCGTCCGGCCAGGTCGGGCGCGACGTGCTTGACGTAGGCCTCGATGGTTTCCCATGCCTCGTTGCCCTGCACCGTCATGGCCGAGAAGTCCTCGGTGAACAGGTCGCGGACGACCTTGATCAGCAGGTCGGGCTCCTCGTAGAGCAGCTGCGGGGCCTGCGCCTTCGGCGAGTCGGCCTTCTCCTTGATGACCTCCCACTGGGCCTGCAGGCGGCGGACGTCGCGGTCCAGCGCCTCCTCGCTGGTGCCCTCGGAGGCGGTCCGGATGATCACGCCTGCGTTCTCCGGCACGATCCGCTTGAGGATCTCCTTGAGGCGCTTGCGCTCGTTGTCGGGCAGCTTGCGGCTGATGCCGGTGGCGCCGCCGCCCGGCACGTAGACCAGGAAGCGCCCGGGCAGGCTGATCTGCGTGGTCAGCCGCGCGCCCTTGTGGCCGACCGGGTCCTTGGTGACCTGCACCAGCACGCTGTCACCGGTGGACAGCGCCTGCTCGATGCGGCGCGCCTTGCCCGCCAGGCCGGCCGCGTCCCAGTCGACCTCACCGGCGTAGAGCACGGCGTTGCGGCCGCGGCCGATGTCGACGAAGGCCGCCTCCATGCTGGGCAGCACGTTCTGCACGCGGCCCAGGTAGACGTTGCCGACCAGGGAGCCGCTGCCCGAGGAGGTCACGAAGTTCTCGACGAGGACGTTGTCCTCCAGCACCGCGATCTGGGTCTGGTCGCCGTTCTCGCGGACGACCATCCTGCGGTCCACCGACTCACGGCGGGCCAGGAACTCCGACTCCGACAGCACCGGGGCGCGCCTGCGGCCGGCCTCCCGGCCGTCCCGGCGGCGCTGGCGCTTGGCCTCCAGCCGCGTCGACCCCTTGACCGCGCGCACCTCGTCGTCGCTGCTGTCCTGGCGGCCCTCGGGCGCGGACTCGCGGACGTGCACGACGGTGTTCGGCGGGTCGTCGTCGCGGGCACCGCTCTCGTCGTCCCCGGAGCCCTTGCGGCGGCGGCGACGGCGACGGCGGCGGTTGCCCTCCGCGGAGTCACCCTCGGTATCGGCGTCCTCGGCGGCTTCGTCGGCCTGCTGCTCGGTCGCCGGCTCGGTCTGCTCGGCCTTGCCGTCCTGGTCGGTGGTGTCGGACTCGGACGCGTCGCCCTGCTCGCCCTCGGCCCCGCGGCCACGGCCCCGGCCGCGGCGGCCGCGGCGGCGACGGCGGCGGCCACCCTGGTCGCCGTCGTCCTCGCCGGTGTCGGCGGACTCGGACTGCTGGGGCGCCTCGGTCTCGGTCTCCTGCTGCTCCTCGGCCTGGGCCTGCTTCTGCTCAGGCTGGGTCTGCTTCTGCTCAGGCTGGGCCTGCTTCTGCTCCGGCTCGGGCTTGGCGGGCGCGGTCTGCGGATCCGGGGCCAGGAACATCGCCTGCGGCGCGGCGAACACCGGGGTCAGGCCGGGTGCGCCGCTGCGGGTGGGCTCGGGGTCCTGGGCGGCGAGGAAGCCCGGGGCAGGCGCCTTGACCGGCGCGGCCCCGGCCGACTCGTCCCCGGCGGACTTGGTCTCAGCGGACTTGCTCTCGGCGGCAGTTCCCGCGGCCTTGCCTTCGCCGGACTCCTCCTGGCGCGCGGGCTGGGCCTGCTGCTTCTCGGACTCGGCTCCCGCCTGCGCCTGCTGCCCGGCGGCAGCCTGGGCGGGCTCCTCCGGCTTGCCGGTGGCCTTCTGCCGGGGAGTCTCCTCGGACTCCTCCGCGGCACCCCCGGCGTCCTGCTCCGGCTCGGCGATCTGTTCGGGATGCAGGGTCCGGACGACCTGCATCGCGACCTCGCGGGTGATGTTCGACTGCGCGCTTCGCACCGACTCGCCGAGCGACTCCAGCGTCGTGATGATCTCGCGGCTGCTCGCTCCGAGCAGCTTGGCCAGCGCGTGCACCCGCAGCTTCGCGGGCAGTTCGAAGGTCCCCTGATCTTCCTGGGTAGGTGTGGGCGATGGCCCGCTGGCGCTTCCAGCGGGCGTATCCATGTTCAACATCCAGCTCCTCCGCCCCCGGGCGCGTCCCGCGACGCGGCCGCACAGAGGCATGTGCGATCTTTTCGTTTCCGCCGCCCTCGGGCGACGGCAATTCTGTTGGTCCCCCCGCCCCGGATCTCGGTGAGCCGGGAAGTCACACGGCGGGTCCGACGACGTCCGCGCCGTCCGTCACCCCGCCGCGGGCTCCCCCGCTGGACTCCGGTCGCCGCCTGAGTCCTTGGCCAACGGGTCGGCAAGCCCTCCGGAGTCGTCGAGCCTGCCTTGCGCCAGCCGGGTCGCTCTCGCGGCGGCCGACGGCGTCAGACCGGCGACGACCTGAAGGGCGCTCAGTACGTCGTCGGGTCGTACGACCGGTGTTGTCTGCCGCACGACCGTTACAAGTATCCCATACGGTCCGGGCGCGCTCGGCCAATCGTCCACCTGGGCGGTGACGGAACGAATCCGGTCACTCAGCGCAGTCGGATCGGAACGGTCCAGCACCGCGGCGTCGATCAGCGCGGCCCGTGCGTCGATGCTGCGGCGGCCGTCCTTGGTCATCCGCTCCACCTCGACGCTGTCGGCCGCGAGCAGCTTCGCCGCCGCCTCCCGCAGCTCGTCATCGCCAACCCCGGGTACCTCGATCAGCCAGCGGCTGACCTCCAGCCGCTCCGCGAGCGGACCGGGCGCCGCCTCGACCGCCTCCAGCAGGTCGACGCCGTCGGGCAGCGCCGCGTCCAGCTCGCGACGCAGCAGCTCGGGGTCGACCTGGCGGACGAGCTGGAGCTCGACGTACTCGGCCTCGCTCGACACGCCGGTGGGCACCGCGCCGGCCCACGACACCTTGGGGTGCGGGCTGAAGCCCTGGGAGTAGGCCATCGGCACGCCCGCGCGCCGCAGCGCGCGCTCGAAGGCCCTGGCCAGGTCGCGGTGCGAGGTGAAGCGCAGCCTGCCGCGCTTGGCGTAGCGCAGCCGCAGCTTCTGCACCGGCGGCGCAGAGGGGTTGGGATGATCTCGTCGACTCAGAATGCCCTCCCGCGCGTGTCGCCTACGGCCCTGGTTGGTCGTGGTCGGTGGTTGCCTTGACAACCGCAAGTGTGACAAGCCGCCCCTGCCTCGGGCCAGCAAGGTGGCGGGTGCCCAGGTCGGGCCGGGTTGGCTTGTGGGTCGAGCCCGGGCTGGCTAGCGTCCCGCCCGGGTCGGAGTGCGGGTGACCACGACCGGGGAGCACCGATGGGGGTCAGCAGGGCTGGGCGGGCGCTGCGGGGCGCGTGCCGGCTCCTCGTCGCCGCGATGCTGGCCGTGCTGTGCGCGCCGCCCGCGGCAGCCGCGCCTGACTGCGCGGAGCAGGGCCCCGCGTTGCGCTACGTGGTGCTGTTCGAGCCCGGGACCGCTGTCGGCACCGCCGGGCGGGATATGAGCGATCGCTGCGGGACGCTGGCGGCCTACTACCCGGCCATCGGCGTGGGCGTCGTCGACTCCGCCGACCCCCGCTTCGAGCAGCTCGTCGGCACCGACCGCGCCTACAGCGCGGAGGGCGAGCAGCGCGAGCGCGCGGCCGCCGACGGGCAGAGCACGGCCCCGCTCCCCGGCCCGGCGAACGCCCAGACCTGGCAAAGCCTGAGCGCACCGCTGGTCACCGCGATGGCGGGCACCGCAGGATCGGCCGCCGCAGCACCAAGCGCCGCAACACCGGTCACCCCGGCACCAGGCACCACGGGACCGGCCCCCGCTCCCGCCGGCGGCTGGAACACGGCGGCGGTGCGAGCCCCCGAGGCGCATGCGATCACCACGGTCGGCGCCGACATCGTCGTCGGGGTGCTCGACACGGGCGTGGACGGCACGCACCCCGAGCTCGCCGCGGCCTTCGACCCGTCCCGCTCCGCCGACTGCCTCTCCCCCGCCCGACCCGACCGCTCCCCCGGCGCCAGGAGCTCACCGCACGGCACCCACGTCGCGGGCATCGTCGCGGCGGCCGACGACGGGGCGGGCACCACCGGGGTCGCCCCGGGTGTGCGGGTCGCGTCGGTGCGGGTCGTGGACGAGGCCGGCTACGTCAACCCCGAGTACGCGGTTTGCGGATTCATGTGGGCTGCCGAGCACGGCATCCGCGTCGTCAACAGCAGCTTCCTCGTCGGCTCCGCGGCGCAGGGTTGCACCGGCGAGGGCTCCGCCGTCCCCCGCGAGGCAGTGCGCCGCGCCGTCGAGCACGCCACCTCGCGCGGTGTGCTGACCGTCGCCGCAGTGGGCAACGAGCGCCTCGACCTCTCCGCCGCCCGGCGCCCCGACTGCGACGCGGTGCCGGTCGGCCTGGACGACGTCGTCGCGGTCTCCGCCGTGGGACACGACGGGGTCAAGGCCGGATACAGCTCCTACGGCCTGGGCGAGGTCGACATCACAGCGCCCGGTGGCGAGAGCCGCGTCCCGGGCCGCGCGGGCTGCGTGCTGTCGACCGTGCCCGGCGCCGGCTACGACCGGGCCTGCGGCACGTCGATGGCCGCGCCGCACGTCTCGGGCGTGGCCGCCCTGCTGGCGTCGCGGCACCCGGACGCCGGGCCGCGCGAGCTCACCCGGATGCTGCTCGCGAGCACGACTCCGATGGGGTGCCCGAGCGACTACGACCTCAACTCCGACAGCGCCCAGGACGCGCTGTGCCGCGGTTACGCCGCCTACAACGGCTTCTACGGCCACGGCATGGTCGACGCTCGCCGGGCCGTCACCGGCTGAGCGCGCTCAGCCCTGCGAGAAGGCCTCGTTGGTCACCGGCGAGCCCTGACCGACCGGCGAGATCGGCAGCAGCTTGCGGCCGGTGGGACCGACCTCGATGTCGGTGCCCATCGTCGGGCACACGCCGCAGTCGAAGCACGGCGTCCAGCGGCAGTCGTCCTGCTCGCGGGCCTCGAGCGCGTCCTGCCAGTCGGCCCACAGCCACTCCTTGTCCAGACCGGAGTCGAGGTGGTCCCACGGCAGCACCTCGCCCTCGTGGCGCTCGCGGGTGGTGAACCAGTCCAGGTCCACGCCCAGCGGCTTCAGCTCGGCCTGCGCGCAGTCGACCCAGCGCTGGTAGGAGAAGTGCTCGTTCCAGCCGTCGAACCGGCCGCCCTCGCGCCACACCCGCTCGATCACGCGGCCGAGCCTTCGGTCGCCGCGCGAGAGCAGGCCCTCCACCAGCGACGGCTTGCCGTCGTGGTAGCGCATGCCGATGTTGCGGCCCAGGCTGCGGTCGGAGTTGACCGCCTGGCGAAGCTTGCGCAGCCGCTCGTCGACGGTGTCCGGGTCGCACTGGGACGCCCACTGGAACGGGGTGTGCGGCTTGGGCACGAACCCGCCGATGGAGATCGTGCAGCGGATGTCCTTGCGCCCGGACACCGCGCGCCCGGCGCGGATGACCTCCTTGGCCATCTCGGCGATCTGCAGCACGTCCTCGTCGGTCTCGGTCGGCAGGCCGCACATGAAGTACAGCTTGACCTGCCGCCAGCCGTTGGCGAAGGCCGCCGACACGGTGCGGATCAGGTCCTCCTCGGAGACCATCTTGTTGATCACGCGCCGGATCCGCTCGCTGCCGCCCTCGGGGGCGAAGGTCAGCCCGGAGCGGCGGCCGTTGCGGGACAGCTCGTTGGCTAGGTCGATGTTGAAGGCGTCCACCCGCGTCGACGGCAGCGAGAGACCGGTGCCGGTGCCCTCGTAGCGGTCGGCCAGGCCCTTGGTGATGTCGGCGATCTCGGAGTGGTCGGCGGAGCTGAGCGACAGCAGCCCGACCTCCTCGAAGCCGGTCGCTTCCAAGCCGCGCTGGACCATCTCGCCGATGCCCTCGATGGAGCGCTCGCGGACCGGCCGGGTGATCATGCCCGCCTGGCAGAAGCGGCAGCCGCGGGTGCAGCCGCGGAAGATCTCCACGCTCATCCGCTCGTGCACGCTCTCGGCCAGCGGCACCAGCGGCTTCTTCGGGTAGGGCCAGTCGTCGAGCTCCCTCGTGGTGCGCTTGAACACCCGGTAGGGCACGCGCTCCTCGTTCGGCACGACCGACTCGATGACGCCGTCGGCGCCGTAGGAGACGTCGTAGAACTTCGGCACGTACACGCCGCCGCTCTCGGCCAGCCGAAGCAGCAGCTCGTCCCGGCCGCCCGGCTCGCCCTCGGCCTTCCACTTCCGGATGGCCTCGGTGACCTCGAGGACCGCCTCCTCGCCGTCGCCGAGCACGGCGGCGTCCAGGAAGTCCGCGATCGGCTCGGGGTTGAACGCCGCGTGGCCGCCGGCCAGGACGATCGGGTGCTCGCCGGTGCGGTCGGCCGCGTGCAGCGGGATGCCCGCCAGGTCGAGCGCGCTGAGCAGGTTGGTGTAGCCGAGCTCGGTGGCGAAGCTGACGCCGAGCACGTCGAAGGCGCCGACGGGCCGGTGGTTGTCGACGGTGAACTGCGGGATGCCGTGCTCGCGCATGAGGGCCTCGAGGTCCGGCCACACCGAGTAGGTGCGCTCGGCGAGCACGTCGGGCTGCTCGTTGAGGATCTCGTAGAGGATCATGACGCCCTGGTTGGGCAGCCCGACCTCGTAGGCGTCCGGGTACATCAGACACCACCGCACGGAGGTGTCGTCCCAGTCCTTGGCGGTCGAGTTCAGCTCGCCGCCCACGTACTGCACGGGCTTGGAGACGCGCGGCAGCAGCGGCTCCAAGCGGTCGAAAACGGACTCCACGCTCACCGGTTCAGCGTACGTGCCGCGCTCTCGCGCCCGACGAAGGCGTACGGGTTCAGTGCGGTGCCGGAGCCCGCACCGAACCCCGCGAGCACCCGGCGCCCCGGCGGGCGGCCGAGCCGGGCGGCGAGGCCGCGGCGCGCACCGGACGCGCTGGTCAGACGTCCCGGGTGAACCAGATCCGGTCGCGGTCGTCGCCGTCGGCGACGCGGACCGACCGCTCCCAGCGGCCCGACACCGTCCAGCCCAGGCCGGTGTAGAAGCGCTCCAGGTCGTGTCCGCCGCGGGCCACGAGCTCGAGCTTCTCCAGCCCCAGCGCCTGGGCGTGCGCCACGGCGGCGTCGTGCAGCTTGCGGCCCCAGCCCTGCCCCTGCAGGTCGGGGTCGACCATGAGCAGCAGCAGCTCACCGGTGTGCCGCCGCACCGGGTAGCTACCCGGCACCAGCACCGCGACGCCGACGAGCACGTGCTCACGTCCGATGGTCAGCAGGTGCGCGCGCTTGCCCGCGACGTCGTCGACGACCGACTGGGCCGCCTCGCGCACCTCCTCCACCGGGTCGGCGGGGGTGAAGCCGACGCCGCCGCCCGCCACCGTGACCCGGCCCCAGAGGTCGGCCAGGCCGTCGACGAGGCCGGGGTGCGGCGTGTCCACCCGGTGCGGACCGGTGATGAACACGTCCTCGCCCACGCGGCTCAGAGCTCCGGGAACCAGAGCTTGATCTCGCGCTCGGCGGACTCCACGGAGTCCGAGCCGTGCACCAGGTTGTACTGGACCTCCAGGCCGTAGTCGCCGCGGATGCTGCCCGGGGCGGCCTTGTCCACCGGGTCGGTGCCGCCGGCGAGCTGGCGGAACGCCGAGATCGCCCGCGGGCCCTCCACGACGGCGGCCACGACCGGGCCGGAGGTGATGAACTCGAGCAGGCTGCCGAAGAACGGCTTGCCGTCGTGCTCGGCGTAGTGCTGCTCGGCGAGCTGCTGCTCGACCTGGCGCAGCTCCAGGGCGACCAGCTTCAGGCCCTTGCGCTCGATGCGGCCGATGACCTCGCCGACCAGTCCCCGCTCGACCCCGTCGGGCTTCACCAGGACCAGGGTGCGCTCGCTCACGAGTGTTTCTCCTTCTGTGCCGGGGCGGCGGTGTGCGTCCGGCCACCTACGCCCGATTTGCCGCCAGGGTATCGATTCCGGTGGTCCCGGCCGTGCCCGGGGAGACCCGGGTGGCCGCGATGAGCCACTGGTGCGTGCGAGGTCAGGGGTGACGCCCGGCGCCCGCTCGCCGCCCGGCCGGCCGGTGCCGGGCAGCGAGCCGTCTCTCCGGGCGCTCGCGCCTGCGGTCAGCGCCGCGGGTCGAGCGTGGTCGACCACAGGGACTTGCCCGCGGCGTCGCGCAGGTCCACGGTCAGCCTCCGGGACCGGGAGTCGATGTTGACCTCGCCGAAGTGCTGGAAGCCCTCCAGCGGCGACGCTCCCTGGCGGGTCGGCGCGCTGACGAAGACCTGCTCGGGGCCGAAGGTCGGGTCCAGCTCGCTCGGGCCGAAGGCACCGGCGTGCAGCGGTCCGGAGACGAACTCCCAGAACGGGTCGAAGCCGTCGAAGGCCGCGCGCTCCGGCGAGTAGCGGATGGCCGCCGAGTAGTGCACGTCGGCGGTCAGCCAGACGACGTTGCGGACCTGGCGGCGGGCGGTCTCGGCGAGCACCCAGGCCAGCTCAGCCTCCCGGCCGTTGGGCGCGCCGGGCAGGCCGTTGGCGACGGCCTCGATCTTGTCGCCGTCGGGCACGATGATGCCGATCGGCATGTCCGAGGCGATGACCTTCCAGGTCGCGCGGGACCGGGACAGCTCGTCGACCAGCCACCGCGCCTGCCGCTCGCCGAGGATGCGCTCCGCCCGCGTGCCCTCCGAGTTCGGGTCGCGGTAGCTGCGCATGTCGAGCACGAAGACGTCGAGCAGCGGGCCGTGCCCGACCTTGCGGTAGACCCGGCCGTCCACGGCGTCCTGCCGCCGCACCGGCTGCCACTCGTGGAAGGCCTGGAACGCGCGCTGGGCGAGCACGTCGACCCGCTTCTCGGTGTACTCGGGCTTGTCGAGGATCTCGCCGGGGTACCAGTTGTTGGTGACCTCGTGGTCGTCCCACTGCACCAGTTGCGGGACGTGGGCGGCGAAGCGCCGCACGTTCTCGTCCAGCAGGTTGTAGGCGAACTGGCCGCGGTATTCGGCCAGCGTCTCGGCGACCTTCGACTTTTCCGGGGTGACGACGTTGCGCCACACCCGTCCGTCAGGCAACGTCACCGACTCCTTCAGCGGCCCATCGGCGTAGACGGTGTCGCCGCTGTGCAGGAAGAAGTCCGGGTTGCGCGCGGCCATCGCGGAGTAGATCGTCATGCCGCCGATGTCGGGGTTGATGCCCCAGCCCTGGCCGACCACGTCACCGGACCACAGGAACCGCACGTCGCGCGGCTGCCGGGGCACGGTGCGGAAGCTGCCCGCCAGCGGCTCGCTGCCCACACGCCCGTCGAGGTCCTCGGCGACGACGCGGTAGTGGAACTGCCGGCCGGGCGGGAGGCCCCGCAGCAGGACCTCGCCGGTGCCGTCGGTCTCCGGTGTGAGCAGCGGGCCCGGGACGCGCCGGGCGTCGGCGAACCCGGGGTCCTGGCTGATCTCGACGAACATCCGCGACGGGCGGTCCGCCCGGGTCCAGACCACGGCGCCGTCCGGGCGCGGGTCGCCGAGCTGCACGCCGTGGGTCAGCAGCGGCCGGTCGGGGCGGGCGAAGGCGGGCGCGGCGCCTGCCGCGCGCGGCAGGAGCAGGCCGGCGGCGAGGGCTCCGGCGCCGGCCGCGGAGCCGCGCAGCAGCGCGCGGCGGTTGAGGCGGTGGGAGGCAGATTCGGGGTGCATGCGGTCGTTCTAATCGTGCTCGGCGGCCGGTCCGCCACCGGAAGTTGACGAACAGCTGAACTCCCGGGGCGGATGTGCCGTGCCGCCCATCGCGGGGTCTCCGGGGGCATCCCGCCCGGGAGACCGTGCGTCCGCACGCGGCATGGCTCGTGCGACGTCCACTTCGAGCGTTCCGCACTTCAACGAATCCGATATTCCCGGGCGGGCGGCATTTCCCGCGCACGACACAACGCCGGCCCGGCGCGTCGTTGCGCCGGGCCGGGCGTCATGGCTCCACTGCGAGTGCCAGGAGGTGCGGAACTACCGGATCAGTCCTCGTCTTCCTGCGACGCGTCCTGGTCCTGCTCGGTGCCGTTGTCGTTCTCCGACGCGGACCAGTTCTGGGCGCTCTGGTCCCCGCCCTTGCCACCAACGACCCACTGGGCCTGGTTGATCTCCTGGCCGGTCTTGTTGCTCTGGTCGGTCTTGTTGTCCTGGTCCTGGTCCTGCACCTGGACCGTGTCGTCGCCCTTCTTGCCGTGCTTGTGACCGTGGTCGCCGTCGGCGAGCGCCATGCCGGAAGCTCCGAACAGCACCGGCAGTGCCAGAGCAGTGGCAGCGACGAGGCGCGTGGCAGTCCGCATAACTAGTATCCCCTTCACATCTCCGAATATTGCAGAGAACACCCGCAAGAATTCCGCGACGAAGGCCGCCCGCTGCGGACCAACACCTCGGTTTCCCTTCGGGATTCCATTTAAAGACCCGCCATTTGCGGATCAACTAGAAGATATCGCCGCGGACCTGGCACGCCGCAACCCGAACCATTGTCGATCACCTCATGTGATGATGAACATCCAGTGGATCACATAATTCCCCCAACCCTGATTACGACCGGACGAGTTACAACACTGCGGAGCGCAGCGAACCCGGCCGCACCGCCCGCCCTCCGACTACACGAACGAGCAAGCCGAAACCTCTCGGGGCAAGATGCGATCACGGCCCGTTCCGAAGTTCGCGAATCGACGTCGGGTTGCAAACCTCGCGATCAAGGAAACCCGCCAAATCCCTGGCTGGAGAGATCAACAATTCCCCAATGGAACCCCGCGGCCCCGGGCGATCATCCGCCTACCGGGCGACTCATGTCGACGGAGTGTCACGAAAACATCCGATAAAGCCCCTTATTGGGTTGATCGCTTCCGAGTGCACCCCCCACAGGGATTCGGACAATCCCGGACCGTCGCGTAGCGGACAGTAGCTACTACCGTTCCGAGGTACCCCGACAGGTGATCGTTTTCCGCTCGCACGGAAAGATCGATCCGACTGCGGTACTGGTAGCAGAGGATCTATTTCCGCGTGGGACGGAAGGAAGACAGGCAATGACCGCTCAAAGGCCCCTCGGACGCGCAGTCGCGTGCATCGCGCTCGCGGCAGCGGCACTGGCCCCCGGGATCGCATCGGCGGCAGCCGACGCCAGAGATGCGCGGAGCACGATCACGCTGACCGTGACCGAACACCAGAAGCCGCACAGCGTGACCCTCGACTGCGAGCCCGCCGGGGGCGACCACCCGAAGGCCGCGGCCGCCTGCGCCGACCTGCTGACGGTCGACGGGAACTTCGAGGACCTCCACGCGGTCCGCCCCGAGCTCGAACGGTCCGGTTGCACCAAGGACAACCGGAACATCCGCGCGTCCGCCAAGGGCACCTGGCGCGGTACGCAGATCGCCCACGAGACGTCCGTTGCGAACCGGTGCGTGCTGAAGCAGCAGACGGGAGCCGTATTCGACTTCTGAGCACACCCGGCTCCCCAACGCCCCGAGTTTCCATTCGAAGGGCCCACCGAACTGCCCGGTGGGCCCTTCTTGCTATTTCAATACCGCTTCCATCACATGATCCAATTCACGGCATCCGACGAAAACTCCGCCTTTATGCCACCATTGGTCCCAATCGGCAGACGGTCGAGCGCACTTTCTTGATCTTTATCCCGATAGTTCCACGAAACAGTGCCCACAAACCGTGATCAATTGTTCCGGACCTCACTCAACTCCATCTGATCAGCCGCCCCGGGAAAATCGGTCGCGCGCAACTGGGACAACAGCGCGTAATCGCAAACCCGGCAGTGTGACGGTTGATTCTCTTTGGTGGTGCAGGACAACGCAGAGAGCCGTGAACAATGCGACCGTTTAATTGCCAGCCGGAAGCCCTCCCAACTCGCGTGGGTCGGGAGTCACGCCGCTTGGCGCTGGATATCACGATGATAGGAGATGAAGGAATGCGTAAGTCCATTCGTCTGCTCGCCGTTACCACCGCGGCCGCCGCCATGCTCGCCGTGGGTTCCCCCGCTTTCGCCGGGGGCGGCTCCGATGACGACACGAAGCAGACCGCTACCGCCACCGGCGGCAACGGTGAAGGCGGCAACGGCGGCCTCGGTGTCAACGTGCTCTGCGGCATCGGCGTCGGCGTCCTCGGCGAGGGCACCGGCTCGTGCAGCGCCGCCAACGGTGGCAACGGCACCGGCGGCAACGCCGAAGCCGAGAACGAGGACGACAGCGACAACTGACACCAAGGCTGACGTCAGGCTCTGACGCCAGCTCGCTCCCTCCTCGGGTGTGTGCCGACCAATGCGGGACCGGTCGGCACACACCCTTTTTCTGCGCGGCCCGCGGTGCACTCCGCCCTTGGCCACGGCGCACCTCCACGCGTGCCGGAGACGCGGAGGTCCCACCTTCGGGTGGTCCCGTGATCTCTTCCGCATGTCGGTCAGTGCCAAACCTGCGCCTCCGATGAAAAGGTCCACGCAGTGATCGGCACGGCCGCCCCGCTTCCCGGGCGACGCGGCACCGATCCTCATCTGAAACCAGCCAAGATCGGAGTATGGAGTGCGCACTTCGGTTCGCGTTCTCTTCGCCGGCGTCGTCGCGACCGGGCTGTTCGCAGCCGGTTCGTCGACCGCTCTGGCGGCCAAGGACGACAAGACTTCCGACGACGACACGACCCAGACCGCGGCCGCCGAGGGCGGCGAGGGCGGCAAGGCCGGCGACGGCGGACTGGGACTCAACGTCTGCCCGTCCATCGCGCTGCTCGCACCGGCGAGTGCGAAGTGCAACGCCGCCAACGGCGGCAGCGCCAACGGCGGCGACGCGGAAGCGTCCACGGAGGACGACAGCAGGGACAGGGAGTACCGCAAGAGCAAGGACTGAGCAGTCCCAGGGGGAATGCCACTGCCACGCGCGGAAAACGTGCCGGCCTCCCATCCGGGAGGCCGGCACGACGCGTTCTTCGGGGCGGGTGGTGGCGGGAAGACCGCGTCAGGTGGATCGCGCGACCTTCCCGCACGTCGACGGTAACCCCGTCTTCTCACCGGCTCTCGGCGAAGCCGGGAACATACCTACATCAGGCGACCTCGGAGCGCGGCTGTGCCCCAGGCAGTCCGACGATCACGTTGCCGCACATGGACTCTCGCCCTGCGACCGCACCGCGGACGCCGGCGAGTCCGCCGACGACTGTGCCGATCCCGCCAGGGGACCGGCACAGTCCGGATCTCAGTCCTCCTCGTCGTTCCCGTCGTAGTGCGACGTTTCCGACTCCCCGTCGGAGCTGGTCCCGTTCTGGGCGCCCGAGATCGTGCACTCGAGCGAGATCGCGCCCAGCGCCGGGTTGCCCGGCCGGCAGTTCTCGAACTTGATCGGCCCCGACGTGAAGGGGCCGGCGTCGTCCGGGCTCGGCGCGGTGTCGGAGCTCGCCGCCTGGGCGGAGTTTCCGACCGCCAGCAGGCCCGCGGCGACCGCGGTGGCGCCGAGGATGCGGACAGAGGTTTTCACTGGTACTCCAATCCAAAAGTTGTGTGCGAGGCACAGATCCCGCATATGGAGCATGCCGGTCCGACGGACCGGCATGCTTGGGACGATCCGCCGGACCGGCCGGCGGGGAGCAGGTCGGCCCTCAGTCGTCGTCGGACGAGTAGGTCTCGCTGCTGTCGTCCTCCGCGTACGCTTCCGCGTCGCCGCCGTTTGCGTTGCCGCCATTGCCGCCGGAGCAGTTGGCCTCGGCCTTGGCTAGCACACCGATCGCCGGGCAGAAGTTGATGGCGATGCCGCCGTCTCCGGCGTACCCGCCGTCGCCGCCCTCGGCGGCCGCGGTCTGGGTCGTGTCGTCGTCGGACTTCTTCTTGTCGTCCTTGGCGGCGAACGCGGTGGACGAACCCGCGATGAGCAACCCGGCCGTGACTGCGCCTGCGAAGAGCGCGCGTGCAGAACTACGCACCTCAGACTCCGATCTTGAATGTTCCTGACTGCGTCGCCGGCTGCCGGGCCGGGAATTGCGGGCCCGAGCGCCGAGATCGACTGCGCAAACCTTCCACCGCGGCTCCGCGTTGGCACGGCAACACGCCAGAAACCACGCCGGGTCACCCGTTGGTGCAAGCCGAAGGACGCGAACCGGCCCGGCAGCGCGGGCCGCCGGGCCGGTGGTGCCGTCCTCGCGGAGGAGCTCAGTCCTCGTCCTGCTCCTGGTAGTCGGACTGCTCGCTCTCGTTGTAGTTGTTCTGGTTCGTCCACGTCATGGCCGACTGCTCGCCCTTGGAGCCGATGCTGACCTGGTTCACCGGCGAGACGTTGATGTTGTTCTGCACGGTGTTGTTGGCCGTGGCCTGGTTCTGGTCCTGGATCAGGCCGGAAGCCTTCGGGACCTTCTTCCCGCCGGCGGCCAGCGCGGCGTCGCCCGCCCCGAACAGCAGCGGCAACACCAGAGCAGCAGCCGCGGTCAGCCGCTTCGCATTACGCATGAACCGTTCCCTTCCTAGATCTGGGCGCAAGCCGCGGAAGCCGGATCTCCGCCGGATTTCCGGGAGTTCCCGCGCGGCATGTGGAACCTACCGGTGCGCTTTGGTTCAAGGGCAAGCAAGAAACACCGCTGATCACACCATGTGGTGATCAACGCGACCTGCGACTGGACTTCCTCTGTGGACTTCCCGGCCCGGGCGGGGAACCCGCCCGGATGCGGCAAGGCCCGGTGCCGCGGCGATGGGGCAGGGCCGAGCGCCGCCGGCGGCGTCGCGACGTGGTTGAAAGATCCCTCGAACAGTTCAATAATCCCGGGCCAGAGGGCATCTCTCCGCCGCCCGGCAGGACCCGGTGGACCCAGGTTGAAAGGGAGTTCCGGATGCGCGCAGCCGTGCACACCGCCGCGAACGAGCCGATGCGGATCGAGGAGCTGGCCGATCCGCACCCGCGGGCGGGCGAGATCGCCATCGACGTGACGTCCTGCGGTGCCTGCCACACGGACCTGCACGTCCTCAAGGGCGAGCTGCCGTTCCCGGTGCCCGCCGTGCTTGGGCACGAGGTCGCTGGGGTGGTGTCCGAGGTCGGCCCGGAGGTCACCGGCTTCTCCGTCGGCGACCGGGTCGTCACCAGCTTCATCATGCCGTGCGGCCAGTGCCCCCAGTGCGCCCGCGGCAACGAGGAGATCTGCGAGAAGTTCTTCGCCTACAACCGGGGGAAGGGCCAGCTCTACGACGGCGAGACCCGGCTGTTCCGGCCCGGCGGCGAGCCGGTGTGGATGTACTCGATGGGCGGGCTCGCCGAGCGCTCGGTGACCCCGGCCACCGCGGCGTACCGGGTGCCCGACGGCGTGGAGCTCGCAGACGTCGCCTCCGTCGGCTGCTCGACGATGACCGCCTACGGCGCGCTGCGCCACGCGGCCGACGTGCGGGTCGGAGACACCGTCGCCGTGGTCGCCGCCGGTGGCGTCGGCTCGGCGCTGATCCAGCTCGCGGGGTCGTTCGGGGCGTCGGTGGTCGTCGCCGTGGACATCAGCGAGGACAAGCTCGCCAACGCCCGCACCCTGGGCGCCACCCACACCGTGAACTCCGCCGAGGTCGACGCGCCCGCGGCGATCCGCGAGATCACCGGCGGGCGCGGCGTCGACGTCGCCTTCGAGGCGCTCGGCGGCGTGCCGACGTTCGAGGCGGCACGGGACTCGGTGGTCGAGGGCGGGCAGGTCGTGGTCGTCGGCATCGCGCCGAGGGGTACTACCGGCGAGTTCGACCTGGCCACGATCGCCCGGCGCAAGCTGCAGATCAAGGGCTCCTACGGCGCCAAGCCGCGCCGCGACATGCCGGTGCTGCTGGACCTGGTGGCCCGCGGGCTGCTCCGCCCGCAGGACGCCATCAGCCGCCGCTACTCGTTCGAGCAGGTGCAGGACGCCTACGACGCGCTCCGGCGCGGCGAGACCGTCGGCCGCGCGGTCGTCGACATCGGCTAGTCACCGGACCGCCGCGACCTCGCCGCGCCGGGTGCCCGACCGCGCGAACAGCACCCCGGCGATGACCAGCGCACCGCCCGCCACCGTGTTCCAGCCGAGCGGTTCTGAGAGCAGCAGCGCACCGAGGATCGTCGACCACAGCGGCGTCACGTATGTGACGGTCGAGGCGATCGTCGAGCCCGCGGCCCGGATCACCCGCATGTTGAGCAGGAAGGCCATCCCGGTACCGACCGCGCCCAGCAGCACCAGGCACGCGGCGGGCAGCAGGCCGGGCCAGCCGGGTGCGCCGCCGAGCAGCGGGGCGACCAGGAGCAGCTCCAGCGTGGCGAAGGTGAGCTGCAGGATGATCAGCGCGCTCGCCGACTCCGAGCGGCCGGAGAAGAACCGCCTGGTGTAGGTGAAGCCCGCGCCGTAGCAGGTGGTCGCGGCCAGGCAGGCGAGGCTGCCGGCCAGCACTCCGCCCTCGACGCCGCGCCACACGCCGAGCACGACCAGCACCCCGGCGAAGCCGGCGAGCAGACCGGCCAGCCTCCGCGGCGTCGGGTGCTCCGACGGCAGCAGGAACAGCACGAACAGCAGCGTCGCCAGCGGGGTCGTGGCGTTCCAGACCCCGGCCAGCACCGAGCTGATGTGGGTCTCGCCGTAGGCGAACAGGGTGAACGGCACCGCGTTGTGCAGGGCGGCGACCACGGCGGCGTGCCCCCACGTGCGCGGGTCGCGCGGGATCGAAGGGCGGGCCGCACCCGAGGCGAGCCACACCGCCCACAGCGCGAGCGCGCCGAACAGGCACCGCCACAGCGCCACCCACACCGGGGCGACGCCCGCGTCGACCGCGACCTTGATCAGCACGAAGCTCGATCCCCAGATCGCCGACAGCAGGACGAATCCCGGTACCCAGCGCGCCGTCGGTTCTTCCATGTCCACCACCAAACCCCGTCACCGCCGCACCTTTCCGGCGGCTTTCGGCCATCACGTTCGGCGATGCGGCATGATGAGTCAAACAAGTTTCATCGCGCCACCGATGAGGGTTGCTCATGAACAACGTGAACCTCGCACAACTGCGCGCCTTCCTCGCCGTGGTCGACGCGGGCGGCTTCGGCGCGGCATCGGAGGCCCTGGACATCAGCCAGTCGGCGGTCTCGCACGCGGTGGCCGCTATGGAGCGCACCGTCGGGTGCCGCGTGCTGGTCCGGCAGGGCAGGCCGCGGCCGACCGCGTTCGGCGAGCGCATCCTCTGCCACGCCCGCACCGCCGTGTCGGCGGCCGACTCGATCGCCGAGCTGGCCGCGCGGCGCGACGGGCTGCCCACCGGGACGCTGCGGCTGGCCGCGCCGCCGACGGTCTGCCAGGGCTTGCTGCCGGAGCTGCTGACCGGATGGCGGCACGACTACCCGCGGCTCGCGGTCCACGTCTTCGAGGGCGAGGACGACGAGGTGGCGGACTGGCTGGCCGGAGCCGCGGTGGACGTGGCGGTGCTGGTCGACCCGCCGGGCGGCGAGGGCGTGCGCGTCGGCTCGGATGTCTTCCAGGCGCTGTTACCGCACGACCACCCGCTCGCGGGCGAGGACGTCATCGACGTCACCGACCTCGACGACGATCCGTTCCTGCTGTCCTGCGGTGGGTGCGAACGGCACCTGCGCGAGGTCTACCGGCTGGGGAAGGCACAGCTGGCCCCCGCGCACCGCATCCGCGAGATGGGCACGCTGCTGGCCATGGTCGCCGCAGGCATGGGCGTCACGGTCGTGCCGGGCCTGGCGGCGGCGATGCTCGACCCGAGGCTCGTGCTGGTGCCGCTGCGCCAGCGCGTGACGCGCGAGCTGGTGCTGACCGGGCCACCCGGCCGGCCCTGGCACCCGGCGGTCACCGCCCTGGTCGAGGCCGTCGCGCAGCGTTCCCCGGCTCAGGCCCTCTCCGGCGGGTAGCCGGGCGGGTGGCCGAGCTGGTCGTAGAGCTGGCCGTGCCGCATCCGCTTCGCCACGTCTCGCCGGAGGTGGACGATGTAGGCCCAGACGACCACGAACACCAGCGCCATCAGCCCGATCGCCGGGTGCACGAAGAAGCACGCCACCAGCGCGACCTGCAACACCAGCGCGAAGCCGAGCCCCCACTTGCGCCGCTGCACGAACCCGGCGACCAGCAGCAGGACCGACAGCACCGCCACGAACACGAAGCCCGCGCTGGACACGCCCCCGGCGAACTGCCACACGACCGGCAGCGCGAGCGCGAAGACGATGAACTCCAGGATGAGGGTGGCTGCCATGATGCCGCGCAGGCCCTTCCACGGGTCGCGCACGCCTTCCGGCGGCACCGGCAGGCCGTACTGGTCCTCCGGCAGCGAGGCGTCCCCGGCCCGGTCGCCCGAGGCGACGTCGGCGGGGTTGTCGTCGCGCGGGGTGCTCGATTCGTCGGTCACGCCGGCTCCTTACCGAACAGCGCTCGTGCTTCGCCCGCCGTCACCACGGACCCGGTGATCACCACGCCGCCGCCGGAGACCGACTCGCTCGGGTCGGTGGTCTCCTCGGCCATCTGGATCGCGGTCTCCACGGCGTCGTCGAGCCGGGGTTCCACGACGATGCGGTCGGGTCCGAAGATGTCCTTGGCGATGCTCGCCAGCTCGTCGGGGTCCATCGCGCGCGGCGAGGAGTTCCTGGTCAGCACCACTTCCTCGACCACCGGCTCCAGCTCGGCGAGCACGCCTCGCACGTCCTTGTCGCCGAGGACGCCGACCACCGCCACCAGGCGGCGGAACGAGAACTCCGAGCTCAGCGCCTCCGCCAGGGCGCGGGCGCCGTGCGGGTTGTGCGCGGCGTCCACCAGCACCGACGGCGCCGCCCGCACGCGCTCCAGGCGGCCGGGGGTGATGACCCCGGCGAAGGCGTCGCGGACCGCTTCGACGTCGAGCTGGTGCTCGGCGCCCGCACCGAAGAACGCCTCGACCGCGGCCAGCGCGAGCGC
Organism: Saccharopolyspora erythraea; assembly: GCF_018141105.1. Taxonomy (NCBI): domain Bacteria; kingdom Bacillati; phylum Actinomycetota; class Actinomycetes; order Pseudonocardiales; family Pseudonocardiaceae; genus Saccharopolyspora; species Saccharopolyspora erythraea. The sequence continues at coordinate 2,018,062 of NZ_CP054839.1, read as the reverse complement.
GGCGTTGCGGGCCTGGTGTTCGCCGTGCAGCGGCAGGAAGATCTCGTCGTAGACCCCGCCGAGCCCCTGCAGCCGCAGCATCTGGCCACCGACGGCGACGGTGCGCGACAGCACGCCGAACTCGTGGCCCTCGCGGGCCACCGTGGCGTCGACCTCGGCGATCCGGTCCATGATCGGCTTCTGCGCCTCGGCCTGCTGGGCGGCCATCACCACCACCGAGCCGGGCTTGATGACCCCGGCCTTCTCCGTGGCGATCCCAGCGAGGTCGTTGCCGAGGAACTCGGCGTGGTCCATGGCGACCGGGCAGATCACCGCGATGCGGGCGTCGGCGACGTTGGTGGCGTCCCAGCTGCCGCCCATGCCGACCTCCAGCACCGCCGCCTCCACCGGGGCGTCGGCGAACGCGGCGAAGGCCATCCCGGTCAGCACCTCGAACTTGCTCATCGGGACATCGCTGCGCGAATCCACGATGGACACGTACGGCGCGACGTCGCGGTAGGCCTCGACGTAGGCGGCGGGGCTGATCGGCCCTCCGTCGATGCTGATGCGCTCGGTGGCCAGCTGCAGGTGCGGGCTGGTGTAGCGGCCGACGCGCAGGCCGATCCGGCCGAGCAGCGCGTCGATCATCCGCGAGGTCGAGGACTTGCCGTTGGTGCCCGCCACGTGCACGACCGGATAGCTGTGCTGCGGCTCGGCCAGCAGGTCGGTGAGCGCGCGGATCCGGTCGAGCGACGGCTCGATCTTGGTCTCCGGCCAGCGCTCGTTGAGCTCGGCCTCCACGACGCGCAGTTCCTGCAACGCGCCCGGATCGGTGTCGGACAAGTCCTTCACTCCCTGTGCCCCGACGACGAATGTCGAGGTCAAAGTCTACGTGGGAAGGTGAGGACGGCTTCAGCCCGACCTGCCCCGGCCCTCACGACCCCAGCGGCCGACCGGGCAGGGGTGGCCCTACCGCCTAAAGAGGAGCCTCAGCTCTCATCCCGTCGACCTGGCGCCAGCCCGATCAGGCCGGGTCAAGGGGGCGCCCTCGCTCCCGACCGCAGGATGCCTCGAAAACCGCCCCCTTGACGCGGTCTGATAGCCCTTGTGGAGGTCGGCGGGATGGGAACCAGGCTCCGAACGAACCGCCGCCCGCGAGCAAGGCTTTCATCCCGGAGACCTGCCGGGGCCTGGGGGTGGCGAGCGCCCCAGAAACCCCGCTCGCCGCAAGCCGCAAGGCCAGGGTGACTTCGTCGAGAACCCACGCACTCCCGTACTCAAAGCGCCCCGCCAGCCCCACTGGATGCGTCGAAAAGCCCGCGCTCCCGCACTCAAAGCGACCCGCCAGGCCAAGCCGCCCACCGGAAATCCCACGCACCCCCACTCCCAAAGCGACCCGCCAGGCCCGCCGCCACCCCTCAGCCCCCGGGATACCCTCGCCTCGTGGCCGAGTGGATCGAAGACGAGGTGCTGCGCGGACAGGACCTCTACGCCGAGGAGCTCGTCGGGCGCGCGTACCTCCGGTGCGAGTTCCACGACTGCGATCTGAGCGAGGCCGCGACCCGCAACGCGGTCTTCGAGGAGTGCTCGTTCACCGGCGTGCGGTTCAACGTCTCCCGCCACACCGACACCGCGTTCCTGCGGTGCTCGTTCGACCGCTGCGACTTCTTCGACGCCGAGTTCACCGGCTGCAAGCTCACCGGCAGCCGGTTCCGCGGGTCGGCGCTGGGCTCGGTGCGGGTGCTCGGCGGCGACTGGTCGTTCGTCTCGCTGGCCGACGCCGACCTGCGGCGCAGCTCCTTCCGAGACGCCCGGATGCGCGAGGCCGACCTGACCGCGGCCGACTGCCGGGACGCGGCGCTGACCGACAGCGACCTCTCCGGCGCGCAGTTCGACCGGGCCCGCCTCGCGCGGTGCGATCTGCGCGGCAGCGACCTGACCGCGCTCGACCCGCTGTCGGCGGAGGTTTCGGGTGCGGTCATCGACGCGCCGCAGGCCGTCGTGCTCGCTCACGCTCTCGGTTTGCAGGTGCGGTGAGTCAGTCCACCTCCCGTCGGAGGCCCGGCGCCGTCAGCTGCTCGGCTGTGACCGATGGCCGGTCAGCCGACTGATGGTCAGCCGACCTTCACGTAGAGCTGCATCCCCATCTGCCGGTGGTCGCCGACCGGGCACCAGAAGTCGTAGACGCCGGGACGCAGCGTCACGGTGACCTCGGTGACCTCGCCGGACTGAACGACGGCCGTGCGCGCGTTGGAGACGTCCGGCCCGGCGATCTCCACCGCGTGCGGGTGCTGTCCGGCGTTGAAGGCCTTGAAGGTGTAGGTGCCAGGCGGCAGGAAGGCCGGCTGCAACAGCCGGTAGTCGACCATCTTGACCACCACGACGGCAGGCCCGCCGTCGGCTGCCGGAATCACCGCCGGCGCCGGTGTCGTCGCTGCGGAGGCCGACGCGCCGGTCAGCACCGTCGCCGCCAGCGCGAGCACCGCGAGCAGCACTCCCACCAGCCGCGGTCCGGTCTTCGCGGGTCTGCTCCTGCACGTCCTGCGTTCGTCCACTTCGATCAGCATCGCTCAACCCCCCGCGGAACTCGCCCACGCACCATCGGAAGACACGTGGGAAGAATGGAGAAAACCATTACCGCCCAGCGATTTCCCGCTGGAATTCGGTGAAATCAGAGTAGGACCGCGAGCCTTCCGGCTGGTGTCGCGAGTTTCTGGTGTGACGCGGGGAGCGCCAGTGCAGACTCTTGCAGAAGAACAAGCTGCGCCAGCAGTGACAGACGCCCCGGCTTCCCCCGACACACCGAAGCGGGCCGTTGCGTACAACGACCCGCTCCCGTGCGGTATGCGATCTGCCCCTCGGACGACCCTGCTGCCAGCCCCGCGATCAGCTCTCGGGCAACGCGGAAAGCCGGGCGTTGATGCGCTCGATGTCGGCCAGCGCGGTGTCCCGGCGAACCTTGATCTTGTCGACCACCTCGGCCGGGGCCTTGTCGGTGAACGCGGGGTTGCCGAGCTTCTTCTCGGTGCCCGCGAGCTCCTTCTCGGCCGCCGCGAGGTCCTTGGTCAGCCGCTTGCGCTCGGCGACGACGTCGATCGCCCCGGAGAGGTCGAGCTCGACGGTCACGATGCCGCCGCGCAGGCCGACCTCGATGGACGCCGACGAGGTGAAGCCGTCGGCGGGCTCGGTGACCCTGGCCAGCGCCCGCACCGCGGGCACGTGGCCGTCCAGGCCGAGCTCGCTCACCCCGCCCAGCTTCGCCGCGACCCGCTGCCCCGGCTTGAGGCCCTGGTCGGAGCGGAACCGGCGGATCTCGGTGATCAGCTTCTGGGTGGCCTCGACCCGCTCGGCAGCACCGGTGTCGACCGGCTGGCCCGCCGGCGCAGGCCACTCGGCGACGACGACCGAGTCGCGCCCGGTCAACGTGGTCCACAGCGTCTCGGTGATGTACGGGATCGTCGGGTGCAGCAGCCGCAGCAGCACGTCGAGCACGTGGCCGAGCACGTCGCGCGTGCGTTCCGCCCGGTCGCCCTGCTCGTCGAGCTGGACCTTGGACAGCTCCAGGTACCAGTCGCAGAACTCGTCCCACGTGAAGTGGTAGAGGGCCTCGGTGGCCTTGGCGAACTGGAAGTCCTCCAGCAGCTCGTCCACTTCGGACACGACGCGGTCGGCGCGGTCCAGGATCCACCGGTCGGCGTCGGTGAGCTCGTCGCGCGCGGGCAGCGCCGCGGGCACCCGCGCACCGTTCATCATCGCGAACTTGGTGGCGTTGAACAGCTTCGTGCAGAAGCTGCGCGAGCCCGCGACCCACTCCTCGCTGATCGGCGAGTCCGCGCCCGGGTTGGCGCCGCGCGCCAGCGTGAACCGCAGCGCGTCGGTGCCGTAGTTGTCCATCCACTCCAGCGGGTCGACGGTGTTGCCCGCCGACTTCGACATCTTCTTGCCGTGGGGGTCGCGCACCATCCCGTGCAGCGCGATCACCTTGAACGGCTCGACCCCGTCCATCGCGTAGAGGCCGAACATCATCATCCGGGCGACCCAGAAGAAGAGGATGTCGTAGCCGGTGACCAGCACGCTGGTCGGGTAGTACTTGCGCAGGTCCTCGGTGTCGTCCGGCCACCCCATGGTCGAGAACGGCCACAGGCCCGAGGAGAACCAGGTGTCGAGGACGTCCTCGTCCTGGTGCCAGCCCTCGCCGCTGGGCGGCTCCTCGTCGGGTCCGACGCAGACGACCTCGCCGCCCGGCCCGTACCAGATCGGGATGCGGTGGCCCCACCACAGCTGACGCGAGATGTTCCAGTCGTGCAGGTTGTCGACCCAGTCGAAGTAGCGCTTGGCCATCTCCGGCGGGTGCACCGCGACCCGGCCGTCGCGCACCGCGTCGCCCGCGGCCTTGGCCAGCGGACCGACCTTGACGTACCACTGCAGCGACAGCCGCGGCTCGATCGGCTCCTTGGACCGCGAGCTGTGGCCGACGCTGTGCACGTACGGCCGCTTCTCGGCGACGATCCGGCCCTCTTCGCGCAGCGCCTCGCGGACCGCGACCCGCGCCTCGAACCGGTCCATGCCGTCGAAGCGGGTACCGCTGCGGGCGATCCGGCCGCGCTCGTCCATGATCGTCAGCATCGGCAGGTCGTGGCGCTGGCCGATCTCGAAGTCGTTCGGGTCGTGGGCCGGGGTGACCTTCACCGCGCCGCTGCCGAACTCGGGGTCGACGCGGGTGTCGGCCACGATCGGGATCGTCCGGCCGGTCAGCGGCAGCTCGATGCTGGTGCCGACCAGGTGCCGGTAGCGGTCGTCGTCGGGGTGGACCGCGACGGCGGTGTCGCCGAGCATGGTCTCGACCCGGGTGGTGGCCACCACGATCGAGGCGTCCCCGTGGCCGTAGCGCATGGAGACCAGCTCGCCCTCGACCTCCTTGTGCTCGACCTCGATGTCGGAGATCGCCGAGCGCATCTCCGGCGACCAGTTGACCAGCCGCTCGGCGCGGTAGATCAGGCCGTCGTCGTAGAGCTTCTTGAAGATCGTCTGGACGGCGCGGGACAGGCCGTCGTCCATGGTGAAGCGCTCACGGGTCCAGTCGACGCTGTCGCCGAGGCGGCGCATCTGCGACAGGATCGCCCCGCCGTGCTTCTCCTTCCACTCCCACACCCGGTCCAGGAAGCCCTCGCGGCCAAGCTCGCGGTGGTCGATGCCCTCGTCGCGGAGCTGCTTCTCGACCATGGCCTGCACTGCGATGCTGGCGTGGTCCATGCCGGGCAGCCACAGCGCGTCGTAGCCCTGCATCCGCCTGCGGCGGGTGAGGACGTCCATCAGGGTGTGCTCGAACGCGTGTCCGATGTGCAGGCTGCCGGTGACGTTCGGCGGCGGGATCACGATCGAGAACGGCGGCTTGTCACCGGCCGGGTCGGCGGTGAAGTACCCGGCGGCTACCCAGCGCTGGTACAGCTCGGCCTCTACGTCGGCCGGGTTCCAGGTCGACGGAAGTTCACGGGGCTGTGCGGCTTGGGTCTGTGTCACATCGCAGAGTGTACGAAGCTCTCAGGTTCACCTTGACAACCGTCCCGGGTCGGTGCTGGGGACCTCGCCGGACCCCAGGGCAACGCCGGTGTCCGCCGTGCGGTTGTAAGGCGTTGCCCCACGGGGCAGCGTGCAGCACCCTTTGGATCATGTCGCGTGGAGCCCCTGAGCAGGACATCGACGAGTCGGCCCTGGAGGTCGGCGCCCCGAAGCCGGCGGCGGCCGGGGTCAAGGGCGTGCTGGTGTCGTTGCAGCGCAGCTGGGAACAGATGGGCCTGGCCCGGACGGTGAAGACCCTGCCGCTGCTGAACCAGCGCGCCGGGTTCGACTGCCCGGGCTGTGCCTGGCCCGACCCCCGCGAGGCCGACGGGGACAGGCGCAAGCTGGCCGAGTTCTGCGAGAACGGCGCGAAGGCGGTGGCCGAGGAGGCCACCACCCGCCGCGTCGGGCCGGACTTCTTCGCCGCGCACCCGGTGGCCGAGCTGGCCGAACGCACCGACTACTGGCTGGGCCAGCAAGGGCGGCTGACGCAGCCGATGATCCTGCGCGAGGGCGACACCCATTACCGGCCGATCGGCTGGGACGAGGCCTTCGGAGTGATCGCCGACGAGTTGCGTGGGCTGGAGAGCCCGGATGAGGCCGTCTTCTACACCTCGGGTCGCACCAGCAACGAGGCCGCGTTCCTCTACCAGCTCATGGTCCGCGGCTTCGGCACGAACAACCTGCCGGACTGCTCCAACATGTGCCACGAGTCCTCCGGCGCGGCGTTGACCGAGACGATCGGGATCGGCAAGGGCTCGGTGTCGCTGGCCGATCTCGAGCAATCCGATCTGGTGTTGGTCGTCGGGCAGAACCCGGGCACCAACCACCCGCGGATGTTGTCGTCGCTGGAGAAGGTCAAGCAGCGTGGCGGCAGGATCATCGCGGTGAACCCGTTGCCGGAGACCGGCCTGATGCGGTTCAAGAACCCGCAGAACGCCCGCGGTGTCCTCGGCGGCGGCACGGCGCTGGCCGACGAGTTCGCCCAGATCCGCATCGGTGGTGACCTGGCGCTGTTCCGGGCGGTCAATGCGCTGGTGCTGGCCGAGGGTGCGGTCGACCAGGAGTTCGTCGAGTCCTGCACCCACGGCTTCGAGGAGTTCCGGGCCCAGGCCGCCGACCTCGATTGGGACGAGGTGCGGGCCGCGACGGGGTTGGAGCGGGCGCAGGTCGAGCGGATCGCGCGGATGGTGATCGACTCCGAGCGGACGGTTGCCTGCTGGGCGATGGGGCTGACCCAGCAGCGTCAGGCGGTGGCCACCATCCGGGAGGTGGTCAACCTGCTGCTGATGCGCGGGATGATCGGCAAGCCGGGGGCCGGGGTGTGCCCGGTGCGCGGGCACTCCAACGTCCAGGGCGACCGGACGATGGGCATCTGGGAGAAGATGCCCGAGAAGTTCCTGGCCGCTCTCGAGGCCGAGTTCGCCATCCCGGTTCCGCGCCACCACGGACTGGACACCGTCGACTCGATCAGGGCCATGTGCTCCGGGCGGGTGCGGGCGTTCGTGGGGATGGGCGGCAACTTCGTCTCCGCCACCCCCGACACCGCCGCCACCGAACGGGCGCTGCGCGGATGCGAGCTGACCGTGCAGATCTCGACCAAACTCAACCGCTCCCACGTGGTGCCCGGCCGCACCGCGCTGATCCTGCCGACGCTGGGGCGCACCGAGCGCGACACCCAGGCAGGCGGCCCGCAGTTCGTCACCGTCGAGGACTCGATGTCGGTCGTGCACTCTTCCCGCGGCCGGCTGGCACCGGCCTCCGAGCACCTGCTCTCCGAGGTCGCCATCGTCTCCCGCCTGGCCCGCCGCCTGCTCGGACCGGAGCATCCAGTGCGGTGGGAGGAGTTCGAGACCGACTACGACACCGTCCGCGAGCACATCGCCCACGTGGTGCCCGGCTGTGAGGACTACAACCAGCGGGTACGCGAGTCCGACGGGTTCGTGCTGCCGCACCCGCCGCGGGATGCCCGCCGCTTCCCCACCGCGACCGGCAAGGCGAACTTCACCGTCAACACTCCCGAGCCGATCACCGTGGGCGAAGGACGGCTGCTGCTGCAGACCCTGCGCAGCCACGACCAGTACAACACCACCATCTACGGCCTGTCGGACCGCTACCGCGGCATCGAGGACGCCCGCCGGGTGGTGATGGTCCACCCCGACGACATCGCGGCGCTGGGTCACACCGACGGCGACGTCGTCGACCTCGTCTCCGAATGGTCCACCGAGGACGGCACCGTCGAAGAGCGCCGCGCCGAGCGCTTCCGCATCGTCGCCTACCCCACCGCCCCCGGCTGCGCCGCCGCCTACTACCCCGAAGCCAACCCGCTGGTCCCGCTGGGATCAGTGGCCGAGAAGTCCAACACGCCGGTCTCGAAGGCGATCATCGTCCGGCTCGAATGCCGCTGATCCCAGTGTCCTGACCTGAGAAAACGGGGCCACCCGCCACGCCGCGCTGGGGAACGCCCCAGCGCGATCCGGGGGCTCGGCGCACTCGGATGGCGGGTCTGCACCATCGTTTCGGGCCGGCGCCGCTGGCAACCTTCTCGTGCAGCCCAAACCGGGCGTATCGGACAGCGAGAAGGAGAGACTCGATGCACGACCACGGACGATCGACCGCCGCTCCAGGCGAGGGGCCGACCGGCCACAACACGGCCCGCACCCCGCGACCCAAGTTCACGATCACCGTCGCGGCGGTGCTCGCCCTCGGACTCGCCGGCGGCGCGGCGTGGGCGCTCATGCCCGGCCGGACCCCGGTCCGGCAGGTCAGCATGGAGTCCAGCTCCTCCCCCGGGGACACCCCGTTCGTCGCCCCCATCAGCGACAACGGCGCCGACACTTCCTCCTGCGACGCGAACTACCTGATCAGCGACCTGGAGGCCGACCCCGACAAGGCACGGGCTTGGGCCGAGGTCTTCCGCATGAGCGCCGAGGAGATCCCCGGGTTCGTCAGCAAGCTGACCCCGGAGCAGCTCACCTCCGACACCCCGGTGACCAGCCACGGCTACAAGGACGGCCGGTTCGACGCCCGCCCGACCGTGTTGCAGACGGGCACGGCCGTGTTCGTCGACGACAAGGGCGAGCCGACGGTCAAGTGCCTCAACGGCAACCCACTGACCAAGGACGAGTCCGAGAAGGTCGCCGGCTCCGGCTCCGGTGACCAGGGCGGGACCTACGGCCAGTCCGGTTCCGCCACCGGCGGCCAGGTCCCCGGCGGGGGCTCAGGCGGCAGTGGCGACAACGGCTCCGGCGGTGGTGGTGGCACCAAGACGCCGACCGAGAAGGAGCTGAAGGACGCGGCGGACAAGGCCTACATCGCCCACGAGAAGGCCAAGGAGAACCTGCACAAGGCGATGGATGTCAGGGATAAGGCCTGGTCCGCGGCCGATGCCGCCAAGCGCGAACTCGATGAGCTCATCAAGGCGGGCGCGACGCCGCAGGAGATCCAGAAGGCGAAGGACCGCTACGACGCCGCGCTGAAGGAGGCCAAGAAGGCCGACGAGGACGTTCTCAAGGCCGAGAAGGAACGGCAGAGGGCCGAGAAGGAGCAGCAGAGGACTCAGGAGGCGTACGAGGAGCACACCGGTAAGCCGTACGAGCCGCCGGTCACTCCGAAGCACCCGAAGGCCCCGAAGGACGTCGAGCCTCAGGAGGACAAGACCAACGACAAGCCAGAGGCGGACGTCCAGGTCGAGCCCGAGACCGAGGTGACCGAGGAGACGACCGAGGAGAAGCCGGTCGACGAGGGCACCGACACCCAGGAGTCCGAGCAGAAGCCGCAGGAGGAGAACTCTCCCCCGCAGGGGGTGACCACGGGCGCTGAGGCCGAGTCCACCCAGTGATCGAAGAAGAGCGACGTGAGCGGTGTTGCCGGTACCCACCGGCAGCACCGCTCACGTGCGTCACTTCAGCAGCAGGTCGACGACTCCGGTGCCGTCCTCGTCGCCGTGCCCGTCTGCGACGCGGCGCTCCATCAACGCCATGAACGGTGTCAGCAGTTCCGGGCTGACCCGCTGCTCCTCTGCCGTGCGCAGCAGCGTGGAGTTGCCCGCGACCTGCATGGCGAGGTTCGACACCACACCCTGCGTGTAGTCGCCGCTGGCCAGCTGCGCCGCGGTCTGGTGGGCGGCGGTCGCCATCGCGGTCAGCCAGGAGACGAGCAGCGACGCGAAGTTCGCCAGGTCGATGTCCTCCCGCTTCACCAGGGCGAAGGCCTGCAACATACCGGCGAACATGCCGTTCATGGCGCTCAGCAGCGCGACGTCGTGCAGCGCGGCGAACCCGGCGTCCTCGCCGACGTAGTTGGTGCCCGTCGGCACCGCCAGGGCCTCCCGATGCTCGTCGAACAGGGCGCGGGAACCGCTGTAGAAGACGTATCCACCGGACTCCGGCACCCCGATCATGGGTGGGACCGCCATGATCCCGCCGTCGAGGAACCGCGCACCTCGCTCCCGCGCCCACGCGGCGCGCTCCCGCGCCTGGTCGGGAGTGCCGGTGGTGAGGTTGACCAGGTCCTTGCCGGTCAGGTCGGCACCGGCGAGCGTGTCGCCGACGGAGGCGTCGTCGAGCAGGCAGGCCACGACCAGGCGGTTCGCCGCCACCGCCTCGGCGGCAGTCGCCGCCACCGTCGCGCCGTCGGCGGCCAGCGCCTCCGCACGGGCCGGGGTGCGGTTCCAGACGGTCAGGGAGTACCCGGCGGCGAGCCAAGTGCGGGCCAGGGCGGCGCCCATGGCGCCGAGGCCGAGAAGGGTGAGCGACTTGTTCGCGGAAGCGTTGTCGTGCATGCCGATTAGGCTTCTCGCAGGTCCAGGGGGCGGCAAGTACGCACTTCGAAGTGGGGGCTTACCCCGGGGATAGCGAGCAGGTGGGAGGGGCGGGCATGGCGACCACCAGGCGGCCGGGCGCGTACGTGTGCGGCATCGACGCGGCGATGGACGTGATCGGCGGCAAGTGGAAGGTCCTCATCCTCTGGGAGCTCAGCGTGAAGCCGTGCCGCTTCGGAGAGCTGCGCAGGGGCCTGCCGGGCGTGACCGAGAAGGTGCTCGCCTCGCACCTGCGGGAGCTGGAGGCGGACGGCATCGTGCACCGCGAGACCTACGACGAGGTGCCGCCGCGCGTGGAGTACTCGCTCACGCCTCGCGGCGCCTCGCTCAACACCGCGCTGGAGCCCCTCGGGCAGTGGGGACGGGCGAACGTCCTCGACGACTCGTACAAGCACGAGGCGGCGGGTTAGGACCAGACGCTAGCCGGTCGAGCCTGGTCCCGATGTGGCGGCATCCAGCGTGTTGAGATGGGTTCGGGTGGTTTCGGCGTCGGGATGCCCGAAGCTGTCGAGAATTGAGAGGGCGGCCTGCCAGGCTTCCCGAGCACCTTCGGCATCACCGCTTGCGTGCAGTACTTCGCCGAGCTTGTTGAGGCTGGTCGCCTCGCCCAGCTGGTGGCCGATGGCCCGGCGATGCTCCACGGCTTGGCGATAGGTGCGCACCGCGCTGTCGATGTCTTCCACACAGAGGTAAGCAGCTCCGAGGTTGCTCAATGCGTAGCCTCGTGCGAATCGATCAGTTACGTCGACGGCGTGACGGAGGTGGGCGAATGCCTCGGGCAAGTCGCCAATGTGGACCAATGCGAGCCCTAGAACTCCGTCGGCTACTCCCTCGTCTACCGCTGAGTCCCTGGTATTGCCCTGTATGTACAGGGCGCGTCGCGCTGAGGCCGCTGCGTCCGCGTAGCGCTTCAGATCGAGGAAGAGCGAACCAATCGCGGTGTAGGCACTGGCTGCCCACTGGTTTTCGCCTGTATCGGCGAACAGTTCGGCGGCAGATTGCTGATAGCGGATAGCTGCGTTGAGGTCTTGGTGAAAGTAGTGTGCCGTCGAGAGGTCGGTAAGAAGGCGAGCCTGGGCGGCGCGGTCTCCGGTGTCTTGTGCACCTTTGAGTCCAGCGGTACTACTGGCTTTCAACTCGTCGATCAGACCGCGCAGCTTCAACGGATATGTGGCCACGTGTGCCAACCAGGGGGCGCGGGGCATGCCGAGCGCTACTGCCTGCGGAATGCAGGCCAACACGCTGGCGTGCTCGGCATCCCACCACGTCAAGGCTTCTTCATAGGTGTCGAAGTTCCGCGACAACCGCTTGTCGGTGTGGTCCAGCTGGAACAGCGTTCGGTCCGGTGCCAGTCGTTGACTGGCGGCGTAGGTGGTGTAGAGGTAGTGGTCCAGCAGGCGTTGTAGTGCTGCGGTGCGTTCCTGTTCTGCGTCGTCGGCGTACGCGCGCTCGCGGGCATAGGCACGGAGCAAGTCGTGGAAGGCGTAGCGATCTCCCGTTCGGCGGGTGAGTACGTGGGCCCGGCAGAGTTCGCCGAGCGTCCGCCGGACGCGACGCGGGTCGGTGCCGGCCAGTGCTGCGGCCGCGCCGACACTGATATCCGGCGAGTTGGGCATACCGAGCAGGCGGAACAGCCGAGCTGCTTCCGGGGTCAGCGTGCGATACGACCAGGAGAACACCCCGCGTATGCCGGTCCGTCCGCCCACATCGAGGGCATCGAGTCGATCGCGTTCGTCGCGGAGGTCGGCCGCGAGGTCTGCCAGCGCGAGGTCCGGTTCGGCGGCGGCCTGGACGGCGACCAGAGTCAGCGCCAGCGGCAGTCCGGCGCAGTGGTCGAGCAGTGCCGCGACCGCCTCCGGCTCGTCGGCCATGCGCTCCGCGCCGACGTACCGCACCAGCAGCTGACGACCTTCGTCGCGCGTGAGCGTTGCCAGCGCAAGTCGCTGCGCGCCGTGGTGGGCAACGAGCCCGTCCAGTCGCTGGCGGCTGGTGACGACGACCAGGCATCCCGGCGATCCTGGCAGTAGCGGCAGCACTTGCTCGGTGTCGCGGGCATTGTCCAGCACGAGCAGGACCCGGCGCCCGTGCAGCAGTGTGCGGAAGTGCGCGGCCCTGGCTTCTTCCGCAGCCGGTAGCGCCTCCGGCGCCGCTCCCAGCGCGGTGAGGAAGCCACCCAGGGCCTCGGTCGAGGTCATCGGTTCGGCGGCTGGGTCGAAACCCCGTAGATTGACGTAGAGCTCGCCGTCGGCGAACCGCTCGCGGACCTGGTGGGCCCACTGGACGACCAGCGTCGACTTGCCCACCCCGGCGAGCCCGTCGATGGTCGACACCAGGACCGTTTGGTCACTGCCGGCGCCTTTGAGCAGTGTGGTCAACGCGTCCTGTTCGACGGTGCGGTTGATGAAGTGCCGCACCGTGGCGGGCAGCTGGCGCGGTACGACAAGCGGACTTGTCGAACTTGCGGGGTGAACGTGCACGCCCCCGTGTACGTGCTGCGCTTGGACCACGTTCTCGGCAGCCGACGCACTGTTGTGCGTCCCCCCAGGCTGAGACCCCAAACCGACCCTCTCTTACATCCTGTCGCAAATGATCAGTGTGAGGCTGACACGAGTACCGCCGAACCTCCACCGCCATCTGCGCGAGCCGAGCTGCAGACACGTGGGGTCTCTGAGCGACACGCGCCCGGAGACCCCAGAGGCCGCCTACCTCTCGAACCGGCCTTTCTTGACGGCTCGGATGAGTGCAGCGATGTCGGCCGACAGCCTCGGGCCATCCGGATCCTTCGAATCACGGATGAGCCCCCGTGGCACCGACAGCTCGACGCAGTTGCCGTTGGCACTCGTGTAGCTGGACTTCTGCCAGCGGTGCACCACCATTCTCACACCTTCCTTCCATCGGCGAGCGCGGCGACGAGGGACACCGACTCGGCAGGAGTCAACGCGATTCCACCGAGCCAGTCCACTGCCTTCTGATACTCGAGGACATCGTGCTCAGAAGGAATGAAAGCACCGGAACTGTGATGCTCGAAATGTACTACGGGCGAAGTATCCGGGAATTCGTACAGCACGAACGGCCCGGCAAGGCCGGGATGCCACCCCAGGCGCTGCGGAACGATCTGGATCGTGATGTTGGGGCGGGCCGCCCTCTCCACCAGTCGTTCCAGTTGTTCTCTCATCACCGCGCAGGACCCGATCTCGTCGTGCAGTGCGGCCTCTCCGATCAGGGCATGGAACCCGATCGGATCCCGGCGGGTGATGACTTCCGAACGACTCGCGCTCAGCATCACGCGCAGTTCGGTGTCGGCCTGCGAAAGCCCGCTCGCCCGCTTGATCTCGCGGGTGTACTCCAACGTCTGAAGAAGCCCTGGGACCAGCATGGGAGCCCACTCCACGATCGACTTCGCGGCGCGTTCGCACTCCACCACACCCGCCAGCTGTTGCGGGATGCCGTTCATGCCGACCGTGAGCCAGTTCGGCTCCCGGACGTTGCGGGCGAGGTCGAGTATCCGCTCCCGCTCCGCCGGGCTGACCCGGATGGCGGCGAGGATCATCGCCACCGTCTCGATGTTGGGTACCCGCGATCCGGTTTCCCAGTTGGAGATCTGCACGTGTGAGAGTTCGAGCCGGCGGGCCAGCGCGCGGACCCCGATACCGCTCGAGATCCGGGCTTCTCGCAGTGCCGCGGAAAGAGCCCTGGCGCGTGGCGTACCCGCGGTAGCGGCCATGTGACACGTCCCATCGATGATCGCGCTAGCAAGATCACCTGAACAGGGCCCTAGTGGCACGGTGACGCTACCAGCGACGGTGGCTTCAACAACAGCGATCAATCGACTGCTACTTGGAGGCAGAGGCCCATGCACAGCTCGGAAGCGTGGCCCCGCTGGTTGCCATCGCCGGGTTTGTCGGGCGTTCTCGAAACACATTCCGCACCCGGGCCCGGCCTGCCTGCCGAGTGCGGTGCGGAAGTGATGTGGGCCGAGCCCGGCCATCCGACGACTGAGCGTCCTCGTTGCGTCGAATGTACCCGCATCGTCAAATCGTTTGCACGCCAGGTGATCCACCGATACCCGGGCTCGCGCCGCGCACCGGACCGGCGCGCGCCCGCGCCCGGTCACCGCATCGGCAACGCGGGATGCGTCGCGAACTCCCGCGCGGTGACCGGGCATTCCAAACCAGGAGACGAAAAGGAGTCCACATAGGACTTCGATCCGAGCCCGGACCGACGTGGTACCGCCCTCCCCCGCACGTCGGTCCGCCCGGTCGGGCCGGGCGCGATGGAGCCCCCGGACGCGCCCGGCCCGACGCCCGCACACCGTCGGCCCCACCGTCCGTGCTGGGGAACGCCCCAGTGCGGACGGAGGGTGGACGCGGTCGATTGGAGGGTCCGCACCATTCTTCGCGCCTCCTCTCGGTGCCAGCCTTTTCGCAAGGGACCTGAAGTGGTCCATGAGCGAAAGCACCTGAGGAGGTCCGGACATGAACGGTCGCGGGCAGAACCCCCACCCCGAAGAGACGCACGTGAGCGTGTCGACCGTGTACCGGTCCGGACGTTCCAGGCTGCGCCTCGCAGTGGCCGCGGCGGTCGCACTCGGCCTCGCGGGCACCACCGCGTGGGCGCTGCTGCCGGGCGGGACCGCCACCAAGGAGGTACGCCTGGAGCCCACGTCCGCCCAGGACCGGGGCACCGCGACCGGTGAGCCGGACTGCGACGCGAACCGGCTGCTGGCCGACCTCCAGGCGGACCCGGGCAGGTCCACCGCGTGGGCCGGGGTGTTCGGCATGGCTCCCGAGGAGATCCCGGCTTTCGTCGGCGGCCTGACCCCGGCGCTGCTGCCGTCGGACACCGCGGTGACCAGCCACGACTACGAGTCCGGCACCTACGTGGCGCATCCGGCGGTGTTGCAGGCGGGCACGTCGGTGTTCGTCGGCGGCACGGGAGAGCCCGCGGTCAAGTGCGTCACCGGCGACCCGCTGACCAGCGGCGAGATCGACGCGGGCGCGAACTTCACCGGACAGGGCTGGTACTCCTTCCAGCCCGGATCGGTCACCGGCGGCACCGGCGGCACCGGTAGCACCGGTGGCAGCGGTGGTACCGGGGGCGGCAGCGGTCCGGTGGACCCGGGGCCGTCGAAGGAGGAGATCGAGAAGTTCCGCAAGAAGGCCCAGGACGCCCACGACAAGGCCGTGGAGGCGCGCAAGATCGCCGAGGACGCCCGGTTCAAGGCCAACGACAAGCGGGCCGAGGCCAACATCTTCGCCGCGCGCGTCAACGAGCTCATCGCGAGGGGCGCACCGCAGGCCGAGATCGACGCCGCCCGCGAGGAGGCCGCGAGCAAGGACCGGCAGGCCAAGCAGGCCGAGCAGGCGGCCAAGGACGCCGAAGCCGTGCAGAAGGTCGCCGAGGGCGTGGCGGACAAGGCGGCGAAGGAGTTCCAGAAGACCACCGGCAAGCCCTTCCAGCCGCGCAAGACCACCGAGAAGGGCACGCCGGAGAAGAAGGCTCCCCAACTCGCCGAGCAGCACGACGACGAGGACGTCGTCAAGCAGGAGCCCGCCGAGGACGAGCCCCAGGCCGAGGAGCAGGCCGAGGAGAACGAGAAGGTCGAGCCGAAGCCGAAGTCCGGGAACGGCACCGGTGGCGAGCAGAAGGGCAACACCTCGCAGAGCCGCGGCACCGGCTCCGCGCAGACCGAGAACGGCTCGTAACAGCGGGCAGTGGAAAGTTGGGCGGTATCGCAGGGCAACCGGCGATACCGCCCAACGCTGTCCGGGCGAGGTGGCCGGAGCCGGGACGGCTGAGGACGAGTCGTCCATGAGGGACAAGGGAAACCGGCGTCAAATCCTGAGGAGACTCCGATGTCACCTCGATGTCGCTTTTGGACCATTGAGCGCCTTCCGGCGGAAACCGGCCATTCACGGGAAGTTCGCCCGACCACCAACCAAAGGAGGTGGTTACCCGAACCGGTCGGCTGCGAAAGTCACCGTCGGTATCCAGGCGGTGACACCGAGGAGCTGACAACAGGCCATGCTGATGTCCGCAGACAATCCCGCCGTCCCCTTCGTGGACGTGTTCGACCGGAATTTCGGCTACGACTCCGACACCCTCGCCGCGGCGCGTGAGCGGCACTGGTACGCACGAATCCCCAACGGACTGATGCTCCTCGGCCACGAGGAGGTGAACGACCTCCTGCGCGATCCCCGTCTGGTGTCCGACGGCAAGCGGTACCTGGAGATGCACGGCGTCACCTCCGGTCCGCTCTACGACTGGTTCGTGCCGATGATCCTGCACCGGGAAGGGCAGGACCACGCCCGCCTGCGCAGCGTCGTGCGCAGGACCTTCACCCCTCGCGTAATCGAGGGCCTGCGGCCCTACATGCGCGAGACCGTCGGCCGGATCGCCGACGGGATCGCCGAGACCGGGGAATGCGAGTTCGTCGAGACGCTCGCCAACCCATTCCCGGTCATGGTCATGGGCCGGTTGCTCGGCGTGCCACCGCAGGACCACGAGCTGTTCCACGGCTGGAGCACCGACGTCGGCCTGGTGTTCTCGCTCGCCTACGGCGGAGACGTCCGGGAGCGAGTGGAGCGCGCGGTCAGCGAGCTGGGCGACTACTTCGACGGGCTGATCGAGCGTCGGCGGGCCGAACCCGCCGACGACCTGATCTCCAGCATGATCGCCGCGCAGACCGAGGAAGAGGTGATCAGCGGCGAGGAGCTCCGCAACCTGCTGGTCGCCCTGGTCTCCGCCGGGCACGACACGACGCGCCACCAGTTCGGCTCGGCGATGCTGACCCTCTGCCGGAACCCGGAGCAGTGGACGGCGTTCCGCGACGATCCCGGTCGGGCGGTCGAGGAGATCCTTCGCTGGTGCCCGGCCGCGCCGGTCCTCTTCCGGTTCGCGCAGGAGGACATCACCTACCGGGACACCACGATCCCCGCGGGCACCTTCGTGATGCTGTGCGTGCACACCGCCAACCGGGACCCGAAGCGCTTCGACCGCGCCGAGTTCTTCGACACCACGGCGAGCAGGCAGACGCCCCACCTCACCCTCAGCGCGGGACCGCACTTCTGCCTTGGCGCCGCAGCCGCACGTGCCGAGCTGGCCGAAGCCTTCACCGTGCTCAGCACCCGCTTCGGCCCACCGCGGATCGCGGGGGAGGTCACCTGGCGCAATCCCATCGGCATCTTCGGCCCGGAGACGCTGCCGGTGAGATTCGCCTGACAGCACGGGAAATCCGCACCGGCGCCACCTGAAAGCGTGAACTGGCCCGGGAAAGCTTGCTCTGCACCTTGCTCGAGGTTCTAAGTTGCCCTGGCAGACGGCGAACACGGGAGAAGTGGTGGCGAGCAACGCTGACGAGTGGCCCGAGGGGCTGAAGGTGGCGCAGGTGCGGATGGCCCGGCCGACCGACAAGCTGGCGGAGGTGGTCGAGTTCTACTCCGGCTGCCTCGGCCTGCCGGAGCTGTACGGCTTCAGCGGCCACGCCGGCTACGACGGCGTGATGCTCGGTCTTCCCGGCACGGACTACCACCTGGAGTTCACCTCGCGGGTGGACGGCAGTCCGTGTCCGGCACCGACCGCGGAAAACCTGCTGGTGCTGTACTTCGACGGGGACGCGCGGATGCACGAGGCGGTGCGACGCCTCGGGGAGGCCGGGCACGAGCCCGTGCCGATGGAGAACCCGTACTGGGCCGAGCACGGGGCGCTGGCCTTCGCCGACCCCGACGGGTGGCGCGTCGTGCTGGTACCCAAGCCGGTGTTCTAGGCGGGAGCCAGTGGCCTCGGCGGAGCGGCTGATCGGCCGCACTGCTGGGGGCCGCTGATCGGCCTCGGCTGCTCGGCTCGGGGATCGCGGTGCCGGCTACCGCGAACCCCTGGCCGCGCGGTCGTCAGCGCAGGGCTTCGACGACGATCCGCGCGGTGTCGGCGTGCAGCCTGTTGTCGTAGTCGCGTTCCGGCGCGCTCTTGGTGGTCAGGATCGCGATCACGATGGCATCGCCGGACTCGGTCCACGTGACGGCGATGTCGTTGGCGGTGCCGTAGTCACCGGAACCGGTCTTGTCGCCCGTGACCCAGTTCGGCGGGAGACCGGCACGGATGCGCTCCCCGCCGGTGGTGTTGGCGATCAGCCACTTCTTGAGCTGCTCGCGCTCCGCAGCGCCCAGCGCGTCGCCGACGACCATCGCGCGGTAGCCGGCCGCGATGCCCGCCGGGGTGGTGGTGTCCCGCTCGTCCCCCGGGATCGCCGTGTTCAGCTCGACCTCCCAGCGGTCCAGCCGGGTGGTGGGGTCGCCGATCGAACGCGCGAAGGGCGCGATCGCCGCCGGACCGCCGAGCTCGGCCAGCAGCAGATTGCCCGCCGCGTTGTCGCTGCGGGTGATGGCCGCCTCGCACAGCTCGGCGACGGTCATGCCGGTGTCCACGCGGGCCTCGGTCACCGGCGAGTTCCGCCGCAGGTCGGCCCGCGTGTAGCGGATCAGCTTTTCGAAATAGCCGCTGGCCAGCGGGTGCGCGGCCAGCAGCGCGCCCGCCGCGTAGGTCTTGAACGTCGAGCACATCGCGAACCGCTCGTCGGCGCGGTGCCTCAGCTCGCGCCCGGTCCGGACGTTGACCGCCGCCAGGCCCAGCCGCGCGTCGTATCGCCGTTCCAGCTCGGCCAGCGCCGGACCGAACCGGGCGGCGAGGTCGGGCGCCTGCGGAGCCGGGGCGGGGGTGCGCGGCGCGGCCGGCGCGGCGCACGCGCCCGCGACCGGCAGGGCGAGCAGGCCCGCCAGGACGGCACGGCGACCGACGCGTTTCTCGTTCTGGTGCAAGGGAATCTCCGTTGTTCCGCACTTACTTCCAACGCGGACCAATCAAGCACCGCGGCACGTGATCGCGCCAATCCGATGGGGCGCCGCGCCCGATATGCAAACGCTATGGAGGCTGTTCGCGGCCCGTCACGACCCGGTCGGGACAGCGGAAAAAAAGTCGGTCACAGCCGTCCGGAACGCAGATCGTTGACCGCGATCCGCGCGCAGTCGGCGATCGCCGCGTCGACCTTGGGCAGGAACGCGTCGGCCCGCGCCGCGAGGGTGAACACCGCGACCGCGACCGGGATCTCGCCCTCGAACTCCACCACCGAGACCTCGTTGCGGACCGCACCGACGGTCCCGGTCTTGCCCGCCACCTGGACTCCCCGCGACGGGAACCCGGCTCGCACGCGGTGCATCCACACCTGGTTCGACAGCAGCCGCCGGATGAACGCGCACTGCTCCGGCGAAGCCACCGCGTCGGACCAGACCAGGTCCAGCAGCCTGGTCATCTCGCGGGGCGTGGTCGCACTGGCGTAGGCGGGGTCGTAGGCGCTGACGGTGCGCGCGGCGTCGTTGTCGAAGAGCTCCGCGAACGCCTCCGCCGCCGTGGCCGCGCCGGTGTCCCGGACGAGCGAGGCGTGGCTGTCGGCGGTTCCCCCGACGACGCGGGTGCGCTCCAGGCCCAGCTCGGCAAGCGTTTCGGCGACCGCCTCCAGGCCGACCTCGCCGAGGATCACGTCGGCCGAGGTGTTGTCCGAGACGCCGATCATCGACGCGGCCATGTCGCGCCAGGACACCGTGACCGGGTCGAGGAAGGTCGCCAGGCCCGTCGGGCCGGGCGTGCAGGAGGGCGGGTCCAGCCGGACCCGCGCCCGCGGGTCGATGCGCCCGGCGTCGAACTCCCGGCACAGCGCCACCACCAGCGGGAGCTTGTAGACCGACGCCGTGACGACCAGGTCGTCGGCACCGATGCCGATCTCGCGCCTGGGCCCGGTCTCGCTCTCGGAGCGACCTTCGCGGCCCTGTCCCGCCTCGCGTCCGAGCTCGCCCGCCTCCGGCCCGCTCCCGGGCCACGCTTCGCGCGCGGGTCCGGCTTCGCGCGCCGGGGCGGAGGCCCGCGTCGTCGCACCGGTCAGCGGCATGGCGTGCACCCAGCCCTCGGCACCCGCGTCGCGCAGTACCTCGCGGATCTCCTGCTCGGCGCCGCTCATGACCGCTCCCGCCGCAGCGCCGCCTCGAAGGCGGCGCGGACCGGCTCGGGCGCCCCGGCCTCCGACCACACCAATCGGACCCTCAGCGCGAGGTCGTCACCGGGGATGGGCACGCACGCGACTCCGGGCACCCGCAGCAGCGGATCGGTGGTGAGCGCGAACGCGCGCCCCGCGGCCACCGCCATGACCGCGTCGCGGTCGTGCGCGGCGGTCAGGAACGCCGGGTCGAGGCCCTTGCCGCGCAGGGTGTCGACCAGCAGGTCGAAGGCCGCCGTGCCGTGGCTGCGCGGTGCCGTCGCGCACGCGAGTCCCTTCAGCGACCGCAACGACGGCTTCGTGGCGTCGGCGGCGGGGTGGTCGGCGGGCACCAGCAGCCACCGCGTCACCCTGATGATCGCGCCGCACTCCAGAGAACCGATCAGCGCCGGGTGGTGCACCGCCGCGCAGTCCAACCCTCCGGAGCCGACGGCGTCGACCAGCTCGGCCGTCGAGGCCGTGGTGGTGATGACGGTGCGCGGGTTCGGATCCGGCGCGCAGGTCCGCAGCTGGGTGGTCACGGCGGCCACGTGCCAGTCGCTGAGTGCCGCCACGACACCTACGCGCAGCGCCCCGCGGCTCTCCCGCAGCCGGTCGGCCTCCGCGGTGAACCCCTCGGCGTTGGCCAGCAGGTCGCGTGCCCGGGGCAGCAGCGCGGCCCCGGCGGTGGTGAGCTGCGCGCCGCGCGAGCCGCGGGTCAGCAGGACGACGCCGAGCCTGGCCTCCAGCCGCTGGATGCCCTGGGACAGCGGCGGCTGGGTAATGCCGAGGCGGTCGGCGGCGTAGCCGAAGTGCCCCTCCTCCGCTACCGCGACGAAGAAGCTCAGATGACGAAGCAGGTCCACGTCGCAGATCCAAGCAAACGCCCGGACCAGGCGTGCTCCCGGCACGTCCGCCGACGCCCGGCGTCAACTCCGGACAGCACTGGTCAGCGGCGAAGCGGTCCGATCGAGGCCGGCCGTGCCCTCACGGTCCTCCGGCGGCGTTGCGGCCGGAGAACGACGCGAAGTAGGCCGCGGCCATGTCCTCGTCGCCGTGGCCGGCCTCCAGTGCGCGCCGGAACCGCTCGCGACAGGCGTCGGCGACGTCCAGCCGCAGGTTGCCGCCGGTGACCTCGGTGATGAGGTTGGCGTCCTTGAAGGCGTTGCGCAGCGCGAACGACGGCGTGTACTCCCCGCCGAGGATGGCGTTGCCCTTCACGTGCGCGTACGGGGAGTCGGTCGCGGTCCCCTCGATCGCCTCCAGGAAATGCCTCGGGTCCACGCCGAGGGACTCGGCCAGCGCCACCGACTCCCCCACGGCGTTGGTCAGCGCCAGCACCCAGCTGTTCACCGCGAGCTTGAGCCGGGTCCCCAGCGCCTGGGCGGGGTCGTCGCCGAGCCACAGGGTCTGCTCCCCCACGGCGTCGAACACCGGTTGCACCCGGTCCCGGGCCTGCCGCGGACCCGCCGCCAGCACTTTCAGCTTGCCCAGCCGCGCGGGCTTCTCCGTGCCGAGGACCGGGGCGTCGACCAGGTGCACGCCGTCGGCGACCGCCGCCACCTCGGTCATCCCCTTGATGCCGATGGTGCCCATCTGCGCCCAGACCGCGTCGTCGCGCAGCTCGGGCACGGCCTCCCGGGCGGCCTTGGCGGTGGACTCGGCGTCCAGCAGCATCGTGACCAGCACGTCGGCTCCGCGCCCGGCCTCGGCGGGGCTGCCCGCGACGACCGCGCCATCCTCGGCGAGCGGCTCGGCCTTCGACCGCGTGCGGTTCCACGCCCGGACGTCGAACCCGGCGGCGAGCAGGTTACGCGCCATCGGCGCGCCCATCGTGCCCGTGCCGAGGAAAGCCACAGTGGTCATCGGCGGTGCTCCCTCCGTCTACGTGCTCCGCCACCCGGGGTACCCGCACGAGCACGCAGCCCCACATGGCTCCAGTGCCAGGTTTCGTGTGGGACTCGGCCTGACCACCCGCGGGTTCTCAGCCGTCTAGCCGCACTGCCAGAGGAAGCGACCCTGCCCCGTCTTCTCGTCGAGGAAGGCGTAGCCGACGCCGGCGTCGCCGAAGTCGACCTCGAACGGCTCGTCGGCCGAGTCGATCTGCAGCACGAACCGCCAGGTGCCGGGCTCGTCCGGCGCCTCATCGCCCTGCAACCAGTCGGGCTCGCCCCACAGCGCGCTGCCGTACTCGCCGGCGCCGTCGTGCTCGGTCAGCTCGGCGCGGTGGTCCAGGCCGAACGTCGGCCCGCGCCGGATGCTGGCGACCCGGTAGAAGTCGGCGGGCTCACCGGGCTGGGCGAAGAACGCGTTCTCGCCGCCGCCCGGCTCCCAGGTGCCGTCGACGTAGTCCTCTTCGTCGGTGATGAACAGATAGCCCAGTCGCGGTTCGTCCCCGGGCAGCCGCACCTGGCCGAGGAAGCGCATCGGCCTGCCGGTGCTGGCCGACAGCGGCCAGGTGGGCTCGTCGAGCCAGACCGGCTGGCCGCCGAACTTGGTCACCGGCTCGGTGATCGGTCCGGCTTCCTCGGCGAAGCGCAGTCGCTGCCTGGCGGTGGTGTTGCTCGTGGGCATTCTCGTCCTTCACTCGGTGGTCGTCCCGTGCAGACCGTAGTGAGCCGGACCGACGGCCAAGCGGCTTTCCGGTGAAAAGCCGGCGCGTCACACGTTCGGCCCAGAGGTGTCCACCGAGGCCGATGCGCTCAGCCGAACAGCAGGAGCGAAACCTTCCGCAGCAGCTCGTACAGGCCGTAGGCGAACGGCAGGCCGACCCACAGCCAGGCCAGCGCGGTCAGGGCGGTGCGGTTCATCGCGCGACCTCCGGCTCGTGGAACCTGGGAGCTACCGGCCGGATCAGCTCGTTGGCCACGAAGCCGACCACGAGCAGTCCGATCATGGCGTACAGCGACGCCGAGTACAGGTCCGGCCCCTGCGCGCCCGAGGCCTCCTGGGAGTCGGCGACGGCGTTGACGATCAGCGGCCCGAGCACCCCGGCCACCGACCACGCCGTCAGCAGCCTGCCGTGGATGGCGCCGACCTGGTAGCTGCCGAACAGGTCCTTGAGGTAGGCGGGCGCGGTCGAGAATCCGCCGCCGTAGAAGGAAAGGATCAGCATCGCGCAGATGACGAACACCGGGACGCCCGACGCCCCGAGCAGCGAGATGCCGAGGTACAGCAGCGCGCCACCACCGAGGTAGAGCCGGTAGATGTTGCGCCGCCCGACGATGTCCGATGTGGACGACCAGATGAAGCGGCCCGCCATGTTCGTCAGCGACAGCAGGGCGACGAAGCCCGCCGCGGCCGTCGCCGAGACCGGGGTGCTGCTCGATGCGAAGAAGTCGGCGATCATCGGCGCCGCCTTCTCCAGGATGCCGATGCCCGCGGTGACGTTGCAGCACAGGATCACCCACAGCAGCCAGAACTGCGGGGTCCGCAGGGCGTTGCGCGCCGACACGTTCGCGCTCGTGACCATCGAACGGCCACTGGTCGGCGGCCGCCAGCCCGCCGGCTGCCACCCGTCCGGAGGCACCCGCACGAGCAGCACCCCGAGCGACATGAACACCGCGTAGACCAGACCGTGCACGAGGAAGGTCAGCGCGATACCGCGGGAGTCGGAGCCGAAGGCGTCGAGCATCCGCACCGACCACGGCGAGGCGATCAGCGCCCCGCCGCCGAAGCCCATGATCGCGATGCCGGTGGCCATCCCCGGCCGGTCGGGGAACCACTTGATCAGTGTGGAGACCGGCGAGATGTAGCCGATGCCCAGGCCGATCCCGCCGACCACGCCGTAGCCGAACACCACCAGCCAGTACTGCCCGACGGCCACGCCGAGCGAGGAGATCAGGAAGCCCGCCGAGAAGCACAGCGTCGACACCGCCATCGCCCAGCGCGGGCCCCGGCGCTCGACCACCGTGCCCGCCACCGCCGCCGAGAGCCCGAGCATCACGATGCCGAGCTGGAACGGCAGCGCGCTGAGCGTGCCCGACAACCCGAGCTCGTCCTCCAGCGGCGGTTTGAACACGCTCCAGGCGTAGACCTGCCCGATCGCCAGGTGCACGGCCAGCGCGGCGGGTGGCACCAGCCAGCGGTTCCAGTCGGCTGGTGCGACGATCCGCGACCGCTCGAGCAACCCTGCTGACATTCATCCTCCCGCCGTGCGATGTGGATCACGCGGCAGCCTACTGTCGATGTCCCCTTCCGCAGGAGGGTCTTTTCCGGCCAGTGGTGCCATCGCCCAGTTCGCGCGAAACCCGCGAGTACCGCTTTTCCTTCCGTTACCGCACCACCGACCCGGATGTCACGAAGCACGCGGGTGCGACGATGTCAGGACAGGCGCTCTCCACGACTGGAGGTCCGGATGGGACGGGTCACCGTGCGGCGGCCGGTGCTGCACATCAAGGCGGGCGAACCCCGGCGCAGGCCCGACACGCTGGCCGCGGAGGAACCGCTGGAGATCAGGGTCGCCTCGCGGCCGCTGAGCGTCACCATGCGCACACCCGGCAGCGACGTGGAGCTGGCTCACGGCTTCCTGCTCACCGAGGGAGTCATCACCGGCCGGGACGAGGTGGCGGCGGCCCGCTTCTGCGACAGCCCCGGCCCCGACGGCCGCAACACCTACAACGTCCTGGACGTCGCGCTCGCACCCGGCGTCGAACCGCCCGACCCGTCGATCGAGCGCAACTTCTACACGACGTCCTCGTGCGGCGTGTGCGGCAAGGCCGCACTGGACTCGGTGCGGTTGCGCACCCGCCACTCCCCCGCCGAGGACCCGCTGCGGCTGCGCGCGGACGTCCTCGCCGAACTGCCCGGCAAGCTCCGCGCGGCCCAACGGGTGTTCGACAGCACCGGCGGGCTGCACGCGGCCGGGCTGTTCGACGCCGACGGCTCGCTGCTGGCCGTGCGCGAGGACGTCGGCAGGCACAACGCCGTGGACAAGGTCCTCGGCTGGGCGCTGATGGAGGGGCGCACACCGCTCACCGGCGGCGTGCTGATGGTGTCCGGACGCGCGTCCTTCGAACTCGTCCAGAAGGCCGCCATGGCCGGTGTGCCGATGCTCGCGGCGGTGTCGGCGCCCTCCTCGCTCGCGGTCGACCTGGCCGAGGAGCAGGGCATGACTCTGGTGGGCTTCCTGCGTGGACAGTCCATGAACGTCTACACCGGAACGCAGCGAGTGGTGACCGAAATCTCGTGACCACCTCCGCTGACCGGTGAAAACAGCGCGGCCCGATAGGCACGATGGAACGCGCGACACCGAGAGACCGGAGGGGAGCATGCAGACGCCAGAGCCCGCGCGGGCCAGATTCCTGCGAAGGCGAACCGTGCTCACCTCCGGGGCCGCCGGGGCTGCCGTGCTCGGGCTGGGCCTCTCCGGCGACACCTTCAGCATCCCCGGCAAGGCCGCGCCGCTGGCCAACCAGAGCAACGTCTCGGTCGAACGCGTCCACTCCCAGGCCCGCAACCGCGAGGTCGACCTCGTGCTGATGTCGCCCGAGGGCGTGGACCGCGAGGGGCTGCCGGTGTGCCTGATGCTGCACGGCCGCTACGGCGACGCCCGCAGGTCCGCCGCCGGCCTGCCCAACTGGCTGAGCGCCGCGGTGGCCGAGGGCCGGGTGCCGCCCTTCGCGTTCCTGGCCGTCGACGGCGGCGGCAACAGCTACTGGCACCGGCACCCGGGCGACGATCCGATGTGGATGTTGCTCGACGAGGTACCCCGCTGGCTGGGCGAACGCGGCCTCGGCGGCGACGACGGCCAGCCCTTCGCGGTGTCGGGCATCTCCATGGGCGGCTTCGGCGCCCTGCTCTACGCCCGGCGCAGGCACGAGCACGACAGCCCGGTGGCGGCCGCCGCGGTCGTCTCGCCCGCGCTGATCACGAGCTGGCGCGAGATGAGCAGGCGCAAGGCGTTCGTCGACGAGGCGGAATGGGCGGGCATGGACCCGCTGCGCCACATCCCCGAACTGGGCAACGTGGCGCTCGGCGTGTGGTGCGGCCTCGGGGACAGGTTCATCACCGGCACCCGCGAGTTCATCCGGCGGGCCCGGCCGGAGGTGGCGTCCACCACCCCAGGCGGCCACAACAGCCGCTACTACCGCAAGGCGCTGCCCGAGGTCGTCAGCTTCATCGGCCGCAAGCTCGCCGAACACGACGCCTGAGCCTTCCAGGCGCGGCCTGAGCCCCCTGACGACAGCACCAGTCGCTTCCGCTGGGCGGAGGTCCGCTGCCTACACCGGGCGCAGGCGTTCCGGCGCGTAGGCGACCGTGTACGGCTCCGCGTCGTAGCGGTCGGCCAGCGGCACCGACCCGTACAGCGCCCAGCTCAACATCGAGGGCCACGGTCCGTAACCGGCGTCGGTGTTGAGGTGCTCGCCGTCGGGGATGACGTCCAGCTCGATCTGCAGCGCCTCGGCCAGCCGGTGCGCCTTGCGCATCGACAGGTACGGGTCGCCGGTGCCCGCGACCATGCGGGTGACACCGCCCGCCTTGCGCAGGGCGCGCGCGTCGAGCGGGTAGGGCACGATGCCGGCCGCGTCCGGGTGCTGCCACTGCGGGTCGGGAGGGGCCACCAGCAGCACGCGGTCGGCGCGCCGCATCTGTCCGCCGATGGTGACCGCGTGGTGCAGCCACAGGGCGACACCACACGAGTGCGCCGCGACCACTAGCTCGGCGTCGGCAGGCACCGCCGCGAGACGTGCGCGCAGCACCGGCACCCACTCGTCCCGGTCGGGGTGGTCGGCGTCGGGAAGGGCCGGCATCTCCACCGTCACGCCCTGCGCCGGGAGCCGTCCGGCCAGCCACTGCTGCCAGTGCCACGGCCCGGAACCGGTCATCCCGTGCAGCAGCAGGACGTGCATCTCGCTCATGTGTCGCTCCCCGACTCGCAAATCTCGCCGATCGACCAATGATCATCGATGACCGGTGAAACCGCTGGAGAGGCCCACCGGTGGGGAGCCTGGCCCACCGCATCGGGTATGGGGCCAACGGAGGCCGGAAGCGAGGCGTCATCGACGGGCTGAAGCACCGGCTCGGCGGCGCGACGAGCCCACCGGGACACGAGGAGTCGTCACGTATTCGGGGGACGGGCCGGATGCCACGAGCGGATCAGGCCGCGACCAGTCCTCAACCGCGCCTCACCCGGACCGAAGGACCAGTCGACACACGAAGACGTCACATGCGTGTCCGGACTCACGGTGCGGCGCGAGCCGCGCGGACCGCGAGGAACCGCACCGCTCAGGCGGACTTCTCGCGGCGCTCCCGCCGGGTGGCCTGGCGCGCGACGATCGTGGGATTCACGTTCTCGCGCACGGTCTGCTCGGTTATCACGACCTTGGCGACGTCCGAGCGGCTCGGAATGTCGTACATCACCGGCAGCAGGACCTCCTCCAGGATCGCCCGCAGGCCGCGAGCGCCGGTGCCGCGCAGGATGGCCTGGTCGGCTATGGCCTCCAGCGCCGTCTTGGTGAACTCCAGCTCGACGTTGTCCATCTCGAACAGCCGCTTGTACTGCTTGATAAGCGCGTTGCGCGGCTCGGTGAGGATCTGCACGAGCGACGGCTTGTCGAGGTTGGTCACGGTGGCCACCGTGGGCAGCCGGCCGATGAACTCCGGGATCAGCCCGTACTTGATCAGGTCCTCGGGCATCACGTCGGCGAAGTGGTCGGCGTTGTCCAGGTCGGTCTTGGACCGCAGCTCGGCCCCGAAGCCCACGCTGTGCTTGCCCACCCGGTCCTCGACGATCTTCTCCAGACCGGCGAACGCGCCCGCCACGATGAACAGCACGTTGGTGGTGTCGATCTGGATGAACTCCTGGTGGGGATGCTTGCGGCCGCCCTGCGGCGGGACGCTGGCGGTGGTGCCCTCGAGGATCTTCAGCAGCGCCTGCTGCACGCCCTCGCCGGAGACGTCGCGCGTGATCGACGGGTTCTCGCTCTTGCGGGCGATCTTGTCGACCTCGTCGATGTAGATGATGCCGGTCTCGGCGCGCTTGACGTCGTAGTCGGCCGCCTGGATGAGCTTGAGCAGGATGTTCTCGACGTCCTCGCCCACGTACCCGGCCTCGGTGAGCGCCGTGGCGTCGGCGATGGCGAACGGGACGTTGAGCATCTTGGCGAGCGTCTGCGCGAGGTAGGTCTTGCCGCAACCGGTGGGACCCAGCATCAGGATGTTCGACTTGGCGAGCTCGACGCTCTCCTCCCGGCTGTCGCGCGATGTGCGCTCGCCCACCTGGATGCGCTTGTAGTGGTTGTAGACCGCTACCGAGAGGTTGCGCTTGGCCGGGTCCTGACCGATGACGTACTGGTCGAGGAACTCGTGGATCTCGGCGGGCTTGGGCAGCTCGTCGAGCTTCACCTCGCCCGCTTCGGCCAGCTCCTCCTCGATGATCTCGTTGCAGAGATCGATGCACTCATCGCAGATGTACACGCCGGGGCCGGCGATGAGTTTCTTGACCTGCTTCTGGCTCTTCCCGCAGAAGGAGCACTTCAGCAGGTCGCCGCCGTCACCGATACGTGCCATGACCGCTGACCCCGTCCCCTCCGGCGCGCCGTCCGGTAGCGCGCCTGACCGTGTGTGCCTTCGACGGTACCTGCCGCTCCCCGGGTTCGGGGAGACTCACAGTGTCCGCCACACGCCGGGCACGGCGTGACTCACGACGTGCCCGGCGTGTCGCCGCCTGACCGTGCTCACCTTGCCGGAGCACGGGCGGACCGGCGAACGAGTGACCGAGTTGTGACCACCGTCTCACCGGACCGCGCCCGGCATGTCTTCAGGACTTCATCGCCGACAGCTTGCGGTAGGGCAGCACCTCGTCGATGATGCCGTACTCCACAGCCTGGTCGGCGGTGAGGATCTTGTCCCGCTCGACGTCCTTGCGGACCTGTTCCTGCGTGCGGTTGGTGTGCCTGGCGAGCGTGGCCTCCATCTGGTCACGCATCCGCTGCACCTCGGCGGCCTGGATCTCCAGGTCGGAGACCTGGCCGTAGATGCCCTCCGTCGCGGGCTGGTGGATCAGCATCCGCGAGTTGGGCAGCGCCAGCCGCTTGCCCTTGGTGCCGGCGGCGAGGATCACCGCCGCCGCCGAGGCGGCCTGGCCCAGGCAGATCGTACGCACGTCCGGGCGAACGTACTGGATCGTGTCGTAGATCGCCATCAGCGCGGTGAACGAGCCGCCCGGCGAGTTGATGTAGATCTGGATCTCGCGGTCCGGGTCGTCGGACTCGAGGAACAGCAGCTGCGCCATCACGTCGTTGGCCGAGGCGTCGTCGACCTGGACGCCGAGGAAGACGATGCGCTCCTCGAACAGCTTGTTGTACGGGTTGGACTCCTTGACCCCGTACGCGGTGCGCTCGACGAACGAGGGCAGCACGTACCGGGACTGCAAGGACTGGTAGGGGTTCACGGGAACACTCCTCGTCTCGGTCAGCCGCGCGGCAGGTTGGCGGCGGTGGCGATGTGGTCGACGAAGCCGTAGTCGCGGGCCTCCTCCGCGGTGAACCACTTGTCCCGGTCGGAGTCGGCCTCGATCTTCTCGATCGGCTGACCGGTCTGCTCGGCGATCAGCTCCGCCATCTCCCGCTTGTTCTTGGCGAAGACCTCGGCCTGGATGGCGATGTCGGAAGCGGTACCACCGATGCCCGCCGACGGCTGGTGCATCATGATCCGCGCGTGCGGCAGCGCGAAGCGCTTGCCCCGGGCGCCCGCCGACAGCAGGAACTGCCCCATCGAAGCGGCGAAGCCCATCGCAACGGTCGCCACGTCCGGCTGGATGAGCTGCATGGTGTCGTAGATCGCCATGCCCGCCGGCACCGAGCCACCCGGCGAGTTGATGTACAACGAAATGTCGCGTTCCGGGTCCTCGGCGGCCAGCAAGATCAGCTGAGAGCAGATCTGGTTGGCGATCGAGTCCTCGACCTGGGAACCGAGGACGATGATGCGTTCCCGCAGCAACCGCTCGTACACCGAGTCGTTGAGCGAGAGCCCGTTCGTCGTCGTCCGCATCTGCGGCGATCCAGCGCCGGACGCCGGAACAGTCTGGTGCTGCGTCACGTCTCCCCTGCCTTCTCCCACTGTGGGCCTCTTCCACGGGGGCACCTGGTCCGCGGTGGAGGGGGGACCTCCACTGTGGACCACTGCGACCCCTGCGATGTCGCGATTCCCCTTCGGGTGATCCGCTACGACAGACCCTAACGAAAGTGGGCGGCACCAGCTTCCCAGTACCGCCCACGTTCGCTCAGAGCATGCCTATTGAAGTTTTCGAGACCGCGGTCACTCCGCCTTGGCGTCCGCCTTCGCCGACTGCTCGTCGGTGGCCTCGGCCTGCTCGTCCTGCTCCTCGGCCTGCGTGCCGAACAGCTCGTCGAGGTCGAGCTCGTTGCCCTCCTCGTCGGTCACGGTGGCCTGCCGCACCACCGAGAACAGCGCCTTGCTGCGCCGGACGTCGGCGTAGATCGCGCCGAGCTGGCCGGACTGCTGGGCCTGCTGGACGTACTGGTCGGGGCTCACGCCGAACCGCTGCGCCTGGTAGATGATCCGCTCGGTCAGCTCGTTGTCGGAGACCGACACGTCCTCGGCGTCGGCGATGGTGTCCAGCACCAGCTGGGTCCGCACCGCCTTCTCCGCCTCCTCGCGGGTCTCGGCCTCGAACTGCTCGCGGGTCTGGCCCTGCTGCTCCAGCCACTCACCGAAGCGGTCCTCGTCGTGGTCGAACGGGTGGATCGCGTCGTGCTTGCGCACGTCGATCTCGGACTCGACGACCTTCTCCGGCAGCGGGACCTCGACGGTCTCCAGCAGCGCCTCCAGGACCTTGTCCCTGGCCTGCATGCCCTGCTGCATCCGCTTGACCCGGCCCAGCCGCTCCCGCAGGTCCGACAGCAGCTCGTCGACGGTGTCGAACTCGCTGGCCATCTGGGCGAACTCGTCGTCGACCTCGGGCAGGTGCCGTTCCTTGACCGAGTTCAGCTTGACGGTGACCTCGGCGTCCTTGCCCGCGTGCTCGCCGGCCACCAGGTTGGTGGTGAACGCCTTGGTCTCGCCCTCGCTCGCGCCGATCAGCGCGTCGTCGATGCCCTCGATGAGCTGGCCGGAACCGATCTCGTAGGACAGGCCGCTGGTCTGGGCCTCCTCGACCTCCTGGCCGTCGACGGTGGCCGACAGGTCGATGCTGACGAAGTCGCCCTGCTGGGCGGGCCGCTCGACGCCTGCCAGGGTGCCGAAGCGGGCGCGCAGCTCGTCGAGCTGCTCGTTGACCTCTTCCTCGGTCACCTCGACGTCGTCGACCGACACCTTCAGCTCGCCGAAGGCGGGCACGGTGATCTCGGGACGGACGTCGACCTCGGCCTTGAACTCGATGACGTCGCCGTCCTCGATCTTGGTCACCTCGATGTCGGGGCGACCGAGAGTGCGCACCTCGCTGCTGTTGACGGCTTCGAGGTACTTGGCCGGGACCGACTCGTTGACGACCTCGTCGAGCACGGGTCCACGACCGATCCGGCTCTCCAGCACCCTGGCGGGCACCTTGCCCGGCCGGAAGCCGGGGATGCGGACCTGCTTGGCCAGTGCCTTGTACGCGCGGTCGAAGTTCGGCTTGAGCTCGTCGAACGGCACCTCGACGTTGATCCGTACGCGCGTCGGGCTCAGGTGCTCGACGGTGCTCTTCACGTGGTCTCCTAGTGCGAACGTGCTTCGTACCCCGGCGGTGCCTGCGGGAGCGGCCCTGGGCCGCATCCGTCGACGCCGGGCTGACCTCCGAGTCTATTGCTTGCAGCTCGGGTACCCGGTTCGGGGTTGCTTACCACCTCTGCCGGGCGACGGTGCCACCCGTCGGGCGACCTCGCGGCGTGCTTCAGTGGAGGCGTGCCAGACACTCCAGCCGGCGACGCGAGCTGCGCCACCCTGTCCGAATCGCTCAACGAGCCGCTGCCCGGCACGGCCGCCGTGGCGGGTAGCTGGTTGTGCCTGGAACAGCGCGGCCCGTGGGGACACAACGCCCTGCTGCAGAGCCACCTGGACCCGGCCGTCGGGCGGGCGCTGGACGCCGCCGCGGGCCCGGCCGAAGTGCGGGTGCAGCTCATCCGCCGCCCCGGCAGGCACGCCGACGAGCCGCCGGGCGGACCGCGTCGCGCCTACCTCGCCCACACCAGCCCGACGGGGTCCTGGCTGCGGGCAGCCGACCTGGCCGACCCGGCCGAACTGCTCGACCTGGACTTCGCGGCGATCGCGGCGGGCCGCCACGACGGCTGGGGACGCGAGGTCGCCGAGCCGCTGCTGCTGGTCTGCACAAACGGCCGCCGCGACCGCTGCTGCGCGGTACTCGGGCGCGAGCTCGTCGCCGGCCTGCGGGGCCGCCACGACGACGCCGTCTGGGAGACCACCCACACCGGCGGCCACCGGTTCGCCCCCGCGGCGGTCCTGCTGCCCAGCGGCTACACCTACGGCAGGCTCGGCCCGCACGAAGCCGACGCCGCGCTCGCGGCCGCCGCCTCGGGCAAGGTCGCGCTGGAGCGCTGCCGGGGCCGGTCCACGTGGACCAGGGCCGGCCAGGTCGCCGAGCTCGCGGTCCGCGACCACATCGGCGAGCACCTGATCGACGCGCTGCGGGTGGAGCCCGCCGGCGGGGACCAGGTGCGCGTCACGCACCAGGATGGCCGGATGTGGACTGTCACCGTCCACGAGCGCGAACTCGATCCGCCGCGACCGAACAGCTGCGGCAAGGCCGCCGTGCGCCCCACCACGCTGGCGGCGGTGGAGATCAGCGACGCACCGGCCGGCGTCAGTGACTCACCAGCGCCGGACCGGCGGCCGAACTGAGCTCGGTCGGGGTCACGGCCGTGATGATCCCCTCGGTGGGCGGCGTGATCGCCGGGGACGGCCCCTGCACCAGCACCGAAACCCCCACCAGGACCACCGCCACGGCACCCAGCACAGCGCACACCACCACGGCGGGGAGGTGAACACGCATCGGAACCCGAATGGCATCGCGCACGCCAACGGAATCGGAACTTTCGCCCCGGCCGTTACCGGCCGTCGCGAAGATCGCGACTCGCATCACGATCAGTGACAACCGGACAGGGGGCCGATTCACGGCGAAGAAGACAACGGGCGACGGGTTCGCGCCGAACGCGAACGACCGTCGCCCGATCGTCGGGGTGGCGGGATTTGAACCCACGGCCCCTCGCACCCAAAGCGAGTGCGCTACCAAGCTGCGCCACACCCCGTCTGAACAGCAACGCCACCAGGTCACCCCGGTGCGTTGCGAGCAGCCTATCGCGACCCGCTAAGCTGGGGCACGCAAGGTCGCGGGAAAGCGACCGGTTACGATGGCGACCGGTCGGCATCCTCCGACGGAGGACCCGTCCAGGCTCCGGCAGAACGGGCCACCAACAGAACACGCGGGCGTAGCTCAATGGTAGAGCCCCAGTCTTCCAAACTGGCTACGCGGGTTCGATTCCCGTCGCCCGCTCCGAGACGGGGGACCCGTGTCCGCGGAATGCGCGGACCGGGTCTCTTCGCATTTCACCGGGGGGTCGAACCCCCCGGGACCCCCCACGGTGCGGTGGCAGCTTTCGGGTGCTTCTGGCCTTCTGAGCGTTCCCGGCCTGGTTTTGGACCAGCCCTCCGCTCGGTTCACCCTCGCCTCTCACCACTACTTCACTTCACGCTCACTGCGGGCTTGCGTCTTCTTGGGGTGGAGGGGAACCGATCAGGCGGTGTGGAATTCGTCTGGGGCTGGTTCGCATCCGCACTGCGGGCGGAATGCGCCCCTGCCGTGATCTGCGGTTGTTGCGGATTTTCGTCCTAATAGGACCTTTTCGTCCCTGGTGGAAATGACGTTGTCGGTGTCGGGGGGATGGCGCATGCTGGCTGCGGTTCGGTCACCGAGAAGGCAGGGGGAACCGCCGGTGTTCCGGCTCGAGTACAAGTGGCTGGTCGGCATCACGTTCGTGCTCGGCCTCGTGATGCAGATCCTCGACATCACCATCCTCAACGTCGCGCTGGCGACGCTGGGACGGGAGTTCGAGGTGGACGCCAGCACCCTGCAGTGGGTGCTCACCGGCTACATGCTCAGCCTGGCGGTCTTCATCCCCTCCTCCGGCTGGATCGCCGACCGGTTCGGCAGCAAGCGGACCTTCCTGCTCGCCGTGGTCATCTTCACCACCGCCTCCGTCCTGTGCGGCTTCGCCGGGAGCATCTGGATGCTGATCGCCTCCCGCGTCCTGCAGGGCGTCGGCGGCGGGATGCTGGTGCCGGTCGGCCAGGCGATGCTCTTCCGCGCATTCCCCGCCCACGAGCGGGCGAAGGCATCCGCGGTGCTGGCGATCCCGATCACCGTCGCCCCGGCGCTGGGACCGATGCTCGGCGGTGCGCTGGTCGAGTACGCGAGCTGGCGCTGGATCTTCTTCATCAACCTCCCGGTCGGGGCCCTGACCCTGGTGTTCACCGTGCTCTTCCTCGAGGAGGAGCGCCGCGGCAGGCCCGGGCGGTTCGACCTTCCCGGGTTCGTGCTGGCCGGGGCCGGGCTGGCCACGCTGCTCTACGGGCTCGACCAGGGCGCCCAGGCCGGGTGGTCGGTGCCGACGGTGTGGGGCAGCCTGCTCGCCGCGGTCCTGCTGCTGGCGGGGCTGACGTGGCGGGAGCTCAGCGTCGGCGAGCCGATGCTCGACCTTCGGCTGCTGCGCAACCGCCTGTTCGGCACCGGAAACGCGCTCCTGCTGTGCCAGGTCGCCTCGCTGTTCGGCGTCCTGTTCCTGCTGCCGCTCTACCTGCAGGACGTGCTGCACGTCTCGCCCTTCACCGCCGGGCTCGTGCTGATGCCGCAGGCGGTGGCGATGCTGCTGGCCACCCAGGTCGTCAGCCGCCTGTACGGCCGGATCGGGCCGAGGCGGCTGCTGCTGGCCGGCTTCTGCCTGGAGATCCCCGTCTACCTGTGCCTGCAACTGCTCGGCACCGGCACTCCGCTGGTGGCCGTGGTGGTGCTGCTGGCACTGCTGGGCATCTCCGTCGGCATCCTGATGACCCCGATACAGACGGCCGCGTTCGCGCAGGTCTCGGTGGCCGAGATGGGCCACGCCAGCTCGATGTACAACGTCAGCAGGCAGGTCGCGACGGCGCTGGGGACCGCGGTCTTCGCCACGACACTGGTCGTGCTCACCGACGCGGGTGGCGACGGAGCCCCGGCGCACGCCCAGATGGCGGGATTCCACGGGGCTTTCCTGGTGGCGGTGGTGTTCGGACTGCTGGCGCTGGCGCTGAGCACCCGCGTGCGAGACTCGGACGCGGCGGCCAGCCTCGATCCGTCCCACCCGGAAGCCGCGCGAGCGGCGAGCCGAACGGGTGAGGTGAGATAGGTCAAGGCCGCCCCACGACCGCATGCCCCGGTGCATATTTGGGGAGTGACCGAAATGCCGCATGCCGACCAGGTCCGCAGCCACGCCCGGTGGCGCCCAGGCTGGAGCTCGGGCCGCACCAGCTACGCGTGGCTGCTCGGCCTGGCCGACCAGCCGGGACTCCGCAGGCTGGTCAACGAGTACCAGTACGCGCTGCGCGACCTGCCCGGCTTCGACCTCGTCCCGCTGGAGTGGATGCACATCCTGGTCCAGGAGGCCGGTTTCACCGACGAGGTCGGCGACGCCGACGTGGACCGGATGGTGACCGCCGTCGGCGACCGCCTGGCCGGCAGCTCGCCGCTCACCCTGGCCTTCCACCACGCCGTGGTGCTGCCCGAGTCGCTCGCGCTTCCCGCCGAACCGCAGTCGAGCCTGCACGAGCTGCGCGCGGACGTGCGCGCGGCGCTGGCCGACGTGCTCGGCGAAGCAGCCGTGCCCACCGAGCCCGAGGACACCGACCGCCACGTCAGCCTCGCGCATTCCACCACCGAGGGGCCCGCGATCTTCGCGGTCGCCACGCTCGGCGCGACCGCCGTGGAACCCACCACGGCCAAGGTCGGCTCGCTCTCGCTGGTGAGGCTCTCCCGCGACCACTCGAACTCCGAGTGGGAGGTCATCACCGACGTGTCGTTCGGCTGAACGGCCAAAGGAGGCGAAAAGCGGTCGCGGCCGCGCGGACATCCCGGTAGGAACCGGGCATGACCGATCTCACCGCGCGCACGCTCCAGGACAGCGAACTCGACGACTACTTCGACGTATTCCGGGCGGCGTTCCTGCTCGACGACGAGCTGCGGCACTTCCGCAACGTGCTCGACGCGGGCCGCTCGCACGGTGTCTTCGACGGCGACGAGCTGATCGGTGTGGCGAGCCGGCTGGCGCCGCGGCTCGCGCTGCCCGGCGGGACGAGCTCGCCGCTGGCCGCGGTCACCGCGGTCGGGGTGAGGCCCGGGCACCGCAGGCGCGGTGTGCTCACCAGGCTGATGCGCGCGCAGCTGCACTCGCTGCACGAGGACGGCGGCGCACCGGTCGCCGCGCTGTACGCGTCGGAAGGCGGCATCTACGGGCGCTTCGGTTATGCGGTCGGCACCTACGAGACCAAGCTGTCGGTCCCCGGCAGGACCCCGTTCAAGTCCACTGTGGACATCGATCCGCGGCCGGTGCGCGAGCTGGGCCGGGAGGCCGCGCTGGAGTTCGTCCACCGCTTCTACCCGACGGTCGAGCGCGACCACGCGGGCCGGCTCTCGCGGGACGACACCGCCTGGGAGGTCCGCGTCGCCGCCGACCGCCCCGGCGACGCCGGCGAGGGCAAGCCCCGGTTCGCCGTGCACCCCGACGGTTACGTGATCTACCGGCCGGAGAAGGGCTGGACCGACCGGGGCCCGGACTTCAAGCTCCACGTGCAGGAGCTGGTCGCCGCCACGCCCCGGGCCTACGCCGCGCTGTGGCGATACCTGCTCGACGTCGACTTCGCCGGTGAGGTCCGGTGGGACAAGGCCGCCATCGACGAACCCGTGGTGCACCTGCTGGCCAACCCGCGCACCGCGGGCCGCCGGGTGGTCGACGGGCTGTGGCTGCGCCTGGTCGACCTCGACCGCGCGCTGCGGGCACGCACGTACTCCGCTCCGCTGGACACCGTCCTGGAGGTCACCGACGCGTTCTGCCCCTGGAACGCCGGGCGCTGGCGGCTGCGCGTCGACGACGACGGCAACGCCGAGGTCTCGCGCACCGAGGACGCCGCGGCGCTCGATGTGGACATCACCGACCTGGCGTCGGTCTACCTCGGTGGCAACACCTTCGCCGGGCTCGCGCGCGGAGGCCGCCTCGGCGACGCGGACCCGGACGCGCTGCGCCGCGCCTCCCGCGCGTTCGCCACCGACGTCGCCCCGCA
Organism: Saccharopolyspora erythraea; assembly: GCF_018141105.1. Taxonomy (NCBI): domain Bacteria; kingdom Bacillati; phylum Actinomycetota; class Actinomycetes; order Pseudonocardiales; family Pseudonocardiaceae; genus Saccharopolyspora; species Saccharopolyspora erythraea. Next base: position 1,980,416 of record NZ_CP054839.1, on the reverse strand, counting down.
CTGCCAGGAAGGTTTCTGACCCCGCGTGGCGTCCCGGCGGGTACCGTCGGTGTCATCCGGCTCGACATGAGCGGAGGCAGGCGTGGACACCGCAATCGTTCTCATCCTGATCGGCATCGTGGTCATCGTCGCCGCCGTCTGGTGGTCCCGGCAGCGCGCCGCGGCCCGGAGGCAGGCCGAGCTCGACGACGCGCGGGCCGAGGCCCGCCGCTGGCTGGAGCGGCTGAGCGGGCAGGTGGTCAACCTGGTCGGCACCAACGAGGCCGCGAAGCAGGCGCTGGCCGATGCTTCCGAGCGGCACAACGCCGCGGGGTCGCAGATGGAACAGGCGGCCTCGACGACCCAGTGCAAGCTGGTGACCGAGACCGCGCTCGAGGGGCTCTACTACGTACGCGCGGCGCGGACCGCGATGGACATGGACCCGGGGCCGGAGCTGCCCGACCTGTCCGGTCAACGCGGCGCGGGCCGGGTCACCGAGTTCCGCGAGGTCGAAGTCGACGGTCGGCAGCAGGTGGCGTCGCCGGAGCCGACCGACCGCACCCCGCACTACTACCCGGGCGGCACGGTGGCGGGGCGCCCGGTGCCGGAAGGCTGGTACAGCGAGCCGTGGTGGAAGCCCGCGATGCTCGCGGGCACCTGGAGCCTCGGATCGTTCGTGCTGATGAGCGCCATGTTCACCGGTATGGCCGGGGTGCCGGCCGCCGCCTACGCCGAGAGCCCTCCGGACGTCGGTGCCGACGGGGCGGCCGACGGAGGCGCCTTCGACGGCGGTGGCTTCGACATGGGTGGGTTCGACATGGGCGGCTTCTAGGACGTGTTTCGGAGGTGGCTTGCCTGGTTGGGCGCTTCGCGAAACCTCAGCCGCCTTCTCGCTCCGGGATCTCCGACTGACGACGTATGTCCGGATGTGCCTGGTGTCAGGGCGCCTGGCAGGACGGGCACCAGTAGAGCTTGCGCCCGGTCAGGTCGGCGGTGGCCACCTCCGTGCCGCACACCAGGCAGGGTTGCGCGGCCCGCCGGTAGACGTAGACCTCGCCGCCGTGCCGGTCCTGCCGCGGCGCACGGCCGGTGGCTTCCGGCTCGTGCTCGGGTCGCACGGTGTCGATGCGCCCCGCGCGCACCCCGGCGGCCATCAGCTCGACCAGGTCGCTCCAGACCAGGTCCCACCGCTCGCGGCCGAGGTCCCGCCCGGGTGTGTACGGCGGGATGCCGTGCCGGAACAGCACCTCCGCGCGGTAGACGTTGCCCGCGCCGGCCAGCACCTTCTGGTCGAGCAGCAGCGCAGCGATGCTGGTACGGGAGCGGGAGATCCGCTGCCACGCGCGGTCCGGGTCGGCGTCGGTGCGCAGCGGGTCCGGGCCGAGCCGGTCGCGCAGCGCCGCCACCTCCGCGTCGGTGAGCAGTTCGCACGCGGTCGGGCCGCGCAGGTCGGTGCCGTGGGTGTCGCCGACGATCCGCATCCGGACCTGGCCCCGCGGCTCCTCCATCGGCAGCTCGGACTCGGTGAACGTGCCGTAGAGCCCGAGGTGGACGTGCACGACCCGGTCCGGGCCGTAGAAGTGGAACAGGTGCTTGCCGTGGGCTTCGGCCCGCCGCAGGACCGAACCGTCCAGCAGGGCCGCGCTCGCGGCGAACCTGCCCTGCGGGCTGCCGACCCGCACGGCCGCGCCGCCGTAGCGCTTCTGGTGCAGTTGTGCCAGGCGGTGCAGGGTGTGGCCTTCGGGCACCGCTACACCAGTACCCACAGCACGATGGACTCGACCAGGTAGGCCAGCAGCAACCACAGGCACACCCGCAGCCCGCGCAGCACACCCACGCGCGGCGGGGCCTCGCGGTGCCGCACCGCGATCACCACGGACACCACCACCGAGACCAGCACTGCCACAACCGCCCCGGTGATCAGCCACACGCCCACGCCCAGCGCGCAATCGGGCTCCGGGCACGTCGACCCGGGACCGCCGATGAGCCACGGCTGCAGGGCGCTCTGGCCGAACAGCAGCAGGAGCGTGCCGACCACCGTGCCGCCGACCCCCGCGAGGACGGTCAGCGGCGCGGTGGCCTGCCTCGCCATGGTCAGTTGCCCGGCAGAGCCGGCGGCTCGCCGGTCCGCTCGTAGTCGGTGAGCAGGTCGATGCGGCGCTGGTGCCTGCCGCCCTCGAACTCGGTGCCGACGAACGCCTCGACGATCGCCTGCACCTCCTCGACGGTGTGCATCCGCGCACCGATGCCGGCCAGCAGCGCGTTGTTGTGCTGACGGGCCAGCTTGGCGGTGTCGACGTTCCAGGTCAGCGCGGCGCGGGCGCCGGGCACCTTGTTCGCCGCGATCTGCTCGCCGTTGCCGGAGCCACCGAGGACCAGCCCGAGGCTGCCCTCGTCGGCCACCACCCGGCGGGCGGTCTCGATGCAGAACGGCGGGTAGTCGTCCTGGGCGTCGTATTCCGCCGGGCCGACGTCGGTCACCTCGTGACCCTGCTCGGTCAGCCACTTGACGAGATGGTTCTTGAGTTCGAATCCTGCGTGATCGGAGCCTAGGTAGACGCGCACATCGGCAGTCTGCCAAACGCCGGACACCCCAGCTCCACCCTGGTTAGGATTGGGGCCCATGTCTGGGGCTGAGGTGCGGTTGGCGTGGGGCAGCGACGGCGTGCGAGCGCTCGCTCCCGGTTGTTCTGCTCTGATCGTCGTCGACGTGCTGTCGTTCAGCACCGCGGTCGACGTCGCCACCAGCACGGGCGCCCGCGTGCTGCCCCTGCGCTGGCACGACGAGCGCGCGGGGATCGCCGCGGGCCAGGCCGGGGCGGTCCTGGCCAGGCCGCGCAGCGACACCGAGTGGTCTCTGAGCCCCTCCTCCCTGCTCACGCTCACCCCCGAGGTGCTGCTCGCGCTCCCCTCCCCCAACGGCGCGACCCTGTGCGCGGAGGCCGCCGAGTTCGGGGTGAACGTCTTCGCGGGCTGCCTGCGCAACGCGATGGCGGTCGCCGCGGCGGCCGGCAGGCTCGGCGGGCCGATCGGCGTCGTCGCCGCCGGAGAAGGTCACCGCCCGGCCGTGGAGGACGCCATCGGCGCCGGTGCGATCATCGCCGCGCTGTCCGGTCCGCGCTCCGCGGAGGCCGAGTTCGTCGCCGCCGGCTACCAGGCGGTGTCGCAGCGCATCAAGGCGTTGCTGGCCGAGTGCGTCTCCGGCCGCGAGCTGCGCGACGGGGGCTTCGCCCACGACGTCGCCCTCGCCGCCGAGGTCGACACGAGCATGACCGCTCCCGTGCTGCGGGGCGGCCGTTTCGAGGCGTCTTGACCCGCTGGCGGGAGGTCGGCGACGGCGTGCTCGTGCGCCGGTACGCCGAGCTGGACCTGACCGTCGGCCTGGTCGTCGGCTCGGAGCGGGCACTGGTCGTCGACACCCGCGGCGACCACCGGCAGGGCGCAGAGCTGGCCGAAGCGGTCCGGCAGGTGACGTCGCTGCCGTTGCAGATCGTGCTCACCCACGCCCATTTCGACCACTGCTTCGGCACCGGGGCGTTCCTGCCCGCACCGGTGTGGGCGCACGAGCGGTGCGCCCGGCACCTGGACCGGACCGGTGAGTCGCAGCGCGCGGAATGGGGCGCGCACTACCGCGAGCAGGACCGTGAGGACGTCGCCTGCGCGTTGGCGGAGACGACGATCGTCGGGCCGGGCCACCTGGTCGCCGACTCCGCGGAGATCGACCTGGGTGGCCGCACCGCCCACCTGCTGCACCTCGGCCCCGGCCACACCGACCATGACCTGGTGATCGCCGCCGGGGACGTCGTCTTCGCCGGTGACCTGGTCGAACACGGCGCTCCGCCCGACTTCGGCGACGCCCTCCCGCGGCACTGGCCGTCCACTCTGGACGCACTGCTGGCGCTCGCACCGACGACGGTGGTCCCGGGCCACGGCGATCCGGTCGACCCGGGCTTCGTGCGGCGGCAGCGAACCGAGATCGCCGAGGTGGCCCGGCTCTGCCGCGAGGTACGCGAGGGCATGGTCGGCGAGCAGGAAGCCGTCGCCCGGTCCCCTTATCCGCCCGCGACCACACTCAGTGCATTGGCACGCGTTGTTCCGTAATCGCTGAACCGAATTCCCGGCCGACATTGCGCCATTCAGCTCAATGAACAGGGCTGTTCGGAGTCTTTGTGCACCCTAGGGGCACCAGCGCGGAACCGGAACCGTCATTCTCAGAGGACGCGACGAATTCCATTGTCGGACGGCATGTCCGGAGGGTATCCGGAATATCACCGAATGCTGTTTCGACGGCGGTGTCGCGTGCACGTGGACCGAGCGGAGAAGTGGGGTGCAGGCAGTGTCCGCACGCGATGGGTCGGATCCGGCCGCCAGGCAGCAGGACCTGGAGAACCGCAACGCCGCGCTGCGCGGGCAGATCGACAGCATGCTGTCGGATCTGCGCCGCCGCACCGCCGAGATCCAGCAGAAACAGGCCGAGGCCGCGGCCCGGACCCACGAGATCAGCTCCGAGGACGGGATGGTCACCGCGACCGTCGACGCCTCCGGCACGCTGCAGAAGCTGGAGCTGTCGCCGAAGGCGTTCGAGCGCAGTACCCCCGACCGGTTGGCCCGGACCATCACGAGCCTGATCCGGGAAGCCACCGGCACGGCGCAGCAGGCGCTGCACTCGGAGTTCGCGGGCCTGGCCGAGACGCCCGACCTGCCCAGCATCGTCGACGGCGCCCCGATGCTGCAGGACTTCTTCAACGGCAGCCCGCTGTTCACCCCTCCCGACCCGCAGGCCGAACGCGAGGAGCGCGCCGCCGCCGGGTCGTCGTCGCAGGCCGCGCCTTCGCGTCCCGCGAGCCCGCCGCAGGTCCGCACCGCGCCCGAAGACGACTACGACGATGACTTCGACTCGTTCATGGACGACAGGAGGCGTCGCTGGTGAGCAAGCCAATGCGCATGCAGCCGGAGGAGATCCGCTCCGGAGGCACCAAGATCGGCCACTCCGGTGAGGACTGCGAGAAGGTCCACCAGACGCTCAAGAGCGGGCTCGACGCCGAAGGCCAGTGCTGGGGCAACGACGAGGCAGGCCAGGAGTTCGCCAAGTCCTACGTCCAGGCGTCCAAGGACGTCGAGGAAGGCATCAAGAAGATCGCCAAGGCGCTCGGTGACATCAAGACGAACCTGCACCAGACAGCAGACGACACCGAAGCGCGCGATGCGAAGTCCGCGGAGGACCTCGCCAACGTCCCGAAGTAACGGCTGGGGGAGCTGAAGACCCGTGTCGATCGAAATGCCGGACGAGGTCAAGTGGCTGTTCCCGATCGTGGTCGGACAGTCCTGGCCCGAGGGTGACGAGGACGCGCTGCGCCGTCTCGCCGACGCGTGGCGCGCCGCGGGCCAGGGCCTGGACGGGGTCACCTCCGCGGGCAACAACGGCGCCCAGCAGGTCAAGAGCGCCATGGAGGGCAAGACCGCCGACGCCTTCGAGAAGATGTGGAAGGACATCGGCGAAGGCGGCGAGGCCGCCCTGCCCAAGCTGAAGGAAGCGTGCGACAAGCTCGCCGAGAGCTGCGACAGCAGCGCGCTCGAGGTCGAGCACACCAAGCTGACGATCATCGCCTCGCTGATCGCGCTGGCGATCCAGATCGCGGCCATGGTGGCCGCGGCCTTCGGCACCTTCGGCGCTTCCACGGCCGGCATCCCGATCGCGCAGGGCATCACCCGCGCAGCGGTGTGGCAGATCTTCAAGCAGCTCGTCATGAGCATCGCCAAGAACGTCGCGATCGAGGTCGCCACCTCGATGGCGATCGAGACGGCGGTGCAGGGCATCCAGATCGCCTCCGGCGAGCGCAAGGGCTTCGACGGCGGCAAGTTCAAGGACGCGGCGATCAGCGGCGCCATCGGCGGTGTGGTCGGCGGCGCCTTCGAGGGCGTCGGCAAGGTCGCGGGCCGCATGGGCAGCGAAGCGGTCGGCGACGCCGCGGGCGGCGCGGCAGGCAACGCCGGCTCGGCGGCCGGCCGGGCCGCCGGCGACGCGGCGGGTGACGCCGCGGGCGACGCCGCGGCCGCGGCGAGCGAGAGCGTCGCCAAGAACATCGGCAAGGAAGCCCTGAAGGAGGGCGCCACCGGCGCCGCCGAAGGCGCCGTGGGCAGCGTCGCCGAGCAGCTCATCACCGAGGGCAAGGTCGACTGGGGCGAGGTCGGCACCGGCGCCATGTCCGGTGGCGCCACCGGTGCAGGCATGGGCGGCATCGGCGCGGGCGCCGGTCACATCGCCGACAACATCCGCACCCCCGACGTCGACACCGGCGGAGCCGGTGGGTCGGGGTCGGGGTCCGGTGACGGCGGGTCGGGGTCTGGCGACGGTGGGTCGGGCTCTGGCGAGTCGGGCTCCGGCTCGGGCGACGGTGGTTCGGGTTCGGGTTCGGGTTCGGGTTCGGGTTCGGGTTCTGGCTCGGGCTCGGGCTCGGGCTCGGGTGACGGCGGGTCCGGTGGCGGCTCCGACTCCGGCTCGGGTGGCTCTGGTTCCGGCTCTGGTTCAGGCTCTGGTTCAGGCTCTGGTTCCGGCTCGGGCGACGGTGGTTCCGGTGGGTCCGACTCCGGCTCCGGTAGCTCTGGTTCGGGCTCGGGCGGCGCCTCCGCCTCGGCGTCCGACAGCGGATCCGGCTCCGGCGGCGGCGACTCCAGATCTTCCGGTTCCCCCGACTCGTCCTCCAGTTCCTCCGATTCCTCCTCTTCCAGCTCCGGTGGCGGCACCCCGTCCAGCGGTGGCGGCTCGCCTTCCAGCGACGGCGGTTCTTCTTCCAGCAGTGGCGGGACCGGACCGTCCACAATGTCCGCAGGCGGCGACTCAAGTGGCGCTGCCGACAGCTCGCCCGGCGGTTCGTCCGGCGGTTCTCCCGGCGGTGGCAGTCATTCGACTTCCGACTCCGGTTCCTCGGGTGGTGGTTCTTCCAGCCACAGCACCGATTCCGGGGGCCGCGCCTCGGGCGGCGACTCGACGCCGACTTCTTCAGGCGGTGACTCCACCCCGTCGTCTTCGGGCGGCGGCGCCTCGCATGCGACGCCGGGCGGTGGCGACGGCGGTCCCAGCCCGCGCAGCGACAGCGGCGGAGGTAACTACTCCACAAGCGACAGCGGCACTTCCGGTGGCGGTTCCGGCGGGAGTTCGCCCAACGGTTCCGGCGCCTCTGGCGGTTCGGATTCGCCGAGCCCCTCCTCGTCCGGTGGCTCCTCCGGTGGCGCAGGAGCCGGTGCGGGCTCACCGGATTCGTCCGGTGGCGGCTCCGGTGGTTCCCACGGCGGTGGCGGTGCCGGTGGCGGCGCGTCCCACGGCGGTGGCGGTGCCGGCGGCGGCGCGTCCCACGGCGGTGGCGGCGTCGGTGGCGGCGCCTCGCATGGCGGCGGTGGCGGCGGCTTCCGCGGTGGCGGCGGCCCCGGTGCCGGTGCCGGTGCTGGTACCGGTGCTCCCGCGGGCGGCGGCGGTTTCCGCGGTCGTCCCGGCGGCGGTGGCCGTCCGGGTGGTCCCGGTGGCCGCGGTGGCGCGGCCGGTGCCTTCGGCCGCCCGGGTGGTCCGGCGCGTCGTGGCCGCAAGTCCAAGCGGCAGAAGCGCCAGGAGTACATGGACAACATGCAGGCGCCGTCGGTCGGCGGCGTCCGGCTGCCGCGCGGCAACGGCGAGACGGTTCGCCTGCGCCGCGGCGCCTCGCTGACCGACTTCGCCGAGAAGATCAACGCCAACCCGGCCTCGCTGGTGCAGGCGATGTTCCACCTCGGCGAGATGGTCACCGCGACCCAGTCCGTCTCCGACGAGATCCTCGAGCTGCTCGGCGGCGAGATGAACTACAAGGTCGAGATGGTCAGCCCGGAGGACGAGGACCGGGAGCTGCTGGAGTCGTTCGACATCAGCTTCGGCGACCCGGGTTCCTCCGACGAGCAGCTCAGCGCCCGGCCGCCGGTGGTGACCGTCATGGGTCACGTCGACCACGGCAAGACGCGACTGCTGGACACCGTCCGCAAGGCCAACGTCCAGGCGGGCGAGGCCGGCGGCATCACCCAGCACATCGGTGCCTACCAGGTCATGACCGAGCTGGAGGGCAACGAGCGGCCGATCACCTTCATCGACACCCCTGGTCACGAGGCGTTCACCGCCATGCGTGCCCGCGGTGCGAAGTCGACCGACATCGCGGTGCTGGTCGTGGCCGCCGACGACGGCGTCATGCCGCAGACGGTGGAGGCGCTCAACCACGCCCAGGCCGCCGGGGTGCCGATCGTGGTCGCGGTCAACAAGATCGACGTCGAGGGCGCGAACCCGGCCAAGGTCCGCCAGCAGCTGACCGAGTACAACCTGGTCGCCGAGGAGTACGGCGGCGAGACGATGTTCGTCGACATCTCGGCGCGGCAGGGCACCAACATCGAGTCCCTGCTCGAGGCGATCCTGCTGACCGCGGACGCCACGCTGGACCTGCGGGCCAACCCGAAGATGGAGGCCCAGGGCGTCGCGATCGAGGCGCACCTCGACCGCGGCCGCGGTCCGGTGGCGACCGTGCTCGTGCAGCGCGGCACGCTGCGGGTCGGCGACTCGGTGGTCGCGGGCAACGCCTTCGGGCGCGTCCGCCGGATGATCAACGAGCACGACGAGGACGTCACCGAGGCGCTGCCGTCCCGTCCGGTCCAGGTCATCGGCTTCACGTCGGTGCCGGGTGCCGGTGACACCTTCCTGGTGGTCGACGAGGACCGGGTCGCCCGGCAGATCGCCGACCGGCGGGGTGCCCGCATCCGCGAGGCCCAGAACGCGGCCAAGCGCAAGCGGGTCAGCCTCGAGGACCTGGACAAGGTGCTCAAGGAGACCAACCAGCTCAACCTGATCATCAAGGGTGACAACTCGGGTACCGTCGAGGCGCTCGAGGAGTCCCTGACCAAGATCGAGGTCGGTGAAGAGGTCGAGCTGCGGGTCATCCACCGCGGCGTCGGCGGCATCAACGAGAGCGACATCAACCTCGCGACCGCCGAGAACACCATCGTCCTGGGCTTCAACGTCCGGGCCGAGGGCAAGGCGGCCGAGGTGGCCAACCGCGAGGGCGTGGAGATCCGGTACTACTCGGTCATCTACCGCGCGATCGAGGACATCGAGCAGGCCCTCAAGGGCATGCTCAAGCCCGAGTACGAGGAGGTCGAGCTCGGCCGGGCGGAGGTCCGCGAGGTCTTCAAGTCCTCCAAGGTCGGCACCATCGCGGGTTGCATGGTCACCGACGGCATCATGCGGCGCAACGCCAAGGCGCGTCTGCTGCGGGACAACGTCGTGATCTCGGAGAACCTCACGGTCACGTCCCTGAAGCGGTTCAAGGACGACGCGACCGAGGTCCGCGACGGTTTCGAGTGCGGTCTGACCCTGTCGTACAGCGACATCAAGGTCGACGACATCATCGAGACCTACGAGATGCGCGAAAAGCCCCGCGCCTGAGTGGGAGTCCCGGGGACCGCTGAGGCGGTCCCCGGGACCACTCGATCCCCACAGCGAGGAAAACGCCCATGTACGTCGCTGTCCTGGAGCTGGACGTGTTGCTCGGTGACGTCCGCTCCCTGAAGCAGAAGCGCTCCGTCGTGCGGCCCGTCGTGGCCGAGCTGCGACGCCGCTTCGAGGTCGCGGTCGCCGAGGCGGGCGACCAGAACCTGCACCGCCGGGCTCTCATCGGGGTGGCCACGGTGTCCAGCGATGCCGCGCACGCGCGCGAGGTGCTGGACGCCTGCGAGCGCACGGTCGCCGGGCGCCCCGAGCTCGAGCTCCTCTCGGCCCGCCACCGCCTGGTCGGGCCGCAGGACGACTGACCCGGAGCTTCTTCCCCCGAGGCTTCGATTCCCCGAAGGAGGTGCGCCGTGGCCGACACGGCACGCGCCCGCAGACTCGCCAAACGCATCGCCCAGATCGTGGCATCGGGGCTGGAGTACGAGGTCAAGGACCCGAGACTGGCGATGGTGACGATCACCGACGCACGGGTGACCCCGGACCTGCGGGACGCCACTGTCTACTACACCGTGTTCGGCGACGACGCCGACCACGCCTCGACGGCCGCCGCGCTGGCCAGCGCCACCGGTGTGCTGCGGTCGAGGGTCGGGCAGCAGACCGGGGTGCGCTTCACCCCGACCCTGACCTTCGTCGCCGACACCGTGCCCGACGACGCTCGGCGCCTGGACGAGCTGCTGGCGCAGGCCCGCGAGGCCGACGCCGAGGTCGCGCGGCTGGCCTCGACGGCCGAGCACGCCGGCGACGCCGACCCGTACCGCGCCGACACCGAAGATGACGACGACGACACCGACGGTGCCGACGATGAGGCCCGAAGCGACGCCGACGTGCGGCGTGGGCCACAGAGTGGTTGAGTCCGGACGCGGCATCGGGTGCGTTGTGTCGCGACGTCCCCGAACGGGCGTCGCGGCCATCCGCGTGCGGCGGGCGCGCGGCGCCCGCACGAGCCGGGCCTGCGCGCCCGGCATGGAGGTGAACCGGTGAGCGGCCACAGCTCTACCGCGCCGAGCGAGAGCGCGTCGGCGGTGTCCGACGCCGCCAGACTGCTGTCCGAGGCGACGGACGTGACGCTGTTCGCCCACGTCAACCCGGACGCCGACGCGCTGGGCAGCGCGCTCGCGCTGGGCCGGGCGCTGCGGCGGCGAGGCGCCTCGGTGCGGGTGTCGTTCGGCTGGCCGGGCGAGCCGCCCGTGTCGCTGCGCAGCCTCGACGCCGACGGGCTCGTGGTTCCCGCCGCGGAGGTGCCGGAGGCGCCGCCGACGCTGGTCGTGTGCGACACCGGCAGCCTGCAGCGGCTCGGACCGCTGGCGGACCGGGTGGGCGCGACCATCGCCGCGGGTGGTGACGTGCTGGTGATCGACCACCACGTGGCCAACACCCGCTTCGGCACCCGGCACCTGATCGACGAGCGGGCCGAGGCGACGGTGCTGATCGTGCTGCGGCTGCTCGACGAGATGGGTGTGGAGCTCGACCTGCCTACCGCGCGCTGCCTGTACGCCGGTCTGGTTACCGACACCCGTTCGTTCCGGCACGCCAGCGCCGCGACGCACCGCATGGCGGCCCGGTTGCTGGAGGCCGGGGTCGACCCGGAGGCCACCACCCGGCCGCTGCTCGACACCCACCCGTTCCGCTGGATGGGCATGCTCGCCGCAGTGCTCGGCGCGGCCCAGCTGGAGCCGTCGGCCGCTCGCGGGCTCGGTCTGGTGCACACCACGGTGCGGCTGGCGGACTCCGACGGGCTGGGCAGCGAGGAGATCGACAGCGTCATCGACGTCATTCGGACCACCAGCGAGGCCGAGGTCGCCGCCGTGCTGAAGGAGACCGCGCAGGGGCGCTGGTCGGTGTCGTTGCGGGCGGACAGCAAGGTCGACGTCGGCAGGGCGGCCACGGCGTGCGGGGGCGGCGGTCACCGCCTGGCCTCCGGCTTCACCGCCGACGGTGAGGCGGGCGATGTGCTGGACGCCTTGCGCAAGGCCCTCGACGAGGCCCCGCTGCTCGGCTGACGGGTGTCCGTGAGCCTCCTGGTCGACGTGCGCGGCGATGCTGCCCGCCCGGCCCGTGAGTCCTTTGACGTATGTCCCGACGCGGCGTCGAAGCTGTCCTCGCGAGAAGACGGCTGAGAACCCGCGGGTGGCTCAGCTGAGTCCCACGCCGCAAGCGGCTCCGCCGCTTGCGAAACAGAACTAGGTGCGCTGGCGGGCGCGGAAGGCTGCGACGTGGACGCGGTTGGCGCAGCGCGCAGAGCAGAAGCGCTTGGCCTGGTTGGTCGAGGTGTCGAGGAAGTACGTGCCGCAGCCGGACGCTCCGCAGCGGCCCCAGCGCCGGGTGCCGTGGTCGACGACGCCCTGGGCGAGCCCCCACGCCGCCGCCGCGGCGACCTCGGTCGCCGGGGGCGCGTCGGGCCCCGCCACGTGCACGTGCCAGTTGGGCACGTCACGCTCACCGCCGTGACCGGACAGCCGCGGCCGGGGCGGATGGGCTTCGAGCAGCCGGTTGGTCTCGGCGAGCACCGCGTCGGGGTCGCCTGCGACCATCGCGTCCAGCGCGCGGCGGATCCCGGCGGCGACCTCGCGCAGCACGTCCAGGTCGTGCTCGTGCAGGCGGTTGGCCCACCACGGCTCGTCGTGCAGGGCTGCCCGCAGGTGCTCGAGGCTGGAGAGATCGGCGTTGGCGAGCCGGAGCGCGATGGCGGTGTAATCAGCGTTGTCCACAAGCGCTCCTTACCGGTACCCTGCACGTGGATCGTGTCAGGGGCGAAACAGCCAATCGCAGCTTACAGGGAGACAGCGTGTCCGATCGCGGGGAACGGGTGCCGTTGCGGCGCCTGCTGGCACTCGCCGTCCCAGCGCTCGGCGTGCTGGCCGCCGAGCCGCTGTACGTGCTGGTCGACACGGCGGTGATCGGCCACCTCGGTGCCGTCCCGCTGGCCGGGCTGGCGCTCGGCGGCACGCTGTTCACGCTGGTGTCCAGCCAGCTGACCTTCCTCTCCTACGGCACAACCGCGCGCACCGCGCGCCTGCACGGCGCGGGCCGCAGGCAGGACGCCGTCGCCGAGGGTGTGCAGGCGACCTGGCTGGCCGTGGGCATCGGCGTGGTGCTCCTGCTGCTCGCGCAGCTCCTGGCGGTGCCCATCGCGGAGCTGCTGGCCGGGCCGGGAGAGATCGCCGACGCCGCCGCGCGGTGGCTGCGCATCGCGTTGCTGGGCGCCCCGATGGTGCTGATCACCATGGCGGGCAACGGCTGGATGCGCGGTGTGCAGGACACCGCGCGACCGCTGCGGATCGTGCTGCTCGGCAACGGGATCTCCGCCGTGCTGTGCCCGGTGCTGGTGTACCCGCTGGGGTGGGGGCTGGAAGGCTCGGCCGTCGCGAACCTGGTGGGCCAGAGCGTCGCCGCCGCGCTGTTCGTGCGCGCCCTGGTGGCCGAGCGGGTGGAGCTGCGCCCGCACCTGCCCACGATGCGCGCCCAGCTCGGCATGGGCCGCGACCTCGTGCTGCGCACCGCCGCCTTCCAGGCTTGCTTCCTGTCGGCGACCTCGGTCGCGGCGCGGACCGGTGCCGAGACCGCCGCCGCCCACCAGGTGGTGTGGCAGCTGTGGATGTTCCTGTCGCTGGTGCTGGACTCGCTGGCGATCGCGGCGCAGTCGCTGGTCGGGGCCGCCCTCGGGGCGGGTTCGGAGGCCAGGGCCAAGGGCATCGCCAGGCAGGTGAGCTGGTACGGCCTGGGCTTCGGCGTGTTGCTCGGCGTGGTGTTCGCCGCCCTGTCCGGGGTGCTGCCCGCGCTGTTCACCAGCGACGCGGCGGTGCTGGCGACGGTCGGGCACGCGTGGTGGTTCTTCGTCGCGTTGCAGCCGGTCGCGGGTGTGGTCTTCGCGCTGGACGGCGTGTTCCTCGGGGCCGGCGACGCCGCGTACCTGCGGACAGCGACGATGCTCAGTGCCGCCGTCGGGTACCTGCCGATGATCTGGCTGGCGCTGGCGTTCGGCTGGGGCCTGGCAGGCATCTGGACCGGGCTGAGCCTGTTCATGCTGCTGCGGCTGGTGACGCTGCTGCTGCGGGCCCGTTCCGGCCGGTGGGCGGTCACCGGGACCGCGCCGGTCGGTGCCGCGGCGTAGCACGCCGCGACCGCGTCGACGGCCCGGGCGCGACGCTCAGCGCTGCCAGAACCAGTCGGTCTCTCGGATCCGGCGCAGCGCCTCGCGCCGCCGGTCCGGGTCGAGCCGCTGGACGTAGATCATCCCGTCGAGGTGGTCGGTCTCGTGCTGCAGGCAGCGCGCCATCAGGCCGCTGCCGGAGACCCTGACCGGCTCGTTGTCGGCGTCGACCCCGCGGACCACGGCGTGCTGGGCGCGGGGAGTGTCGAACCACAGCTCCGGAACGGACAGGCAGCCCTCGGGACCCTCCTGCTGCTCCTCCGAGAGCTCCACGATCTCCGGGTTGAGCACGTAGCCGATCTCGCCGTCGACGTTGTAGCTGAACGCGCGGATGCCCACGCCGATCTGCGGCGCGGCCAGCCCGGCGTGGCCGGGCGCGTCGACGGTGTCGAGCAGGTCGGCGACGACCGAGCGCAGCCGGTCGTCGAACACCGTGACCGGCTCGGCGGGCGTGCGCAGCACCGGGTCGCCGAACCGCCGGATTTCCCGGAACGCCACCGCGCCACCTCCCGCGCCACCTGCCGTCGAACCGGCGTTCACTTTATCGGCGGCCGGATGCGTGGCGCGGTGACGGGTCGGGGATGATGGGCGGCCGTGTCTGAGCGTTCCCGTCGGAATCGTCCGCCCGTCCCGCCCGGCCTGCTCGTGGTCGACAAGCCCGCCGGGATGACCTCCCACGACGTCGTCGCCCGCGTGCGGCGGATCATGGGCACCCGCAAGGTCGGCCACGCCGGGACGCTGGACCCGATGGCGACCGGGGTGCTCGTGCTGGGGCTGGAACGCGCGACGAAGCTGCTCGGCCACCTGGCCATGGACACCAAGGCGTACCTGGCCACCATCCACCTCGGTGCGGCCACCACCACCGACGACGCCGAGGGCGAGGTGCTGTCGGAGACCGACGCCTCCGAGGTCGACGAGGACGCGGTCCGCGCCGGTGTCGCGGAGCTGACCGGCGAGCTCCAGCAGGTCCCCAGCTCGGTCAGCGCGGTAAAGGTCAACGGCCGCCGCGCGTACGAGATCGCGCGGTCCGGCGAGCAGGTCGAGCTCGCCGCGCGCCCGGTCACCGTGTCGCGCTTCGACGTGCTCGCGCTGCGCCGCACCGAGGCGGCGACCGAGCTGGACGTGCTCGTCGAGTGCTCGTCGGGCACCTACGTCCGCGCGCTCGCGCGCGACCTGGGCGCGGACCTCGGCGTCGGCGGCCACCTCGCCGCGCTTCGGCGCACCAGGGTCGGCCCGTTCGGGCTGGCCACCGCGCGCACCCTCGACGTGCTGGAGGAGGAGCCGGGGCTGTCGATGGACCTGGACCGCGCGGTGGCGACCGCGTTCCGGCGGACCGATGTGGACACCGCCGCGGCGCGGGCGCTCGCGCACGGACAGGCGATCCCGGCGGCCGGGCTGGAGGGCACCTACGGCGTGTTCGGCCCGGACGGACAGGTGATCGCCCTGGTCCGCGACCAGGGGCCCAGGGCCAAACCGGTGCTGGTGCTCGCTCCGGCGGGCTGACCCCGCGGCCGTCCGCCCCCCGGCGCGCGCGTCCGACCCGCGACCGAACGGGTGTGACTGAGCTCACCCCGCTGGAACCCCTCCGTTCCCGGAACGTCACAAGATCAGTTCTGCAGCAGACGTTCGAGGAGTTCTTCATGCGCAAGCGGATCGTGGGCACGACTGTTGCGGTGGCGGCGGGCCTGGCGCTCAGCGGCTGCGCGGCGGGCGGTGCCGGGCTGAGCGCCCCGGTCGGTGGCGGCCAGGAGCAGCAGCCGGTCCAGAACCAGCAGGTCTCCGCGGAGTCGGCCGACTCGCAGGCCGGTGACGACTTACGTCCCTGCCTCGCCGGTGATTTGAAAGCCACCTTCAGCAGCCACGAGCAGCCGGGCGAGTTCGCCAGCTCCGGGAGCGTAGGCGTGACCAAGACCAGCGAGAACATGACCCCGTGCGTGTTGGACGGCCGCGCGGCCGTCGAGTTGATGCGCGGTTCGGAGGGTGGTGACCGGCTGCCGGTCAGCGTCGAGCAGGTCCCCGACGACGGGCACGGCGTGGTCCGGCCGATGGTGCTGGACGCGGTCGGCGACCTGGCCACCTTCCGCATGTCGTGGACCTCGACGCCCGGTTGCGACACGCCCGGTGCCGTGTCGGTGACGCCGCCGGCGGGTGGGGATGCCGTCGAGGTTCCGGTCAACCGCGGCGAGGACTCGAAGATGGACGTCTGCGATGGCGCGGTTCTCAGGGTCGTCCCCTTCGGCGACTACACGTCCTGAGACGCCGGGAGCGCCTTGCCGCCGGTACTCACCCGGTGGCATGGCAACCGACCGGAGTGGCGGCAGTAGGCTTGCGGGCCGTGCAGCGATGGCGCGGTTTGGAGCAGCTTCCCGGCGGCTGGGGTCGGTGCGTGGTCACCATCGGGGTCTTCGATGGGATACACCGCGGCCACCAGCAGCTCATCACCCACGCGGTCGAGCGCGCCCGCCGGCGCGGCCTGCCGTGCGTGCTGATGACCTTCGACCCGCATCCGGCCGAGGTCGTGCGACCGGGCAGCCACCCCGCGCAGCTCACCACCCTGCGCAGGCGCGCCGAGCTCGCCGAGCAGCTCGGGGTCGACGTCTTCTGCGTGCTGCCGTTCACCCAGGAGGTCTCCCGGGTCCCGGCCGACCAGTTCGTGCACGAGGTGCTCGTCGAGCGCCTGCACGCGGCGGTGGTCGTGGTGGGCGAGAACTTCCGCTTCGGGCACAAGGCGGCGGGCGACATCACCGCGCTGGAGCAGCTCGGCGAGCGGTTCGGCTTCGAGGTGGAGACCGACGCCCTGCTGACCGGCCCCGCCGAGCGCGACGGTGAGGACGCATCGGTGACCTTCTCCTCCACCTACATCCGCTCGTGCATCGACGCCGGGGACGTCGGCGCCGCCGCCTCCGCGCTCGGCAGGTACCACCGGCTGGAGGGCATCGTCGTGCGCGGCGCGGGACGTGGCGGCAAGGAGCTCGGCTTCCCCACGGCGAACCTGTCCACGCCCGCCTACGCCGCGATCCCCGCCGACGGCATCTACGCCTGCTGGTTCACCCACCGGCTTCGCGGCGCCGCCGAGCCGGGGCCTGCGCTGCCGGCGGCGGTGTCGGTGGGCAGCAACCCGACCTTCTCCGGCACCGAGCGCACCGTCGAGGCGTTCGTGCTCGACATCGACGCCGACTTCTACGGCGAGCAGGTCGACCTGGACTTCGTGCGGCGGTTGCGCGGCCAGGTGCGGTTCGACTCGGCGGAGGCGCTGATCGAGCAGATGCACCGCGACGTCGACGAGGTCCGCGAAATCCTGCGGGTGGATGCGTGACGGAGCCGGCCCGGGAGACCCGTTCGGAGCAGTCGCGGGAGCGAAACGGCGCGGCCGGACGCGAAGCGTTTTCCGATTGCTCCCCGCGGAGGGAGCGTGACCTGGCAGTATTCAGGCCTGTACCACGCCAGGCGTCGGGTGGCGTGATCAACGGTGGCACCGGGGGAGCGAAGGTGGAGGAACAGAAAAGCGTCCAGCGGAACCTGGCACTGCAGCGCCAGTGGTATGGCGAGCCATTGGGTGACCGGGTGCGCAGGCTGGTGGTCGCTTTCCGGATCTCCCAGGCCCAGCTCGCCGACGTGCTCGGCATCAGCGCTCCCATGCTCAGCCAGGTCATGAGCGGGCGGCGGGCCAAGATCGGCAACCCGCAGGTGCTGGCCCGGCTGGTCATGCTCGAACGCAAGGTGCTCATCCCCGGCGTGGCGGCGGGCGACTCGGAGGCGATGAAGCACGCGCTGGAGGACGTCCGCAACTCGCAGCCGTCGGTCGGCCGGGACAACCTGCCGGTCATGCAGGCCGTGGGCGAGGAGACGGCGTGGCCGGTGCTGCGCGAGGTAGCGCGCCCCAGTGAGCTGGAGGCCGCCGCGTCGATGATCGACGGCCACTACCCGGCCCTGGCCGGTCTGCTGCGCCGCGCGGCCAACGGCGACCTGACCTGACCAGGAGCGGGCCCGGCTCCCCGTCGCGGTTGCGGGGGTGGGCCAAGCGGCTGCGCCGCTGCGAGATCAAAGGCAGGCTGTCGGAAGCCTTTCCGCTCCGGCCGGGTGCCCGCGGGACAGACGGGTACTAGGGTCCGGCCATGCGCCTGTTCACCGCGCTGTGGCCGTCGGATGAGGCGGTCCGCCACCTCTCGGCGGCGCTGGACTCGCTGCCCGAGGACCGGCTGGCCGACGCCACCGACGGGCTCCGCAAGTTCCGGTTCATCCCCTCCGCGCGGTGGCACCTGACGCTGTGCTTCCACGGCGACGACGCCGATCCCGGCAGGCTCGGCGAGCGCCTGGAACGCAAGGTCGCCGCCGTGCGCGAGCGGCATCCCGCCCCGCCGCGCCTGCGGCTGGCCGCGGGCGGTTCCTTCCGCGGCGTGCTGTGGGTCGGCACCGAACCCGAAGACGCCTCGGACGCGGCCGCGATCCGGGCGCTGGTCCGCGCGGCCGGGGCCGATCCGCACGACTACCAGGGTCACCTGACGGTCGCCCGGTGGGCAGCCGGTCGCCCGCGGGGAGGCCGGTTGCGGGGTCTGCTCGACGACTACGCGGGGCCCTGGTGGGAGCTCGGCGAGGTGACCCTGGTCCGCAGTGACCAGGGCGAAGGCGGCCCGGTGTACACGCCGGTGCGCAGGGTGGCCCTGACGCGCCCCGACGCCGGGGCGACCGGGGAGTAACCCATCTGCCTGATATCGTGGACCGTGGCTCCGGCTGCAGTCCGTGGCGGCCGAGCCCGGCCCGGCGGTGCTTCCACCGCGTCGACCGCGTCCTCGCGGTTCGCTCGGAGGCGGTCCGGACCGATTCCCGGCGCGGCCCCAGGCGGGGCAGGCGCCGGTCGTTGTGACCACGGGACACAAAATGGGAGTCAACTCGTGGCTTTGTCCACTGCGGAGAAGAAGCAGACCCTGGCCGAGTACGGCCTGCACGACAGCGACACCGGCTCGGCCGAGGCGCAGGTGGCCCTGCTGACCAAGCGCATCATCGGTCTCACCGAGCACCTCAAGCAGCACAAGCACGACCACCACTCGCGTCGTGGCCTGCTGCTGATGGTCGGCCGCCGTCGCCGGCTGCTGAACTACCTGACGAAGGTGGACATCGAGCGCTACCGTTCGCTGATCCAGCGACTCGGTCTGCGTCGTTGACGGACGCCGAGGGGAGTGGCCGGTCGGCCACTCCCCTCGGTGCATGAAGAGGGGGCGGCGCCGCCGCCCGCAGAACTGCAGAGAGCTCACGGTGACAGCGGGCAAGCGTCCGCCGGTCTTCGGTAGTGGCTCCCGGGCGGACCTCGCAGGAGGTTCCCGAGGGCTTCGATCGATGGCCGGCCTCGTCGGACCACGACCCGGATGCGCTGCCGTGGGCCTCGTGGAGACGAGGAGAGAACAACTTGACTGACGTGCAGTCACTGGACGAGGGCGTGTACGAAGCGACCGCGGTGCTGGACAACGGCGCCTTCGGCACCCGTACCGTCCGATTCGAGACCGGCCGGCTGGCCAAGCAGGCCGCCGGCAGCGTCGTCGCCTACCTGGACGACGACACCATGCTGCTCTCGGCCACCACGGCCTCCAAGCAGCCGAAGGAGCACTTCGACTTCTTCCCGCTGACCGTGGACGTCGAGGAGCGGATGTACGCCGCGGGCCGCATCCCCGGCTCGTTCTTCCGCCGCGAGGGCCGTCCCTCCACCGACGCGATCCTGACCTGCCGGCTGATCGACCGGCCGCTGCGCCCGTCGTTCGTCGACGGCCTGCGCAACGAGGTCCAGGTCGTGGTCACGGTGATGAGCCTGGACCCGAAGGACCCCTACGACGTGCTGGCGATCAACGGCGCGTCGGCCTCCACCCAGCTGTCCGGCCTGCCGTTCTCCGGCCCGGTCGGCGGCACCCGGATGGCGCTCATCGACGGCCAGTGGGTGGCATTCCCCACCTACGAGCAGCTCGAGCGCGCGGTGTTCGACATGGTCGTGGCCGGCCGCATCGTCGGTGACGACGTCGCGATCATGATGGTCGAGGCCGAGGCCACCGACAAGACGGTCGACCTGGTCGGCGCCGGGGCGCAGGCCCCGACCGAGGAGGTCGTGGCCGCCGGTCTGGAGGCCGCCAAGCCGTTCATCCGCACCCTGTGCCAGGCCCAGCAGCAGCTGGCCTCGGCGGCGGGCAAGGCCACCGAGGAGTTCCCGGTGTTCCCGGCCTACGCCGACGACGCGTTCACCGCCGTCGAGCAGGCCGCCTCCGCCGAGCTCGCCGAGGCGCTGAAGATCGCCGGCAAGCAGGAGCGCGAGAACCGGCTCGACGAGATCAAGGCCGCCGTGCTGGACAAGGTCGGCACCGGTGAGGGCGAGCAGTTCGAGGGCCGCGAGAAGGAGGTCGGCGCCGCGTTCCGCTCGCTGACCAAGAAGCTGGTGCGGCAGCGGATCATCCGCGACCAGGTCCGCATCGACGGCCGCGGCCTGACCGACATCCGCAGCCTGGGCGCCGAGGTCGGGGTCATCCCGCGGGCGCACGGCTCGGCGCTGTTCGAGCGCGGCGAGACCCAGATCCTGGGCGTGTCGACGCTGAACATGCTGCGGCTGGAGCAGACCATCGACTCGTTGTCCCCGGAGACGACGAAGCGCTACATGCACCACTACAACTTCCCGCCGTACTCGACCGGTGAGACCGGCCGGGTCGGCAGCCCGAAGCGGCGCGAGATCGGCCACGGTGCGCTGGCCGAGCGCGCGCTGATCCCGGTGCTGCCCACGCGCGAGGAGTTCCCGTACGCGCTGCGCCAGGTCTCCGAGGCGCTGGGCTCCAACGGCTCCACCTCGATGGGCTCGGTCTGCGCCTCGACGCTGTCGCTGCTCAACGCCGGCGTGCCGCTGAAGGCCCCGGTCGCGGGCATCGCGATGGGCCTGGTCTCCGACGAGATCGACGGCAAGACCCACTACGTGGCGCTGACCGACATCCTCGGTGCCGAGGACGCGTTCGGCGACATGGACTTCAAGGTCGCGGGCACCAAGGAGTTCGTGACCGCGCTGCAGCTGGACACCAAGCTGGACGGCATCCCGTCCGAGGTGCTGGCGCAGGCGCTGGGCCAGGCGCGCGACGCCCGGTTCACCATCCTCGAGGTGATGGCCGAGGCGATCGGCAAGCCCGACGAGATGAGCCCGCACGCCCCGCGGGTGACCTCGATCAGCATCCCGGTGGACAAGATCGGCGAGGTCATCGGCCCGAAGGGCAAGATGATCAACTCGATCACCGAGGAGACCGGCGCCGAGATCACCATCGAGGACGACGGCACCATCTACGTCGGCGCCGCCGACGGCCCGTCCGCGGAGGCCGCGATCGACAAGATCAACGCCATCGCCAACCCGCAGCTGCCGAAGGTCGGCGAGCGCTTCCTGGGCACGGTGGTCAAGACCGCCGCGTTCGGCGCGTTCGTCTCGCTGCTGCCGGGCAAGGACGGCCTGGTGCACATCTCCAAGCTGGGCAACGGCAAGCGCATCGGCAAGGTCGAGGACGTGGTCAACGTCGGCGACAAGCTGCGCGTGGAGATCGCCGACATCGACAGCCGCGGCAAGATCAGCCTGATCGTCGTCGACGACGAGGCGGAGAAGGCCGACAAGGACGCCGAGACCGCCGAGAGCGGCGAGAGCGAAGAGAAGAGCGAGCAGGACGCCTGAGAGGGCGCTCCGAGTGGCGCGCGGATGCTCTGACACCACGACTCCGCGTGTGAACACGCCGAACTGATGCGGCCCGTCCCGGTTCCCGGGACGGGCCGTATCGTTCGAGCAGACCCGCCCTCGCGCGGTGGTCGTGGTGGTGGACGGCGCCGCCGTCGCCGCCCGCGGCCGTTCGCGCCCCCGAGACCCGAGGACCATGAAGCAGCAGCAGAAGCAGACAGGTGCCGGACATCTGCAGAGACCGGGTACGACGCGCGTGCTCGGGCGCGGTGGTGGCGGGGAGGCGATGCGGCGCACAGTGCTGCCGGGCGGGCTGCGGGTCGTCACCGAGCAGGTGCCGGGTGCGCGGTCGGCGTCGGTGGGCATCTGGGTCGGCGTCGGCTCGCGCGACGAGTCCAGGCAGCAGGCCGGTGCCGCGCACTACCTGGAGCACCTGCTGTTCAAGGGCACCGCGAAGCGCACCGCCGTGCAGATCGCGCAGGAGATCGACGCGGTCGGCGGCGAGCTGAACGCGTTCACCTCCAAAGAGCACACCTGCTACTACGCGCACGTCCTGGACGAGGACCTCCCGCTGGCCGTCGACATGCTGTGCGACGTGGTGTTCGACGCGGTCAACGCCAAGGCCGACGTCGACGTCGAGCGCAGCGTGGTGCTCGAGGAGATCGCCATGCGCGACGACGACCCCGAGGACCTGCTGCACGAGACGTTCACCGAGGCGGTGCTCGGCGACCACCCGCTCGGCCGGTCCGTGCTGGGCACCGAGGAGTCCATCGAGAGCATGAGCCGGGCCCGGGTGCACGGCTTCTACCGCAGCAGCTACCAGCTTCCCAGGATGGTCGTCGCCGTCGCGGGCAACATCGAGCACAGCAGGGTCCTGCGGTTGCTGCGCAAGGCCATCGGCGACCGGCTCGACGGCGAGTCCGTGCCCGCGCCGCCGCGCTCCGGCCGGGCCCGGCTGCCGCGGCAGAAGCCGCTGGTGCTGCACGAGGACGACACCGAGCAGGCGCACCTGCTGCTGGGCTGCCGGGGCATCGACCGGCACGACGACCGTCGCTTCGCGCTGGGTGTGCTCAACGCCGCGCTGGGCGGCGGGATGAGCTCGCGGCTGTTCCAGGAGATCCGGGAGAAGCGCGGGCTGGCCTACTCGGTGTACTCCTCGACGACGGCCTACGCCGACACCGGCACCTTCTCCGTCTACGCGGGCTGCACACCCGACCGCCTCGGCGAGGTCGCCGCGGTGGTGCGCGGGGTGCTGGCCGGGGTCGCCGCGGACGGGCTGACAGAGGACGAGGTGGCGCGCGGGCGCGGCCAGCTCCGGGGCGGTCTGGTGCTGGGGCTGGAGGACACCGCCTCGCGGATGACCCGCATCGGCAAGAGCGAGCTGAACTACGGGCGGCACCTGAGCGTGGCGCAGACGCTGGAGCGCATCGACGCCGTCACCGCGCAGGACGTCGCGGAGCTGGCGGCGGAGCTGCTGCAACGCCCGCTGACCACCGCGGTCGTCGGCCCCTACGGCGCCGTCGAGGACCTGCCCGACGGGCTCTGACCCCGGTCTTGCAGAATCACCGCAGGTACAAGCGCTGTGGAAAGGCGGTCGACAAGGTGAACTCGCCAGCCCCGATCAAGGTCGGCGTACTGGGCGCCCGCGGGCGGATGGGCAGCGAGGCGGTCCACGCCGTCGGCGAGGCCCCCGACACCGAGCTCGTCGCGGCGGTCAACCGCGAGGACTCGCTCGACGCGCTGGTCTCCGCGGGCGCGCGGGTCGCGGTGGACCTGACCCACCCCGACTCGGTGCTGGACAACATCAGGTTCTGCGTCGACAACGGCATCCACGTGGTCGTCGGGACCAGTGGGCTGGGCACCGCCGAGCTGGACGAGGTGCGTTCGTGGCTGGCCGAGCGGCCGGAGGCCGGTGTGCTGGTGGCGCCGAACTTCGCGATCGGCGCGGTGCTGTCGATGCGCTTCGCCGAGATCGCCGCCCCGTTCTTCGACTCGGTGGAGATCGTCGAGCTGCACCACCCGAAGAAGGCCGACGCGCCCTCGGGCACGGCCGCACGCACCGCGCAGGTGGTCTCCCAGGCGCGCGCCGACGCCGGGCGCGGTCCGTCGCCGGACGCCACGACCAAGGAGCTCGACGGCGCCCGCGGTGCCGACGTGGACGGGGTGCGGGTGCACTCGGTGCGGATGACCGGCCTGGTCGCGCACCAGGAGGTGCTTTTCGGCGGCGAGGGCGAGACGCTGACGGTCCGCCACGACTCCTTCGACCGCCGGTCCTTCATGCCGGGCGTGCTGCTCGGGATCCGCGAGATCGGCTCCCGCCCGGGCCTGACGGTCGGCCTCGAGTCCCTGCTGGGGCTGTGAGTGTCTGAGCGGGACCGCGACCGGCGTAGGCTGGTGACCGCGAGGGGCGCGGCGTTCGTGCTGGCCCTGGTGCTGCTGGCGTACCTGGTGCTGCTCGGCGGACGAGCCTTCACGATGATCGTCAGCGGGCAGCCCGTGTTCGTCGTGCTGGGGCTTGCGATCCTGGTGCTGCCGGTGCTCGGCGCGGTGCTGGTCGCGGACCAGCTGCGCTTCGGTGCGAGCACCGAGCGGCTGGCGCGCCGCCTGCACGACGAGGGCGCGCTGCCCGACGTCTCACACCTACCGCTGCGGCCGTCCGGCCGCGTCGAGCGCGACGCCGCCGACGCCTGGTTCGACGAGAAGCAGCGGGAGCTGGAGGCCGCGCCGCAGGACTGGCGGGCCTGGTTCGCCCTCGCCCAGGCCTACGACCTGGCAGGCGACCGCAACCGCGGGCGCAAGGCGATGCGCCGCGCGATCGAGCTGGAGAAGGGCGAAAGCCGACGAACATAGGCCCGGCCGGAGCAGCCGGGGAACCGCTTTTCAGGTGACCGGATGCCGATCGCGGATTGTGGGACGCGATCGGCATCCGGTTTCCCATTCAATGGTCCGGGTTTGACATGGTGATCACCCGCCGCGCATGATCGTGCGCATGCCGAGGTTCTTCGCCCTGGTCGCCAGAATCCACGTGGATCTGCGGCACCAGGCCAGCGCGCTGTGTAGCGCCTGAAGGGTTCTTCTCCCTCGTCACCGGGGACGCAGTCGGCGTCCTTTATCCCACCGGGTCGCGTTCCGCTGGATTCGGCGCGTCCGGTTTCGCGTTGATTCGGTTTTCCGGGATTCGCCGTGCGCGCATTTCGCGGCTGCCGTTCGACGTCTTTCGTTGTTTCCGTTCGTCCTTTTGTTGTCGGCGCCGGCGTGCCGGCACGTTCAGGAGTGCTGATGAGAACAAGAACGCGAAGAAGATGGCCGGGGGCGCGGCGTTTCGCGCCGGAAGCCGACAAGCCCCGTCACCGCGCCGCACTCGGACGTCGGCGGGCGGTGATCGCGGTGCTGGTGGCGCTCGGGGCGGTCACGCTGCCCGTCGCGTCGAGCGACGCCTACGCGGGCGTGCAGGTCTCCACCCACCGCGTCCAGGGCGCCGACGGCAAGGAGTACTCGGTCACCAACCACGTCGTCGGCCGTGCGCTGTCGAACGCCTCCGGGCAGCGCAAGGAGTGGCTGCTGGTCTGGGCCGGTGACGAGAACATCGCCGACACCGCGGTCAAGGACGTCAAGAACCTGCCCGGTTCGCTCGGCGGCGGGCTGGACAAAACCGTCGACGCGCTACCGGGTCCGGACTTCCTGGCCGTCATCGACGCGACCAAGGGGTCCAGCACCTACGGCCAGGTGGTCAACACCGCGACCGTGGGGCCGCTGGTGGAGAACGAGCCGCACCACATGCAGTACGTGTGGCACAAGGGCGACACGATCTTCGCCGGTGCCCTGTTCGGGGCCGCGACCTACGCGTTCGACGTGTCGGCGCTGCCGAACCTCAAGCTCAAGGGCATCAGCCTGCCGTCGCAGACGCTGGGCGGGTCGGTCCCGGACGCGTACTGGACGCTGAAGGACGGCACGGCCTACGCGACCTACATGGGCGGTCCCGTCGCACCGGGCCCGTTCCGCTACGACGACGGTTCGGTGCACGTCGGCAACGGCTTCGCGGGCAGCCCCGGTGAGGTCGTGCGGTTCGACCCGAACGCCAAGGTGCTCTCGCAGTCCCCCGCGGCGACCCCGGGCGGGGACAACGAGAAGCTTTGCGCCAACCTGCCGCGGCTGGGCACGCCGACCTGCGCCAACCCGCACGGCATCCAGGCCCGCGAGGACCTGGACACGCTGGTCACCAGCGACTACGCCGAGCCGAGGAACATCATCCTGGACCCGGTGAAGCAGCCGTCGCCGTACCTGCGGCGGCCGACGGTGCGGACCTGGGACATCTCCGACCGCAACCACCCCAGGCTCAAGGCGGTCTCGTACCTGCCGGACGGCCCGCGTGCCGATCCCGAGGACCCGCTGCACGCGGAGAGCCGGGCGGTCATGGAGACCACGGTGACCAACCTGCCCGGTCACAAGGGCGCGTTCGCGCAGACCATGCAGGGCGGTGCGGTGTTCTACACCCCCGACATCACCGCGGCCGAGCCGCACTGGGTCGAGGTCTTCGACGACGGGGCTGCGAACAAGGCGATCGACCCGGCCAACGACAGCAACGGCGGCAGCTCCAACGGCGGCTGGATCCAGACCAGCCCGGACGACCGCTTCCTGTACCGGGCGATCGTCGGCCGCCAGCCGGGCACGCTCGGGCCGGACGACCCCGGCACCACCGGCGGGGTCTACACGCTCGACATCTCCAAGCTGGTGGCAGCGGGCACCGGCTTCAAGTGCTCGATCGACACGCTGGAGAAGGCGCAGCGCGGTGGCGGCGAGGACTGCCCGACGCTGGCCGGTGCGACGCCGATCAACCCGGGTCAGCCGGGTGCCGGCCCGCACTGGGGTGCCTACGACAACTTCAGGATCGGCCCGGACGGGCTCTACCAGGAGACCAGCAGGCCGGGCCGGCTCGCGGTGTCGAACTACTTCGTCGCGCGTTCCGGCCTCGACGGTGACCACAAGGTCAACATGGTGAACCTGGGCGGGGACGGTTCGGTTTCGGTGGACGACGCCTTCCGGGACGAGGTGACCGGCGAGGTCGGGGTCAACTTCAACCGGCGGTCGTGGCCGCACGGCGACTTCGGCAACGCCAAGCCGCACTCGGAGCTGTTCGTGGTCGCTGACCAGGACGTCAAGTGAACCACCGGCGGGGCGGGGCATCCCGCTGCACGGCGCGGAACCCGGTGCCGCGCCCCGCCGGTCCGCTCCGGCGACCCCCCGAAACCACCTCCCCGGAAATGTGAGTCTGGCGATGGATGCGCATGGCATGCACGCGACCGCGTCCGATGTGGACGCGCTCGCCCTGGTGCTGAGACTGGTGCTGCTGTCGGGCACCGCCCTGGTCGCGGGAACCGGTCTGCTGCGGCCGGTGACCGAGGCACCGGCCCGGTGGGTCTCTTGGTCCTCGGGCGGGCTGGCCGCGCTGGCCGGTCTGATATCGATCCCCGCGCTGGGTGTGAGCCCGGCCTTCGCGGTCGGGCACGCGGTGCTGGTGCTGGCCGTACCCGCCCTGCTGAGCCGGCCGACGGCAGCCGCCTACGCGGGCTTCGCCGCGGCCGCGCTGCTCGTCGCCGAGACGGCGTCCGGGCACTCCTCGTTCCAGTTCCTCGTGGACACCACCTACACCGCCGTCGCCGTCGCCTGGTTCGGCTTCGCGGTGCACGCGGGACGGCTGAAGCCGGGGCTTCGCCTCGGCCCGATCGCGCTGACCGCCGCGATCGCACTCACCGCGGCTGCGGTCGGGCAACTGCTCCTCTCCGGTCTGCTCGACCGGCGGCTCCACAGCAGCGGCCACGGCGTCGCGCTGCTGCTGATCGCACTGTCCACTGTGGTCGTACTCGGTCTGGCCGGTCGGCTGCGCCGCGATCCGCGACGGATCTACCGGTTCGGGGCGGCAGGCGTCGCCGCGGCCTTCCTGCTGTGGGGTGCGCTGCCCGCGATCCCGCGACCGCACGAGCTCGCGGTCCCGGGTGTCCCGCGGCTCGTGCACGCCGAGGTCGAGGGGCAGAAGCTGCCGGTGCTGATCACCCCGCAGCGACCGGGCCCCAACCTGGTGCACTTCCCGGAAAGCGCGGGCAAGGGCATCTCGGTCGAGGTGGGCGAGAACGTGATGCCCGCCATGGCACGGCCGGGCGGCCACGGCACGTGGGCCACCGTCGACCTGCCCGTGGGGCGCAGCGACGTCGTCATCCGCCGCGGCGATGCCACCGACAGCGTCGAGGTCGACACCGGGGACGCGACCGCGCCCGCACTCGCGGGTGCGACCGGTCCCGACGGGCCCGAGTGCGCCGGCGCCGCGCTCGGCGGCCTGGTCGCGGGCGCGCGGACCCCGCTGGCCGCCTGCCCCGCCGACGCGCTCACCCCCGACGACGCCGACGCGCTGCGCCGCCTGGTCGGTGCCCTGGCGGCCAACGGGACACCGGCGGTCACCCTCGAAGCCGACGACTCCCCGCGCTCCCGGCAGGCCGCCGACGTGGTCCGCGCCGCCGCGGCCGAGCGCGGTGTCGCGGTGAGCCCGGTGCCGCAGCCCGAAGGCGCGCTCGTCGTGGTCTCCGGCTGGGAGCGCGCGGTCGACCGGCTGACTCTGGGCCACCAGTACGTGTGGGGCGTCCACCTGGCTCCGTGGCTGCTGCACGGACCGGTCCTCAACTCGGCGGCCAGCTCGTCGGTGCCGCTGCGCTTCGACCCGCGTGACCAGCGCTCGCTGGCCTATGGCCTCACCCTCGCCGGCGCCTTCGGCGGAGAGCCGCCCTCGGTGGCCGGGTTCGGTTCGTGGCTGGCCGCGCGCGGGATGGCCGTGCGGGGGCCGGTGACGATCTACGCCGCCGCCCAGGTCGACGTGATGAAGATGAGCATGCCCGGCATGGACCACGGCGGTACCGCGGCCGGGACGTGGAACCCCGAGGGCACGGTGGTCGCGGTCTCCGCCCCGCTCACGCCCTGATCCAGGAGCCGGACATCTCTGTTGTGGATGCTGACTTCCGCCGCTCGGCGGGGGAACTGAGGAGGTGCACGAGATGAGGAAACCGATCGCACGGCTGCTCGCCGGTACCGCTGCCGGTGTCGCGCTGACGTGCCTGAGCGGCGGCGTGGCGCAGGCGGAGACCACGCCGGTCTGGCTGCTGCCCGGGGTCGACGCGGGCGCGGTGCTGGGACCGACCGCGGAGCTGCCTGCCCAGGCGCTGCGCCCGGTCTTCGACGCGATCCCGGCGGGCGCGGTCCCGGGCGAGCTGCCGGGGGTGGTCCCTGGCGTCGTGCCGGGTGGCGTCGTACCGGGCGGCGTGGCCGCCCCGGCGCAGGACCAGGCGCAGACCGCCGCCCCCGACGGCCCGGCCATCGTCGACGAGCCCGACACCAGCGGCCTGCACAACAAGTGGACCTTCGCGCCCGCTGGCGTGCCGGTCCTCGGCGTCATCGACTCCGTGCAGGGCGTGCCCGGCCGGCTGTTCTGACGTGCGCACTGCTCCCGCAGCGCCGCGGGAGCAGTCGCCGCCAGGGCGCCGCTACCCGGGGCCGGATCCAGGGCTTCGCGGCGCTATATCCAGGCGACGAGGGCGCCCGGCGCGACCGCCAGCACCCCGAACCGCAGGAAACGACCGACGAACCCAGTGACCAGGAAAGTCGTCAGCGGCACCTTCGCCCAGCCCGCCACGAAGACGATCGCCGCGAACGGCGGCAGGCTCGCGATGGCGCTCACCAGCAGCACCCCGCCGGTCCACAGCGGGCGCTTGCGGCAGGTCTCGCGGAACCGGTCGATCCACGCGCTCCAGCGGCCCTTGGTCTTGGCCTCGGTCCGCCGCCGCAGGAACGCGGGCAGCCGCACGACCCCGCGCGCGGCGTAGTAGTACAGCATCTTGCCCGCGACCTGCCCGACCGCGATGACCAGCGCCAGGGCCCACCACGGCACCTCCGGCCCCTTGAGCACCAGACCGATCACGAACAGCTCGACGCTGATCAGCGGCATCAGCGCGGAGGCCACCGCGACCCCGAAGGTCGTCGAGAGCAGACCGATCACTGCCAGCAAGTTTCCCCCAACTCGGAAGAAGGCATCGGCGGGAGGCCAACAACCTGCCTCCACGCCTCGAGGCCGAGTCGCGACCTCGTCAACTCCGCTCGAAGCGCAGGTCGAGCGAGCCGGACAACCTCAGCTCGCGGAGGGGACGGCCACCCGCATCGAGTGTCCGCACTGTACCGTCCGGCTGCCACCCCACACTCGCGTAGAAGCCGGTCGAAGCCTGGTCCGCCTCGGGGACCCAGGTGATGCCGCGGGTGGCGCCCTCGGCGCTCAGGCGCTGCGCCATCGCGCCCAGCAGCCGCCCGCCGTGGCCGCGCCTGCCCCACCTCGGCTCCACCAGCAGCGTGCTGACCAGCGCCACCGTGGCCGCGTCGGGCGGTTCGGTGCCGTCGGCGGCGGCGGTCTCGGTCGTCGGGGCGAACCCGGCGGCGCAGAACCCCACCAGCCACTGGCCCTCGATGGCGACCAGCACCGATGCCGGGCCCCCGGTCAGCGCGTGGCGCCACTGCGACTCGGTCTCGGCGGGGTCCAGTCCGGCCAGCACGTCTTCCGGGAGCACGTCGGCGTAGGCGGTGCGCCAGGTCGTCAGCTGGATCCTCGCGATCTCGGCGGCGTCGTCGGGTCCGGCGACTCGCACGTCGGCTTCGGCCATGCGGTGAACCTAACGTGTCCGCACATTCACTCGTAGGAGCGGCCGGGTGTCGGTCGGTGTCGGTGGGTGCTGGCACGATCTGGCGAGTGCAGACCATGAGCATCGAGACCGCGCGGCGCACCGCGCTGGCGGCGCAGGGCTTCGCCGATCCGCGGCCGGCCGGGGAGGTCAACCGCAGGCACCTGCAACGCGCGCTGGGCCGGACCAAGCTGCTCCAGCTCGACTCGGTCAACGTCGCGGTCCGCGCGCACTACATGCCGGTCTACAGCAGGCTCGGCGCCTACCCCGCGGACCTGGTCGACGACGCCGCCTGGTCGCACCGCTCGCGGCGCCCCCGGCTGCTCGTGGAGTACTGGGCGCACGAGGCGTCGCTGATCCCCGTCGAGGACTGGCCGCTGCTGCGCTGGCGGATGCGCGAGTACGGCGGCGCCTGGCGGCGCAAGTTCCGCACGCTGCTCGAGCGCGCGCCGCAACTGGTCGACGACGTGCTCGCGGCGGTCAAGGACCTCGGCCCGATCGGCGCCGGCGCGCTGGAGCGCGAGCTCGGCGGCGGGCAGAAGCAGGGCACCGGCCCCTGGTGGAACCGCACCGACACCAAGCACGCCTGCGAGCTGCTGTTCGCGATGGGGGAGCTGACCACCGGGGCTCGGCGAGGTTTCGAACGCCTCTACGACCTGCCGGAGCGGGTGCTGCCCGCCGACGTGCTCGCCGCCGACCCCGAGGACGACGTCGCGGTCCGCGGCCTGGTGGAGCGCTCCGCACAGGCGCTCGGGGTGGGCACCGAGGCCGATCTGCGCGACTACTACCGGCTCAGCCCCGCCCAGTCCAAGCAGGCCGTCGCCGAGCTGGTCGAGGACGGCCTGCTGGAGCCGGTGACCGTGCACGGCTGGCGCCAGCCCGCCTACCGCCACGCCGGGGCGCGCGTGCCGCGCAAGGTGACCGGGCGAGCGCTGCTGTGCCCGTTCGACCCGCTGATCTGGGAGCGCTCGCGCACCGAGCGCCTGTTCGGCTTCCGCTACCGCATCGAGATCTACGTGCCGGAACCCAAGCGCCAGTACGGCTACTACGTGTTCCCGTTCCTGCTGGACGGGAAGCTCGTCGCCCGCGTCGACCTGAAGGCCGACCGAGCGGCCGGGGTGCTGCGAGTGCCCGGCGCGTTCGCCGAACCGGGCGCCGACCTCGCGGCGGTGGTGCCGGAACTCGCCGGCGCGCTGGGTGACATGGCGGCCTGGCTCGGGCTGGGCGGGGTGGCCGTGGGGGAGCGCGGCGACCTGGCCACCGCCCTGCGCACCGCTACCCGCGGCAACGACTGACGACAACCCTCACAGGGGCACCACACCCACAGGGGCAGTGCCCCCGAAGGAACGGTGCCGTGGTTCTCATCCCGTCGACCTGGCGCCAGCCCTTAGCCCTCGTGGAGGTCGATGGGATGAGAACCACCACCCACCCCACCGCAGCATCCCCCGAAAACCCGCTCATCCCGGAGACCTGCCGGGGGTCTGGGGGCGGCGAGCGCCCCAGAAACCACCCACTCACCGCAAGCCGCAAAGCCAGGGTGAGTCCGTCGAAAACTCACGCGGCCCCGTTCTCAAGGTGACCCGCGTGCGCAAGGTGGGTGCGTCGAAAACTCACGCGGCCCCGCTCTCAAGGTGACCCGCGTGCGCAAGGTGGGTGCGTCGAAAACTCACGCGGCCCCGCTCTCAAAGTGCCCCGCGTGCGCAAGGCGGGTGCGTCGAAAACTCACGCGCCCCCGCTCTCAAAGTGCCCCGCGTGCGCAAGGCGGGTGCGTCGAAAACTCACGCGCCCCCGCTCCCAAAGTGCCCCGCGCGCGCAGGGTGCGTGCCTCGAAACCCCCCCCGCCCCCAAAGCCCGCCGCCGTGCAAAGCCCGCCGCCGTGCCCGGCGGCTCCGCCCGCCCCACCGCTCCCGCGGCGGGGCGGCCCGCCGCCGGGGCGCCTGCCCCGCCCGGCGTCAGATCCCCGACATGATCAAAGCGTCCCCGGTGCCGGTGCGGCCGAACACGCGCAGCGGCGGCTCCTCGGCGGGCGGTTCGTCCGACACCGCCAGGTCGCTGGTCGCGCTGCCGGTCGACGACGTCAGGTCCACCTCGGCGCCGACGCCGCGGCGCACCGCGACCTGCAACTGCCCGGACCCGCTGATCAGCTCCACCTGGCCCCGCGTCGCGTCGGCGACGGTGAGGTCACCGCTGCCGGAGCGGACCAGCACGTCGTCGTGCACCGCGCCGATCCAGACGTTGCCGCTGCCGGTGACCACCGAGGACGGCGAGTCGATCGAGGCGATCTCGACGTCGCCGCTGCCGCTGCGGGCCTGCACGCCTCCGAGCACCGACCCGAGCTTGAGCGGTCCCGCGCTGGTGCGCACGGTCGCGCTGCCGCTGGACTCGTCGACGCTCACGTCCCCGGAGGCCGCCTGGATCTGCACCCGGCCGGCCTTGCCGCTGACCGATACCTGACCCGAGGTGTGCACGCCGATCTGCGACTCCAGTGGTGCGGTGATCCTGATCGCAAGCGGGATCCCCCGCAGCGGGGCCGCGGCCGGTCCGCGCACCGCGAGCCTGCTTCCGGTCAGGTCGATGCGGGTCTGGTGCACCGCCTCGGCGAGCGGCTCGCGCGGCCCGTCGCCGCCGGGACGCAGCCCGCTCTCGCCGAACTGCTCGCTGACCCAGTTCAGCAGCCCGGACAGTCCGCTGCGCCAGTCCGGCCCGGCCGACGACGGGTCGTGGCGGACCTCGACGTGGGTCACCGGCGTCTCGGCCAGCTCGATGCGGATCGAGCCCGCGTTGTTGCTGATGTCGAGCTCGATGGGGTGCGGGGTCTCGAAGTCCTGGGTGCGGACCAGCTCGTCGGAGCGGTCCTCGAAGCCGGAGTGCTGCTCGGTCATGCCGCTGCCCCCCTTCAGCCCTGGACCCAGCCGTGGACGCGCGAGCCGCCCGGCCCGTCACCGCGCCACCGGTCCCGGCCCGCCCCGGGCGGCCCCCACGGCCTGCCGCCGTGGCCGCCTTCGCGCGGTCCGCGCGCCCTGGCTCCGCCGTGCAGGGCGCCCTGCACGGCTTGCGCGACCCAGGTGTTCAGCGACACGCCCTGCACGGAGGCGGCCTGCTCGGCCTGCGACTTGATCTCGTCGAGCAGGCGCAGCGTGATCCGGCTGATGTCGCCGCCGTCGCCGGGCGGCGGGGGCGGCGGCTGCTCGTCCCGGGCGCCGGCCGGTTCGCCGGTGCTGCCGCTGACCCCGACCCGGACGTCCCGGCCGTCCAGCCGGATGTCCACGACCTGTCCGTCGAGGTGCGTGGTGACCTCCGCCGCGAGGTCCGACAACGCGTTCATGATCGCCAGGCGGGCGGCGGGCTCGATCGCCGAGGACAGCACCGCCGCGGTCTGGCGGGTCTGCTCGTCGCCCGCCGACGCCGCGGAGGTCAGGTCCTCCCGGAGCTGGCTGATGTAGGGGCTCAGATCCATGACGCCACAGTGACACCATTCGTGACGTCATGCAACGTCCCTGGTGACGTCAATCGCGTCGGCTGACCGGCGGGGCGGGCACGTCGGGGTCGACCGTTAGGCTCGACGGGCAAGAGACTGGGGAGTCGCGACAGTGGTCGACGACCACGACTGAACAGCAGAAAGGGGTTCGCTCTCCGTGACCGAGATCGTCCCGCCGAAGGTCCAGCTCATCGGCAAGACCGAATTCTTCCCACCGGCCGACGTGGACTGGTCGACCGACGCGGACGGCGGCCAGGCGCTCGCGGAGTTCGCCGGGCGCGCCTGCTACCAGTCGTGGCGCAAGCCGAACCCGGCGACCGCGACCAACGCCGGCTACCTCCGCCACATCCTGGAGGTCGGCCACCTCTCCGTGCTCGAGCACGGGACGGTGACGTTCTACCTGAGCGGGATGTCGCGCTCGCTGACCCACGAGCTGATCCGCCACCGCCACTTCTCCTACTCCCAGCTCTCGCAGCGCTACGTGCCCGAGCGCGACGCCGCGATGGTCGAGCCGGACGTCATCGCCGAAGACCCCGAGCTGCACGAGAAGTTCGTCAAGGCCACCCAGGCCAGCGTCGACGCCTACAGCGAGCTGCTGGAGGCGCTGCAGGAGAAGTTCGCCGACGAGCCGAAGGCCACGCTGCGCCGCAAGCAGGCCCGGCAGGCGGCCCGGTCGGTGCTGCCCAACGCCACCGAGACCCGGATCGTGGTCACCGGCAACTACCGCGCGTGGCGGCACTTCATCGCGATGCGCGCGAGCGAGCACGCCGACGTCGAGATCCGCGCGCTGGCGATCGAGTGCCTGCGCCAGCTGCACAAGGCGGTGCCCAACGTCTTCGGCGACTTCGAGATCACCAGCCTGAAGGACGGCAGCGAGGTCGCGTCGAGCCCGTTCGTCACCGAGGGCTGACGCCAGCGGGCGGCACTGCCGCGAAGATTCTCGGCGCGGGTGGAAACCGAACGCCTGCTGATTCAGTCCAAGGAGCCGGGTCTCATCTGGTTGGATGAGGCCCGGCTTCAAGGTGTGAGCGCAGCGTGTTCGTCGCGCTCGGGCGGTGGAGGAAGGCGCTGTGGTGCAACACCCGGAGACCGGGCGGCAGGCCCGTGTGATCGGCGGCCGTTACCAGGTGACCGGGGAGCTCGGGCGCGGTGGCATGGGGATCGTCTGGCGCGCGTGGGACCAGGTGATCGGCCGCGAGGTGGCGATCAAGGAGCTGCACCTGCCCGACGGCGTGCCGCCCGCGGAGCGCCAGGTCTACGAGGAGCGGGTGCTGCGCGAGGCCCGCACGGCGGGCCGGCTCAACGACCCCGCCGTGGTGACCGTGCACGACGTGCTCGCCGAGGCCGGGACCACCTACATCGTGATGGAGCTGGTGCGGGCCGTCACGCTGACCGAGCTGGTGGCCCAGCGCGGCCCGCTGCCGCCGGAGCAGGCCGCCGACCTCGCGCGGCAGGTGCTCCCGGCGCTGGAGAACGCGCACGCGGCGGGGATCGTGCACCGCGACGTCAAGCCGAGCAACATCATGGTCGCCGACGGCCGGGTGAAGCTCGCCGACTTCGGCATCGCCCAGACCCTGGACGACCCGCGGCTGACCAGCAGCGGGGCCATCGTGGGGTCGCCGTCGTTCATGGCGCCCGAGCGCATCCAGGGCGCCGACGCGTCGCCGGCGAGCGACCTGTGGTCGCTCGGCGCGACGCTGTTCTTCGCGGTGGAGGGCTGGATGCCGTTCGAGCGCCAGACCACGGCCGCCACGCTGAACGCGGTGCTCAACGAGACGCCCCGCGCCACCCGGCCGCACGGCGTGGTCGGGCCGGTGATCACCGGCCTGCTGATCGCCGACCTGAAGGCGCGATTCACCGCTCCGCAGGTGCGGGCGTTGCTGGCCGGCACGCCGGCGTCCGATGCCGTGACCCGGCCCGCAGGCGTCGCGTCGACGGCCGTCGCCGTGCAGGCGCGCCGCGGCAGGCGAGGGCTATGGGCGTCGGTGGCAGCCGTCGCGGCGGTGGTGCTGTTCGTGGCGGGCCTGCTGCTCGGGCGGTTCGGGCTGGGCGGCTCGACGCCGGTCGCGATGGAGCCGACGCTGACCTTCGGTACCGGGGGCGACCTCCAGCGGTTCCACTTCCCCTCCAGCGGGGGCTGCTCCGACGGTGCTCTCGCTCCGGGCGGGTCGTTCGGCAAGTCCGACTCCAGGACCTGCACCGATCCGCACGACCACGAGATCTTCCACAGCGGCTCGGTGTTCTCCTCGGGCGAGACCGACGTCGACTACCCCGGCGAGGAGGAACTCCGGCGCTTCGGCGAAGGGCTGTGCTCGGCGTTCTTCAACTCGAACCAGATCGTCATCCCCGCCAAGGAGACCGCGCTGCGCTACGTCGCGCTGGTGCCCACCGAGCAGAGCTGGAACCTGCGGCGCACCGTCCGCGCGGACGACAGCAGCGACAACGACGACCAGGGCTCCCAGACCGTGTACTGCGGTCTGCACAGCGCCGACGGCAAGAAGCTGACGACCAAGGCGACGCTGTAGCCGGATCGCGGGGACGCCTGCGGCTAGAGTGACCTCATGGGTGTGGCCAGTGACGAGCGCCAGCAGCTGTGCGAACTGTTCGACCGCGTCGGTCCGGACGCGCCGACGCTGTGCGAGGGGTGGACCACGCGCGATCTCGCGGTGCACCTGGTCGTGCGGGAGAGGCGGCCCGACGCGCTCGCGGGCAAGCTGCTTCAGCGGCTTGCCGACCGCGGTGAGCGCATCGAGTCCGAGATCGGCGACCGCCCGTGGCCGGAGCTGGTCGACATGGTGCGCCAGGGCCCTCCGAAGTGGAACCCGCTGGGGCTGTCCGCGGTGGACGAGACGGTGAACTCCGCGGAGTTCTACGTCCACCACGAGGACGTGCGGCGGGCGCAGCCCGGCTGGGAGCCGCGACCGTCGGACCCGGCCCGCGACGAGGCCCTGTGGAAGGCGCTGTCGCGCACCGCGAAGGTCTTCTACGGCCGCAGCCCGGTCGGCGTCGTGCTGCGCAGGCCGGACGGCACCGAGATCGCCGCCAGGCGCGGGCCGCGCACGGTGCGCATCAACGGCGAGACCGGCGAACTGCTCCTGCACGCCTTCGGCCGCAAGCAGGTCCGTGTGACCTTCGACGGCAACGAGGCCGACGTGCTCGCGGTGGAGGATCTTCGCCGGTCGCTGTGACCGGAAAACTCTTCAACGCCGCCCGCCCCGGCCGCAAGAATCACCGCTTCCGAGGATCCCGCGCGAGGGGTTTTCACATCGTCGGCCGACCGGGGGCCAGGGCCGGTCCGGGCGCGCTCGACGGTGGACTGACCAGGTAGCGTCATGGGTTATGACCGTCTGCCCCACTGCCTCTCCGGGCCGTCCGTTCGGCCGGGTACTGACCGCCATGGTGACGCCGTTCGACGAGGACGGGAAACTCGACCTGAAGCTGGCGCAGGAGCTGGCCACCTACCTCGTCGACCACGTCGGCAACGACGGGCTGGTCGTCAACGGCACGACGGGGGAGAGCCCGACGACCAGCGACGAGGAGAAGGAGCGCCTGCTGCGCGCGGTGGTCGAGGCGGTCGGCGACCGCGCCACCGTCGTGGCGGGCGCGGGCACGAACAACACCGTGCACTCGGTCGAGCTCGCGCGTTCGGCGGAGAAGGCCGGGGCGCACGGCCTGCTGGTCGTGACCCCCTACTACTCGCGCCCGCCGCAGGAGGGCCTGCTCTCGCACTTCACCACCGTCGCCGACGCGACCGACCTGCCGGTGATGCTCTACGACATCCCGCCGCGCTCGGTCGTGCCGATCCAGGTCGACACGCTCAAGCGGCTGGCCGAGCACCCGCAGATCAAGGCGGTCAAGGACTCCAAGCACGACCTGCTGGCAGGCAGCGACGTCATGGCCAACACCGACCTGGCCTACTACTCCGGCGAGGATCCGTTGAACCTGCCGTGGCTGTCGGTCGGCGCGGTCGGCTTCGTCAGCGTGATCGGCCACGTCGTCGGCGACCGGCTGCGCCAGATGCTCGACGCCTACGAGTCGGGTGACATCACCGCCGCCCGCGAGGTCCACAACGGGCTGCTGCCGGTGTACCGCTCGATGAACTTCGTCGGCGGCGTCATCTTCTCCAAGACCGCGCTGCGGCTGTGCGGCTACGAGACCGGCCGGCCCCGCCTGCCGCTGCCCGCGGCCACCGAGGAGCAGGTCCGGATCATCACCAGCGACCTGTGGGATGCTGGCCTGGTACTGGTAAATCCGGACGCAGCAGCAGAGGTGACCCAGCGTTGAGCGCGAAGGCCACAGCCACCGAGTACCACCCGGTGACGCCGACCTCGTCGGCACCGCCGGGACCGCTGGCAGAAGGCGGCCTGCGCGTGTTCGCGCTCGGCGGCATCGGCGAGGTCGGCCGCAACATGACGGTGTTCGAGCACGCCGGACGGCTGCTGGTCGTCGACTGCGGGGTGCTGTTCCCGGAGGACGACGCGCCCGGGGTGGACCTGATCCTGCCCGACTTCGCGCCCATCGAGAACCGCCTCGACGACATCGAGGCGCTGGTGCTCACCCACGGCCACGAGGACCACATCGGCGCGGTGCCGTTCCTGCTGCGCCTGCGGCCCGACCTGCCCGTCGTGGGCTCGAAGTTCACGCTCGCGCTGCTGGCGGCCAAGTGCAAGGAGCACCGGCTCAACCCGACGCTGGTGGAGGTCGCCGAGGGCCAGCACAGCACGCACGGCGCCTTCGACCTGGAGTTCTTCGCGGTCAACCACTCGATCCCGGACGCACTGGCCGTCGCCATCCGCACCCCGGCCGGGGTGGTGCTGCACACCGGCGACATCAAGCTCGACCAGCTCCCGCTGGACGGCAGGCTCACCGACCTCGCGGGCTTCTCCCGGCTCGGCGACGAGGGCGTGGACCTGTTCCTGGTCGACTCCACCAACGCCGAGGTGCCCGGGTTCGTCACCCCGGAGCGCGAGATCCGGCCGGTGCTGGACCGGGTGATCGGCAAGGCCACCCAGCGGTTGATCGTGGCGTGCTTCGCCAGCCACGTGCACCGGGTGCAGCAGGTGCTCGACGTGGCCGTCGAACACGGCAGGAAGGTCTGCTTCGTCGGCCGTTCGATGGTCCGCAACATGGGCATCGCCTCCGAGCTCGGCCTGCTGCAGGTGCCCGACGGCCTGATCGTCGAGCTCGACGAGGCGCTGGCGATGCCCGAGCACCTGGTCGTGTTCGTCTCGACCGGTTCGCAGGGCGAGCCGCTGTCGGCGCTGTCGCGGATGGCCCGCGGCGAGCACAAGCAGATCCGCATCCGCGCGGGCGACACCGTCGTGCTGGCCAGTTCGCTGATCCCCGGCAACGAGACCGCGGTGTTCGGCGTGGTCAACGGCCTGGTCAGGCTGGGCGCCGACGTCGTGCACCAGGGCGGTGCGAAGGTCCACGTCTCCGGTCACGCCTCGGCGGGCGAGCTGCTCTACCTCTACAACGCCGTCCGGCCGAGCAACGTGATGCCGGTGCACGGCGAGTGGCGGCACCTGCGCGCCAACGGCGAGCTGGCGCGGCTGACCGGCGTCGCGCCGGAGCGGGTGGTCATCGCCGAGGACGGCGTGGTCGTCGACATGGTCGACGGCATCGCCGGGATCGTGGGCCGCTTCGAGGTAGGCCACGTCTACGTCGACGGGCTGTCGGTCGGGGACGTCGGCGAGTCGACGCTGTCGGACCGACTGATCCTCGGCGAGGGCGGGTTCATCTCGATCAACGTCGCCGTCGAGGCCGGCACCGGGCGGGCGGTGTCGTCGCCGAAGATCTCCGGTCGCGGGTTCTCCGACGACCCGAAGGCGCTCGACGATGTCGTGCCGCTGGTGGAGATGGAGCTGGCGCGCACCGAGTCGGAGGGGATCACCGACACCCACCGGATCGCGCAGTCCGTGCGCCGCGTGGTGGGCAAGTGGGTCGCCGACACCTACCGGCGCCGCCCGATGATCGTGCCGAACGTGCTGCCGGTAGGCAGCTGAGCGGTCCTTCCGGCGCGCTTCCGGTCGCTGAGCGGTCGTTGTCGCTGAGTCGCGACCGGGCGGGTTCCTCACCTGTGCAACCCGCCCGGTCGCGGCTGAGCCTTCCCGTTCCCGGAAGGGTGGCGGGCTCAGGTGGTCATTTCTTCTCTTCCTTCTCCAGGTCCTCGGCCGCGTCCTCGTAGTTGTTGCCCGCCGCCGCGGTTTCCTTCGACGCCTCCGGAAACGCCGACCGGCGGAGGGCCGCCCCGTCGATCGTGTCGGCCCAGCCGTCGCGCACGCGCGCGCCGGTGGCGTTGTCCACGCCGTCGGCGCGGTCCCTGAGCTGGGACGGGACCCGGTCGCGGATCGCGTTGTTGAAGCTGTCGAACTTGCCGTCCATCGCCCGCACGTGCTGCTGGCGCGAACCGACCGCCGCGCCGGGCTTGGAGGCCAGCTCCCCGACCCGGTGCGCCTTCACCCGGACCGAGCGGGCGGCGTCCTTGAGCTTGTCGAACTTGCCCATGACGTCGGCGATCTTCTCCAGCAGGTCCTTGACCTTGCGGATGATCTTGCCCGCGGTGGCGGCCCCGCGCCCCACGGCCCAGCCGGTGAACGCGGCCATGGAGGCACCCGCGGTGAAGACGGCAGCCGCGCTGGCGGTGAGGAACGCCGCGATGATCTCGCCCAGGACGTCGGCGATCATGTCCCGGATCATGGCGCGGACCGCGGCCACCGCCACCCCGATCGCCTGGGTCGCGTAGCGCACGCCGTTGGCCAGCTTCTCCAGCGCGCCGATGTCCTCGGCGAGCGCGGCGGCGGTCCCGCGGTAGCTGTCGGCCGACTGGCCCTCCCACGACGCGGTCTGCGACTCCGCGGCCTGGGCATATTCCGAAGCGACCTTGCCGCAGGTCGTGGCCACCTGCTCGCCCCAGACCGCGGCCACCTCGTTCACCGCGTCCGGGTCGCCCGCCAGGTCGTCCAGCGGTTCCTTGAGGACGACAGGTGCTCGATCAGCCAGCCGACGCCCGCGCCGCTGAGCATCCCGAGCGGGTTGGCGATGAAGCCCAGCGCGTCCAGCCCCACCGACGCCATGTTGCCGAGCGTGGCGACCGACATGTCGAAGTCCTTGACCAGCGAGTCGACGCTCTCGACGATGCGCGCGCCGTCGGTCCGGTCGTCTTCGGTGACTTCGAGACCCATCACAGCCCCTTCATGATCTCGGCGAAGACCTTCGCATGGTCGTCGTCGGTCTTGCGGTTCGCGTCGGCGCAGTCGCGCAGGCCGTCGGCGAGGCTGGGCATCGTCGAGCCGACTTCGCCGATGTCGTCGCCGATCAGGGTGATGCCCGCACGCAACAGCAGCGCGAAGGGCTGGCAGAGGATGCCGAAGGTCTCGGTGCCGAGATCGACGCTGGCACCCCTGCCGCCGGCCTCGCTGAGCTGCTTGCCCAGCGCGTCGACCTGGCCGGCGTGCGAGGCCAGGTCGTCCGGAACGATCTTGAATCCCATGTCGCGGGCTCCTTCAGCGCAGGTACGAGCCGCCGGGCTCGTCGAAGTCGTCGTCCTCTTCCTGCCAGCCCGGGCGCGGCTGCCGCGGCGTCTGCGGGGCGGCGGGCGGGGTACCGCCGCGGTCGGCGGGCGCGGCGGTGGGCGCGGGCGGGTTGCCGTCGTCCGCGGTGGGCGGCTGGATCTGCTCGCGCAGGAAGTCCATCGCCGCGGTGCCGCCGACCAGCGGCTGCATGGCCGCCTGCACCTGCTGCGCCGCGGCACCGTGGGCCTTGGCGACGGTTTCGGTGATGAGAGCGGCGAGCCGCTCGTGGCCGAGTCGCATCGCGTGCGGTGCGATGGTCAGGCGCTCCAGGCGCCCGCCCGGGGCGAGCACCACGGACACGGCGCCGTCGGGGCCGGCCACCTCGGCGCGCATGGTCCTGATCCGCTCCTGGACGTCGTCGGCGCGCCGCAAAATATCGTCCACCCGGTTCATGTAGTCGGCCAGCCGCTGCTGTGCTGCGCCGAGTGCCTCGGTTTCCAGGGTGTCCCCTCCTCGATCCGGTCGTACAGCCATTCGAGTGACTGCCGGTTCCGACTCGCGGTGGGTTCCCCGGTTCCTGCAAGATCATCTTCTTTGCGATGGCGATCCACTGTGCGCAGAGGAGGCCGAGACCGCGCGAAGGGGATGGTCAGCGGTAGGGGCGGTGCGAATGGTCAGCGGCGGTCAGAGAGTCACGGCGCGGAGTCGTTGCACAGCGCCAGTTCCCAGGCGCCGACGGAGCTGCTCTCGTCCAGCACCTCGCCGTCGACGGTGATCCGGCAGGTGATCCGGCCCTCGTCGGCGTTCTGCGCGGAGAGCGTGAAGACCTGGAAAGCCGCCTCCTCCAGGGAGATCTCCTTGCGGAACGGCAGCGGCACGTTCTGCAGCTGCTCGGTGCCCGTACCTCCGTCGCTGGTGTAGGTCACGTCGACCACGTCACCGTCGCCGAACACCTCGTAGAGGACGTGGCGGTCCTGCGCGGGCATGCCCTCGGCCGGACTTCCCAGCACCGCGCAGCCGGACAGCACGAACGGCAGGACGAGCCCGGCGATGCCGAGCACGAGCGCGGAGCCGCCGAATCCGCCGCCGCGGTCCGCTCGTTCCCCCTGTCGCATCCCTGGTCCTCCCCGCAGTCGGCCCGCATCCGCTCCGGATGGGCACACCGCTGTTCTACACGAGGCAGCAGCCGCAACGCCCTCCGGGCGAGACCCGGAGGGCGTTGCGGCGTACGGCCCTGGCGCCGCGCTCAGTGCTGGTTGGCCTGCAGCGCTTCCTGCAGGATCGCCGGCTGCTGCGGGCGGACGCTCACCGCGCCCACGGCCGCGGGCTCCGGCTGCGGCAGCGGCCGGCAGGTGGTGTCGGGGCCCTCACCGTCCTTGCGCTCCGGCAGCTTTCCGGTGGCGAGGTAGTCGGCGATCTGGCCGTCCAGGCAGGCGTTGCCGCCCAGCGACCCGGAGTGCGTCGTGCCACCGGGCAGGCTGATCAGGC
Source organism: Saccharopolyspora erythraea (assembly GCF_018141105.1). Lineage (NCBI taxonomy): Bacteria > Bacillati > Actinomycetota > Actinomycetes > Pseudonocardiales > Pseudonocardiaceae > Saccharopolyspora > Saccharopolyspora erythraea. Next base: position 1,937,910 of record NZ_CP054839.1, on the reverse strand, counting down.
TGGAGTTCGGCAGCCGCCTGCGAGCCTCCAGCGCGCCCGGGAACGGAGTCGCGGCGTCGAGTTCCTCGCTGATGAGCAGCGCGCTGGCGACCTTGCCGCCGTCGACGTCGACCGGCTTGCCCGCCTTGGCGGGCCAGAACAGGCACGGGGCGTTGAACCAGGCGTTCGCCCAGGTCTGGTACGGCGCCTTGGCGTGGGTGGCCCAGTTGTCCTCCTCCCACCGCTTCCACTGCTCCGGCCACTGCACGTCGGTGCACTGCACCGCGTTGTAGACGGCGAAACCGTTGTCCTCGCCGGGCGGGTTGGCCTTGTCGTAGAGCTGCTTGAGCGGTTCCCACGCGCCGTCGTGGACCCAGCCGGCGAACGCCTTGGCGCGGGCGTCCCACCCGCCCTGGCCGTAGCCGGCCTGCAGGAACAGGTCGGTCCACTCGTCGGAGCCGATGATGCCGCCCGCCGGGTCGCGGTCGAGCTTCGCGCGCTGGTCGTAGAACAGCTTCGACACGTCGGCGCCGGTGGTGCCGAGGTGGTAGACCGCGTCGTGGCGGGCGATCCAGTCGAAGAAGATGTTGATGTTGCGGTCGAAGGCCACGTCCTGGTTGAGGTTGGCCTGGTACCAGACGTCGTTGGCGTTGACCACGCCGTCCATCACCACCCGGCGCAGCCGCTCCGGGAACATCGTGCCGTAGACCTGGCCGAGGTAGGTGCCGTAGGAGAAGCCGTAGTAGTTGATCTGCTCGGCGCCCAGCGCCTTGCGGATGCTCTCCATGTCCTGCACGGAGTCGGTGGTCTTGACGTGTTCGAGCAGCTTGCCGTGGGCGCCGCAGGCCCGCGCGTAGCCCTCGGACTTGGCCAGCCACTCCTTCTCCAGTTCAGGGGTCACCGGGACGTAGTCGGGCCGGTTGTAGGAGAAGTGGTTCGGGTCGCACGACAGCGCGGGCACGCTGGAGCCGACACCGCGCGGATCGAAGCCGATCCAGTCGTAGGACCTGCCGACGTCCTTGGGAACCGACGGGCCCAGCGCGGCGAGCCGCAGCCCGGAGCCGCCGGGACCGCCGGGGTTGACCAGGATCGGGCCCTGGTACTGCGCGTCGGGAACGGTGTGCTTCACCCGGGACACCGCGAGCGAGATCTTCTCGCCGGCCGGGTCGGCGTAGTCCATCGGCACGTCCAGCATGCCGCACTCGGCGCCGGCTTTCTGCAGGCTCTCGTCCTGGCACGGTCCCCACTGGATCGGAGCGGGCTGGAACTCCGGCGGCTTCGCGGCCCCCGCCACGGGGGCCAGCGCGAGCCCGCCGGCCAGCAAGCCGGCCGCCATCGCGGCGCTAGCGATTCTCTTCACGGCGATCCCTGTCTGTCGGCGATCCGCGAGTTCTCCTCGCCTGAACCGGCGATCAGTGTTGACTCGCGCTCGCGTTCCGCGCCAGTCAAAAGGCGAAGTTGGCGCAAAGTGCTCTCGCCCGGAGGGGGGAATGCACTCACTCTTCCGATGTGGACAACTCCGGAAAGTGATCTATGTCAGAGAATGTGCCGCCATGTCCGGGAATCCGCGCGACGTGCACGGACCTCCGGTTACGCCTGCTCCCGTCCACTTCGCACCGTTTGCGCGCAGCACGCCCGGGGCTCCGGCGCCACTTGGAACGGTTGCACTGGATCGGGCGAACGGGTGCAGCGCATCCGGCTCGGCGAGCACCCGGGCAGGCGACGTGGGAAGGGCCTGGTGTGGCGGCAACTCGCGTGCCGCCGGATACCGCTGCGCTCCAGACTGTGGCAGCGGTCCGCGAAATGCGGACGCGCTTCCCGGCCGGATCGGTCACCGTGCCGGGCGGTTCCATCCCGGCGCGGCGGACTGGGTGCTGCCAGGTCCGCCGCGGCCACGCCCTGAAGTCGCGTGGTGGGAGCAGATCGCGTTCAACGTGTGTCCGGAGTTGGGCACGGCGATCGCGGGATCCTCGCCCACCTCGCGGCGGCCGGCGACCGCTACGGGTGCCAGGGGCTCCGCTTGTCGCTGACCGGGCGGGTCGGGTCGTCGTGGTCGGGGACGTCCGGTTCGGCGGCACGCAGCGGGACCAGCCCGTCGGTGATGGCGCGCATGATGCGGTCGCGGGCGCGGACGGCGTCGCCGGGGCGCTCGGCGGAGAGGTCGCTGAGGTCGACCGGAGCGCCGAAGTGCACCTTCAGCGTCGGGCGCCTGCGGATGGCGCGCAGCCACGACGAGAACAGGATCCACACGTCGCGGGCGCTCTCGACGCGGAGCATGCCGTAGCACATGGCCTCGTGCGCACCCCACTGGCTGACCGGCACCACCGGTGCCTGCGACGCCAGCGCCATCCGGGCCACGCCGGTCTTGCCGAGCTCCGGCCAGAGACCCGGCTCCAGGCTGATCCGCCCCTCCGGGTACATCAGCACCGGCCGCGGGTCCTCACCCAGGGCCGCGACAACCTTGGCCAGCGCCTCACCCGCCGTCGCCTTGCCCCGGTCGGCCCGCACGTGGCGGCTGCGGCGCAGCATCCAGCCCAGGACCGGGGTGTCGAAGAGGCCGCCAGTTGCCAGGAACCGCGGTGCGATGCGGCGCTGCCTGCACGCGGCGATCAGCACCACCGGGTCGAGGTTGCCGATGTGGTTGGCCGCCATCAGCAGCGGCCTGCCGCGCAGCGGGTCCGGCACGTCGCCGGTGACCTCCAGCCGCCCGGTGAGCGCGACGACCGCGCGGTCGATCCGCATCAGCGCACGCCACAACCGCGGAGCGGCTCGGTACAGCTTGTCTCGATCGCTTCGGCGTGTCGGCTCGTGCGGTGTCGACGGCAAGGCAACCATGATGGTCGAGGATCCCACGAACCAGGCCCGCGCATGAGCGGATCACTCGAAAAATCCACCGCGCCGTCACTCACCAGTGGCTGGTGTGACTGGGGAGGCGGGTAAAGATACCGTGTGGGGCATGGCGAGCCGGACGACGAGCGGGGGGCGCAGCTCCCGCAACGGCGCTGCCAGCGGCACCGCGAAGAGCTCCGGCAAGAGCTCCGCGAGGGGTTCGGCAGCCACCCGGAGCAGCGGCTCCGGCAAGGGTTCACGCGGTGGCGGGTCCTCGAAGGGCGGTAGCGGGGGCAGCGCCAAGCCGCGCCCGGGTTCCACGCACGCCCCCCGCCGCGCACCGGCGAAGCGTTCCGGCGGCTCCGGTGGCGCCGGCGTCGGCCGGGGTGTCGCCAAGGGAGTCGGGGGCGTGGTCCGCGCCATCGGCCGCACCAAGGACCTCGACCCCGCGCACCGCAGGGACGGGCTGGCGCTGTTCTTCCTCGCCATCGCCGTCGTGGCCGCGGCGGGCGTGTGGTGGCACGCAGGCGGCCCCGTGGGCCAGTGGTTCGACTGGATCCTGCGCTCGGTCATCGGCTCGGCCGCGCTCGCGCTGCCCGTGGTGCTGCTGATCGTCTCGGTGCTGCTGATGCGCACGGAGAACAACCCGGATGCGCGCCCGCGTGTGGTCATCGGGGCGCTGTTGCTGGTGCTGTCCGCGCTTGGCGGCCTGCACATCGCCGCCGGTGCGCCGCAGGCGGTCCAGCAGTGGCCGCAGGCCGGTGGCGCGATCGGCTTCGTCGCGGGCGGCCCGCTCGCCCATGGGCTCACCGGCCCGGTCGCGATGGCCGTGCTGGTGATCGTGTTCCTGTTCGGTTTCCTGCTGCTCACCGGCACGCCGGTGCGCGAGATCCCGAGCCGCCTGCGCGGGCTCGGGCAGCACGAGGACGACGCGGCCGCCGACGCCCGGGCGAAGGGCGCCACGACCGAGGACTCCGAGAAGACCGAGGTCAAGCTGCGGAGGCCGTCGCGGCGCCGCCAGGCGTCGATGTCCGGGGACTCCCAGCTCTCCATCGACGACGTCGAGGCCGACGCCAAGACCGCCAAGAAGCCCAAGCCCGCCGACGTCCCGGCCAACCAGCCCGCCGCCGAGGCCGCCAAGCCCGAGAAGGCTGAGAAGGCCGAGCGGCCGAAGGTCACCCGCACCGTCGAGGGCGACTACCAGCCGCCGTCGCTGGACATGCTGCACGACGGCGAACCGCCGAAGGCCCGCAGCAAGGCCAACGACTCGATGATCGAGGCGATCACCGCCGTCCTCGAGCAGTTCAACATCGACGCCCAGGTCACCGGCTTCACCCGCGGGCCGACGGTGACCCGCTACGAGGTCGAGCTCGGGCCCGGCGTCAAGGTCGAGAAGATCACCGCGCTGACCAAGAACATCGCCTACGCCGCCGCGACCGACAACGTCCGGCTGCTCGCGCCCATCCCCGGCAAGTCCGCGGTGGGCATCGAGGTCCCCAACAGCGACCGCGAGATGGTCCGGCTCGGCGACGTGCTGCGCTCGCAGAAGGCGGTCGCCGACACCCACCCGCTGGTGATGGGCCTTGGCAAGGACATCGAGGGCGACATGGTCACCGCGAACCTGGCGAAGATGCCGCACCTGCTGTGCGCGGGCTCCACCGGTTCGGGCAAGTCGAGCTTCGTCAACTCCATGCTGGTGTCGCTGCTGGCGCGGGCCACGCCCTCGGAGGTCAGGATGATCCTGATCGACCCGAAGATGGTGGAGCTCACCCCGTACGAGGGCATCCCGCACCTGATCACGCCCATCATCACCCAGCCGAAGAAGGCCGCGGCCGCGCTGGGCTGGCTGGTGGACGAGATGGAGCAGCGCTACCAGGACATGCAGGCCAACCGGGTCCGCCACATCGACGACTTCAACAAGAAGGTCCGTTCCGGCGAGATCACCGCACCCCTCGGCAGCGAGCGCGATTACCGGCCCTACCCCTACATCCTGGCCATCGTCGACGAGCTGGCCGACCTGATGATGACCGCGCCGCGCGACGTCGAGGACGCGATCGTGCGGATCACCCAGAAGGCCCGGGCCGCGGGCATCCACCTCGTGCTGGCGACCCAGCGTCCTTCGGTGGACGTGGTCACCGGCCTGATCAAGACCAACGTGCCGTCGCGGCTGGCCTTCGCCACGTCGTCGCTGACCGACTCGCGGGTCATCCTCGACCAGCCGGGTGCCGAGAAGCTGATCGGCATGGGTGACGCGCTGTACCTGCCGATGGGCGCGTCCCGGCCGGTGCGGGTGCAGGGCTCGTTCGTCAGCGACGAGGAGATCCACCGCGTCGTCGCCTACACCAAGGAGCAGGCGGAGCCGGAGTACACCGACGGCGTCACCGCGGCCAAGGCGGGGGAGAAGAAGGAGGTCGACTCCGACATCGGAGACGACCTCGACGTCCTGCTGCAGGCCGCCGAGCTCGTCGTGACCAGCCAGTTCGGCTCCACCTCGATGCTGCAGCGCAAGCTGCGGGTGGGCTTCGCCAAGGCGGGCAGGCTGATGGACCTGCTGGAGTCGCGCGGCGTGGTCGGCCCGTCGGAGGGTTCGAAGGCGCGCGAGGTGCTGGTCAAGCCGGACGAGCTGGAGAACGCGCTGTACTCGATCCGCGGCGGCCCGCCGCCGGACGAGGAGGTCTGAAGGACCCGCCTTTGAACTCACCTTGCGTGACGGCGCGGGCAGCGGAACATCGGCCGCGCCCCTTCGAAGATCGAAAAGCAGGCTCTGAGGCCACGTGACAACGGCTCCCGCTGATCGGCGGGAGCCGTTTCGCATTTACACCGATTCCCCGTTTAACCGTTTGTTCCCGCGATTTTCCGGCAATGGTCGCGACTATTGTGTTGAATCGGTTGATGCTGGTCCGAACGGTCTAGTTCGGATTGCCCTGAATGAATACCGCGCGTGGGCTGCACCACCCATTTCGTGCGATATATTCGCCGCCACCGCTGATCAGATGACGTTGTTCGACACGGCCGGTGACGAAACAATTGGCGAAGGGTTCGCAGATGTCCGGCAGGAAAGTCCGCGCAGGTTCGGCGATCGCGCTGTCACTGCTCATGGTCACGGGGTTCCAGCAGATCGCCTCGGGCGTCGAGCCACCGGCCGCCGACCCGGCGTCGAGCCCGCCGCCGGGAGCGGGGCCCGCGGACGTGGAGAAGGGCGAGATGCTGCGCCACGGCGGCAGCAGCTACCCGCGGCTGGTGCGGCTGGAGCACGGTCCGGCCAAGGGGCGCGTGCTGGCCAGCATGACCACCTACGTCGACCGCGCCGGGCGCGCGGTGATCTACCAGAGCGACGACGACGGCCGCTCGTTCCAGCAGGCCGGGGAGATCCGCGACCCGGAGGGCGAGAACGAGAAGGGCATGTGCTGCTCGACGCTCTACGAGCTGCCTCAGCGGGTCGGCGACATGCCCGCGGGCACCCTGCTGTGGGCGGGCACGGCGGGCATCGGTGCCGACGCCGACGTGCGGGAGGCCAGCATCCGGCTCTGGCGCAGCGACGACCAGGGGCGCACCTGGCGCTTCCTGTCGACCATGGTCGACGCGCCGCGCGGCCCGGGTGTGTGGGAACCGGAGTTCACCGTCTCGGAGAACGGGGACCTGGTCGCTTTCTATTCCGACGACGGCGACCCGAAGCACGACCAGAAGATGGTGCAGGTGCGTTCTCGTGACGGTGTGAACTGGACGGACGTGAAGGAGACGATCAAGAACGACGAGTTCACCGTGCGCCCGGGAATGGCCGGAGTCCGGCAGCTTCCCGACGGCACCTACGTGATGGTCTACGAGGTCTGCAATTACGACCCCGACCACATCTGCACGGTTTACATGCGCAAGTCCGAGGACGGCTGGGACTGGGGCGACCCGTACGACCTCGGCACCGAGATCACCTCCGACACCGGCGCCCAGCCGCTCGGGACGCCGACCATCGCGTGGGCCCCCGGGCCCGGCCGCAACGGCAGGCTGCTGCTGGCCTACCAGCTGCTCGCGCTGGACCGCGGTGGACTCGCGCCGGGCAACGGCCGCACGCTGCTGGCCACCGACGACCCTGCGAACCCGGGCAAGCCCTGGCGCGAGATCCCGGCGCCGGTGAACATCAAGTACAACCACGGCAGCACGTGCCGCAACTTCAGCCCGACGGTGGTGCCGACCGAGGACGGCGAGTCGGTCATCCACGTGACGACCGATTTCGAGAAGTACATCGGCGGACCGTGCGAGGCGTGGTTCGGCGTCGGCCCCATCGACGGCGGCCAGGCCGCGCAGGCCCCGCAGCAGATGGACACCAGGCCCGGCCGTTAGGCGCTGTCGTTGAACTCGTCTTGAGTGGCGGTCCCGTTCGCCCAGGTCCCGTTCGCCCGTTCGTCGCGGGCGGACGGGACCTGTCGCTTCCCGGCTTACCTGCGCAGGACGGCGTAGGAGCCGTTGAGGTCGTCCACCCTGGACACCCCGAGCAGCTGCATCGTGCGCACGACCTCGGTGCGCAGGATGTCGACCGCGCGCTGCACGCCCAGCTCGCCGCCGGCCATCAGCCCGTACAGGTACGCGCGGCCGACCAGGCAGGAGTCGGCGCCCAGCGCGAGCGCGGCGACGATGTCGGCGCCGCTGAGGATGCCGGTGTCGAGCATGATCTCCGCGCGGTCGCCGATGGCCTCCCGCACCTCCGGCAGCAGCTCCAGCATCGTCGGCGCGCGGTCGAGCTGGCGCCCGCCGTGGTTGGACAGGATGACCGCGTCCGCCCCGAGCTCGACCACCCGGCGGGCGTCGGAGACGTTCTGCAGCCCCTTGATGATCAGCGGCCCGTCCCACGCCTCGCGCAACCACTCCACGTCGCTGAAGTTCAGCGAGGGGTCGAACATCTTGTTGATCAGCTCGGCGGCGGTGCCCTCCCACCGGCTGAACGAGGCGAACGACAGCGGCTCGGTGGTCAGCAGGTTGAACCACCACGCCGGGTGCATGGCGCCGTCGGCGATCGTCTTCAGCGACAGCGCGGGCGGGATGGTCAGCCCGTTGCGCATGTCGCGCAGTCGGGCGCCGCCGACCGGGGTGTCCACCGTCAGGATCAGCGCCTCGTAACCGGCGTCCTGCGCGCGTTGCACGAGGTCGCGGCTGGCCGCGCGGTCGCGCCAGATGTAGAGCTGGAACCACTTGCGCGCGGCGGGACCGGCGGTCGCGGTGTCCTCGATGGACGTCGTGCCCATGGTGGACAGCCCGTACGGGATGCCCGTCCGCTGCGCGACGCGTACCACGGCGCTCTCGCCCTCGTGGTTCATCATCCTGGTGAAACCCGTCGGCGCCAGCGAGAACGGCATCGCCGACGGCTTGCCAAGCACCGAGGTCGTGGTGTCCACGCCGGACACGTCCCGCAGCACCGACGGGCGGAACTCGACGTCGAGGAACGCCTGCCGGGCGCGGCGCAGGCTGGTCTCGCCCTCGGCGGCGCCGTCGGTGTAGTCGAAGACCGCGCGCGGCGTGCGGCGGCGCGCGATGGCGCGCAGGTCGCCGATCGTGTGCGCGCGGGCCAGGCGCCGCCGGGTCGGGTTGAGCTGCGGTGGTTCGACCCGCAGCAGCGGTCGGAGCTCGGACCAGCGCGGGAGTTGCCGCCGTACCATCGGGCACCGTTCCTTTCTCGTGCACGGTTGCCCCGTGAACGGTACCGATTTCACGCTGGCGAAGTCACTGCAGAGACGAGAAGGGCGTGACCGCCACGGCGGCCACGCCCGGTGGATGCCTCAGCCCTGGCGGGCGGTGATCCCGGCCTTGTCGATGGCGTCGGCGGTCGAGTTCGCGGAGGCCCCGAACTGCCGGACCGCCTGGTAGTAGACGTTGGCAGCGGCCTTGCAGCCGTTGTTGCTGCCGCAGGCCGAGTACATGTCGGCCTTGAAGTTGTCGTCGATGCGCAGGCGGGTGTCCTCGTTGAACCTGGCCTGGCGCTTGTAGTTGCGGTAGCCGAAGTCGTGGCGGTCGCAGCTCTCGGAGAAGTCGTAGCCCAGCGGCTCGTCGGGGGACCAGGAGCAGCTGTCCGACGACCAGTCGAGCTGGGTGGCGTGGGGCCGGTCGCCACGGACGTCGGTGAACTGGGTGAGCGAGACCTCGAAGAGGTACCTGTCGGTGGTCGCGCGCAACTCGGAGTCGCTGAGGTCGGCGTGCGCGGTGCCGGCGGTCAGCAGCAGTGCACCTGTGGCGGCCACCGCGGCCGCGAACGCGCGCCGGGCGCCAGGTGAGTTCTTCACGGTGATCTCCTCGGATCAGGTGAGTGACTCCCGGTTTATAGCCGCCGGGTGGGCGGTTTCGGACGCTTTGACGCTATCTGCACATGAATGGTGGATGGCGTTTCCACCTAACGCTCCGAACGGCGCAACCGCGCTGCCTCCTCACGGAGCCGGGCAAGCGTCTGCGCGGGCGAAGTCAGCCGACCTGGTCGGGACGCGGACGGGGATCAGGTGATCTCGCCGGGCGGTGGCTGGGAGGTGAGCCGGTCTGGTCCGGACGTCAGCCGGTCTCGCCGGCTTCTCCGGTCGCGTAGGCGCGCAGGAAGGTGTCGACCGCGGCCGCGGCGACCGCGCGGGTCTCGCTCGCGGGCAGCCTCCGGGTGCCCAGCCGTGAGCGCGCCTCGACCGGTCCGGTCAGCAGCGCCATGAACTGCTCGGCGGCCTGCGCCGGGTCGCAGCGGCGCAGCTCCCCCGACAGCGAGAGGCGGGCGAAGCGGTCGGCCAGCGCCTCGGTGATCCGGGTGGAGGTGCGCCGCTGGACGGACTCGACGAGGTCGGGGAAGCGGGCGACCTGGGCGTAGGTGAGCCAGCGCAGGGCCAGCGCCCGCTTGCCGGTCACCACCTGCAGCATCCGCCGCGCCAGGTCCGCCGTGGCCGCGGGCAGGTCGGCGCCGGGCTCGCGCAGCCGTTCCACGACGGCGAGCCCCTCCGCGGCCACCGCGTCGGCGGCTGCCTCCACCGCCTGCCGGAACAGGTTCTCCTTGTCGCTGAGGTGGTTGTAGACCGTCAGCTTCGCGACCCCGGCCTCCTCGGCGATCTCCTGCACGCAGGTCTGCGAGTAGCCCTGCCGGGCGAAGACGGTGAACGCGGCGTCCAGGATCGCCTGCCGCTTGTCGATGCGTCCCCGCGAGGTCGTCCGCGCGGCCGAAGCCGTCCCTCTAGCCACGGCACGCAAGCTTATAGCGCGCGCCGCGTGCGTCGATCTCCCGTCAGTCCTGCAGCTCCAGGAGCATGCGGGTGTTGCCGAGGGTGTTGGGCTTGACGTAGGGCAGGTCGAGGAACTCGGCGACGCCCTCGTCGAGGGAGCGCCGCATCTGCGCGTAGACCTCGGGCGTCACCGGTGCGCCGTCGATCGGCTGGAAGCCGTGCCTGCGGAAGAACGCCGTCTCGAAGGTGAGCACGAAGATCCGGGGGAGCCCGAGCTCGCGGCCCGCGGTGATCAGCTGCGACACGACGCGGTGGCCGACGCCGAGGCCGCGCACCGACTCGTCCACGGCGACGGTGCGGATCTCGGCGAGGTCCTCCCATAGGACGTGCAGCGCGCCGCAGCCCACGATCCGCCCGGGCCCCTCCGGTTCGGTCAGCTCCTCGGCGACCCAGAACTCCTGGACGTCCTCGTAGAGCGTGACGAGCTCCTTGGCCAGCAGCACCTTGCCCGCGTAGTGGTCCACCAGCGACTTGATCGCCCGCACGTCGCCGATCCGCGCGCGCCGGATCACTATCGCGTGTGGCGCATAGTCATGCATGCGGTTCATGTTAGCGCCCGCCGCGATGCGGAGCATGCACATCGCGCAGAAGATCCCGGCAAGGAGGAGCTGCGATCACCCGGTGGAACCGTTCGTTGATAACAGTGGCCCGAGGATCGGGGTCGCGGCGCGGAAGGCTATGCGGTCAGGCGCAGGAGCATGCGGGTGTTGCCGAGGGTGTTGGGCTTGACGTAGGGCAGGTCGAGGAACTGCGCGACGCCCTCGTCCGGTGAGCGGCGGATCTCGTCGTAGATCTCGGGTGGGACCGGGGTGTCGCGGATCGGCAGGAACCCGTGCCTGCCGAAGAAGCCGGTCTCGAAGGTCAGCACGAACAGCCGTGCCAGGCCGAGCTCGCGCGCGCAGGCGATCAGGTGGTCGACCAGTGCGTGGCCGATGCCCATGCCGTGGCTGAGCGGGTCGACCGCGACGGTGCGGATCTCGGCGAGGTCCTCCCATAGGACGTGCAGCGCGCCGCAGCCGACGATCCGGCCCCCGGTCTCGGCGACCCAGAACTCCTGGACGTCCTCGTAGAGCGTGACGAGCTCCTTGCCCAGCACCACCTTTCCCGCGTAGTGGTCGACCAGGGTCTTGATCTCGGGGACATCGCGGATGCGAGCGGGGCGGATGTTCACGGATGTCGACATAGTTAGGCAAGCCTAACCTGCATGATCGGCCTCGGGTACTGCGGCGGGGCGTAATCTCGGTCTCGCCCGGCAGCGGGAACGGGCCGTGCGCACGAGGTTTCCGGTGCGACGCGGGGGTTTCCCCGCGGTCGCCGCGAGGGCGTCCCGCCCCGCGGGCTCGCCCGCCGCATCCCGCCGTAGCCCGCCCGCGGTGCGCAGCGAGGCTCATGCGCAGCGGGGACAACGCCGGACGTTACGCTCGACGCATGTCTGCCGAGCACCCTTCCCGTCGAGTCGCCATGGTCACGCTCGGTTGCGCGCGCAACGAGGTCGACTCCGAGGAGCTCGCCGGCAACCTGCACCAACGCGGCTGGGACCTGATCGACGACGAGTCGTCCGCCGACGTCGTCGTGGTCAACACCTGCGGTTTCGTCGAGTCGGCGAAGAAGGACTCCGTCGACACGCTGCTCGCGGCATCCGACACCGGCGCGAAGGTCGTCGCCGTCGGGTGCATGGCGGAGCGTTACGGCGCCGAGCTCGCCGAGCACCTGCCGGAGGCCGACGCGGTGCTCGGGTTCGACCACTACGGCAACCTCGCCGACCGGCTCGACGACGTGCTCGCCGGCCACGCCATCCAGCCCCACCAGCCGCAGGACCGGCGCAAGATGCTGCCGATCACCCCGGTCGCCAGGCCCGCCGCCGCGGCGGCCTCCGAGGTCGCCGTCCCCGGCCACGGCTGGGTGCCCTCCACGCGCGGGATCGCCCGCCGCAGGCTCGACGACTCGCCGCTCGCGGCGCTCAAGCTGGCCTCCGGCTGCGACCGCCGCTGCTCCTTCTGCGCCATCCCGTCCTTCCGGGGCTCCTTCCTGTCGCGGCAGCCGGAGGAGGTGCTCGGCGAGGCCGCGTGGCTGGCCGAGCAGGGCGCGAAGGAGCTGTTCCTGGTCAGCGAGAACTCCACCTCCTACGGCAAGGACCTCTCCGATCCGCGCGCCCTGGAGACCCTGCTGCCGCGGCTGGCGGGCATCGACGGCGTCGACCGGGTCCGCGTCTCCTACCTCCAGCCCGCCGAGACCCGCCCCGGCCTGGTCCGCGCCATCGCGACCACCCCGGGCGTGGCGCCCTACTTCGACCTGTCCTTCCAGCACTCCAGCGAGAAGGTGCTGCGGCGGATGCGCCGGTTCGGCTCCACAGAGTCGTTCCTGGCGCTGATCGACCAGATCCGCGAGCTCGCCCCGGAGGCGGGCATCCGCAGCAACGTCATCGTCGGCTTCCCCGGCGAGACCGAGGAGGACTTCGAGGAGCTGCAGGACTTCCTGACCAGGGCCCGGCTCGACGCGGTCGGCGTGTTCGGCTACTCCGACGAGGACGGCACCGAGGCCGCCGGTTTCGACGGCAAGCTCGGCGAGGACGTCGTCGCCGCCCGGGTCGAGCAGGTCTCCGCGCTGGCCGACGAGCTGGTCGCGCAGCGTGCGGAGGACCGCGTCGGCACCGAGGTTCGGGTGCTGGTCGAGCGGGACGAGGACGGCGAGGTCGCCGGCCGCGCCGAACACCAGGGCCCGGAGGTGGACGGCGAGTGCGCCGTCGTCGATGCTGGAGGGGTCGGCGTCGGCGAGGTGGTGCACTGCCGGGTGATCGCCAGCGAGGGCGTGGACCTCGTGGCGCGCCCGGTCGGCGCCGCACCGGAACAGGACTCGTCGCAACGCCGCGGTGCCGGGGAGGGATCATGAACCGGGATCGAACCCTGAGCTCGGGTGCCCGCGCGGGTCACCGGCGCGGCGCGGTGGCCACGCCGTGACCGCCGAGAGCGCGGCCTCGGACTCCGCCACCTCCGGTGGGCGCGCCGACGGCCCGGTGCCCGTTCTCAACATCGCCAACGTCCTGACCATGTCGCGGCTGGCGCTGGTGCCGGTCTTCCTGGTCGCGCTGTTCTGGGACGACGGCCACGACCCGATGTGGCGCTGGATCGCCACCGGCGTCTTCGCCATCGCCTCGATCACCGACCGCATCGACGGCGACCTGGCGCGGCGGCGCGGGCTGGTCACCGACTTCGGCAAGGTCGCGGACCCGATCGCGGACAAGGCGCTCACCGGCTCGGCGCTGGTCGGGCTCAGCCTGCTCGGCGACCTGGCGTGGTGGGTGACGCTGGTGATCATCGGCCGCGAGCTGGCGATCACCGGCCTGCGGTTCTGGGTGATCCGCCACGGCGTGATCCCGGCCAGCCGGGGCGGCAAGGTCAAGACGCTGCTGCAGGCCCTGGCCATCGGGCTGTACCTGCTGCCGCTGGCGGGCTGGGCCGATCCGCTGCGGTGGGTCGTGATGGGCGCCGCCGTGCTGGCCACCGTCGTGACCGGGCTCGACTACGTCTTCCGGGCGCTGCGCCTCCGGGCGAGCGGCAAGCGGGCGGCCGGCGCGTGATCGTCGAGGCCCTCGGGGTCCCCCGCCAGCACGTGGTGCTCGTCCTCGACGCGCTGCGCACGCGTGGTGAGACCGTCGCCACCGCCGAGTCGCTGACCGCGGGCATCCTGTCGGCCGCGCTGACCGACGTGCCCGGCGCGAGCGACGTCGTGCGCGGCGGCGTGGTCGTCTACGCCACGGACCTCAAGGCCAGCCTGCTCGGCGTCGACCGGGTCGTGCTCGACGAGCACGGCGCGGTGCACCCCGCGGTCGCCGAGATGCTGGCCGTGGGCGTGCGGGCGCGCTGCGGCGCGGACTGGGGCATCGGCCTCACCGGCGTGGCCGGACCCGACCCGCAGGACGGCGTCTCGCCGGGCACCGTGCACCTCGGCTTCGCTGGTCCCAGCGGCGCGACGGTGCGTTCGGTCCACCTGGGAGGCGATCGCCACTCGGTGCGGGCTGCGGCCGTTCGGGTGGCGTTGGAACAGTTCCGGGAACTGCTGCGTTGATGCTGCTGACCGGACGGATCAACCGTGCGCTGGAGGAAGGCGCGGCCCGCGGGCCACGCCGGGTCCAGCGGGCCTCGCGTTCGCCCTTGGCGGACTTGCCGCTGATCGTTCTCGCCGAGGCCGCTCGGTGAGTAACGTAGGGGGCGTTGGCGCGTAGCGCACGCGGTAGGCGACGAAGAAGGGAGGCGCGAGATGACCGTGTTGCTGCGGGAAGCGGTCGGTGAACGACTGCGCCGCGCCCGGACCGCTCAGTCTCGGACCTTGCGGGACGTCTCGCGCGCTGCCCGGGTGAGCCTCGGCTACCTCTCCGAGGTGGAACGGGGCCGCAAGGAGGCGTCCAGCGAGCTGCTCGCCTCGATCTGCGACGCCCTGGAGCTGCCGCTGCCGGAGCTGCTGGTGACCGTGGCCGGCGACATGGACGAGTCGCTGCTGGCACCCGCCACGGTGGAGCACGCGTCGACCGCCGAGATCGACGGCGGCAGGCTGGTGCCCAGCCTCATCGGCACCGAGCTCGGCGAGGCCGAGCCGGCAGGCGAGCGCGAGCTCGCGGGCACCGAGGCCCACGGCGGCACGGAGACCCGCGTGTCCATCGACGAAGCCACCCGGGTGTCCATCGACGAGGCCGCCGGGGACCTGCGGCTGCAGTCGGTGCTCAGCCAGCGCATCGGTGCGCCGGTGCGCACCTCCGGCGGCGTGGTCGTCGCGGCCTGAGGCGCGGTGGCGCCGGCGGCTGGCTGGCCGCTGGCCGCTGGCGGCCGGCGGGCCGGGGGCCGGGCGGTGCGGGCGCCTCGGTTTGGCTGTCGGGGGCTTGGGCTGGCGGGTGCCGGTTGGCTTGATGGCGCGCCTGGGTTTGGCTGGTGGGGCCTTGGTCGGCGGGTGCCGGTTGGGCTCGTGGGGCGCGTGGGTTCGGCTCGTGGGGGCTTTGGCGGTCGGGTGCCTGTTGGGCTCGGGCGTGCCTGGGTTGGGCTCTCGGGGCTTGTTCGCCCCGTGGTGATTTGTAGGCGATGTCACTCTTTCGGGCTGGTCAGGGTGGCCCGGGTGCCGGTGTCGGCGGTCGGCCTGGTTCGATCTTGTCGCTGTTGGGTTGCGACTCGGGGAAAATTCCGGAGATCTCCCCGGTCTGGTGGAAGCGCACACAGCGACCTGACACGATGGAACCAGTGGGCACGCTGGGGCGTTGTGCCTCGTGGGCAGCCGAGCATGAGAGAAGGCAGGCGGAGGAGATGGCCAACCCGTTCGTGAAGGCTTGGAAGTACCTGATGGCGTCGTTCTCGTCGAAGGTCGACGAGCACGCCGACCCGAAGGTGCAGATCCAGCAGGCCATCGAGGAAGCGCAGCGGCAGCACCAGGCGCTCTCCCAGCAGGCCGCCTCGGTGATCGGCAACCAGCGCCAGCTGGAGATGAAGCTCAACCGCCAGCTCGGCGAGGTCGAGAAGCTGCAGGCCTCGGCCCGGCAGGCGCTGGTCATGGCCGACCAGGCGCGGACCGAGGGCGACGAGGTCAAGGCCCAGAAGTACGAGGAGACCGCGACCCAGCTCGCGAGCCAGCTGGTGACGGCCGAGCAGGGCGTCGAGGACCTCAAGACGCTGCACGACCAGTCGCTGGGAGCCGCCGAACAGGCCAAGCAGGCCGTGGAGCGCAACGCCCAGGTGCTGCAGCAGAAGATCGCCGAGCGGACCAAGCTGCTCAGCCAGCTGGAGCAGGCCAAGATGCAGGAGCAGGTCTCCTCGTCGCTGCGCCAGATGACCGAGGTCGCCGCTCCCGGCAACACCCCCTCGCTGGAGGAGGTCCGGGACAAGATCGAGCGCCGCTACACCACCGCCCTCGGCGAGGCGGAGCTGGCGCAGAACAGCGTCCAGGGCCGGATGATGGAGGTCCAGCAGGCCTCCATCGACGCCGCGGGCGCCAGCAGGCTCGCCCAGATCCGGGCGTCCATGGGCGGCGGCCAGCAGCAGGTCACCGGTGGTGGCCAGCAGCAGGTGACCGGCGGGCAGAACGCCGCGGAGCCGGCCACCCAGCAGCAACAGCAGCAGAACCCGCAGACCGGCCAGGCCTGAGCGGCCACCGGTCGCGCGGCTGGCGCGGGAAGTTCGGGCAGGACGGCGGACTGGGGCGGTTCAGTTGGGATCAGGAGCCAGGCCGAGCAGGCAGGAGCTCACGCAATGGGGCGAAGCCGCGATCGAGCAGCTTCGCGGCCCGGTGCTGACCAACGTGCGTCGCAAGATCGCGCAGTGGCGTGATCCCCGCGCCCGCCTGCTCCGGCAGCGCAGGCGCGCGAAGCGCACCACCGTCGGCAGCGCGGTCACCACCGGCGTCCTGGGAGCCGGTTCCTACGCCTCATTCGCCATGGATGCGATGTGGGCCGCGGTCGGCTCCCTCGGCGAGGTCGCCCAGCAGGGCGCCGTGTTCGGGCTGGGCGGGCTGGCCGTGGCCTCCGGCGCCGCCACGATCGGCGCGGGCGTGAAGTACCGCAGGCTCAAGCGGATGCCACTGCCGGAGGCCGCGCCCGACCCGGTTGAGCTGCCGCCTGCCGGATCGCAGGCCAGGGAGCCCATGCGGCGGTTGCGCGATGCCGAGCAGAGCCTCCACGAGGCGCTGACTCAGCTCACCGCCAGCGGAACCGGCAGCGAGGCCGTCGACGCCCGTGCCACGGCCGGCCAGACCGCCACCGCCCTGCGCCAGGTCGCGGCGCGGTTGCAGGCGGTGGAGGCGGCCATCCAGCACGCGCCACCCTCCGACCGGGCCGCGCTGGAGGAGGACGTGCGCAAGCTGCGCGCCGAACTCGACGAGGGCATCGACACCTACTGCGGGCTGGTCGCCGCGGCTGGTCGTGCCGTCGCGGCCAGCGGCGCACCCGAGCAGAAGTACCTGATCCAGGACGCCACCGACCGCCTCGTCGGCCTCGCCGCGGCGTTGCAGGAGCTTTCCGGCGCAGGCCCGCGCGCCGACGGCCAGGCCTCTCGATTCGACAGCCCGGCCTCCCACGTCGACGGATCTGCCCCGCGGGTCGAAACGGATGTGGCCGAGCCGCGCCGGTCGCGCAACCAGGAACCGGGCCAGTACAGCTGACCGCGGCGGCGGGCCGCCGTGGGCACCCAGATCACCTGCCCTGCGGGCCCACGGCCCGTGCGGACACCGCAGCCCCGGCACTCGGTGGCCCGGACTTCCACGGCCATGTGGCGCCGGGACCTGGATGCTCGGCGACCTGGACCCTCGGCGTTCGTGGAGCGCGGGCAGCTAGGGGCTCTCGCGGGCCCGCATTCTCGGCGGCCATGGGGCGCGGGGCGGCCTGAACACTCGGCGGCCTGAGGCGCTTCGCCGGGCCGGCTGCGCCGACGTCTGGTTGCCGCCATGTGGACGCTGCTGCCACCCGCACAGGCGACCGGAGGCACACTGCTTGGGGGAGCTGGGGCCGCTCCCGTCGGCCGCAGGCCGCCCGCCGGACGGATGACCAGCACGTCCGGCTGACTTCGCGAGGCATCCGGGCGACACGCCGGACCACCTGCGTTACAGCAGGTAGTTCTAATTTCATCTGTTCGGGTCCGGCACTCCTTGATTGTGTGATGCGAAATAGTAATCTTCCCGTTGTCACTACATACCGTGGCACCATCTCCGTCTGAGCGGGGAAGTCGGGAGAGGAACGACGTGGCGTTGTGGACCGTGCACGGCAACGGTCGACACTTGCTGGGCGACGCCGTCGTCACCTCCGAGGAACGCCTGAGCTGGCCCCTCACCATCGGCCTCGGCGTCCAGCACCTGCTCGCCATGTTCGGCATGACGACGCTTGTCCCGCTGCTCACCGGCTTCCCGGTCACCACCACCCTGCTGCTCTCCGGTGTGGGCACGCTCCTGTTCGTCGTCGTCACCCGAAACCGCATCCCGAGCTATCTGGGTGCCTCCGCGGCGTTCGTGGTGCCGCTGGTCGTCGCGTCGGAGACCGGCGGTGCCGGTCCGGCCGCGCTGCTCGGCGGGATCATGGTCGTCGGACTGGTCGTGACGGCCGTCGGCGTGGCGGTCAAGGCGCTCGGCGTCCGCCTGCTGGAGTCCGCGATGCCGCCGATCGTCACCGGCGCGATCGTGCTGATGATCGGACTGAGCCTGGCCCCGCAGTCGGTCGAGTCGGTGGACAAGCACCCGGTCGCGGCGGCGCTGACGCTGGGCACGGTGGTGCTGGCGACGGTGGCCAGCCGCGGCCTGCTCGCCAGGGCATCGGTGCTGCTGGGCGTGCTGGTCGGCTGGGCGTACGCGGCGGTGACCTTCCAGCTCGACGAAGCGCGGCTGGCCGGGCTGCGCGACGCGCCGTGGTTCGG
Organism: Saccharopolyspora erythraea; assembly: GCF_018141105.1. Taxonomy (NCBI): domain Bacteria; kingdom Bacillati; phylum Actinomycetota; class Actinomycetes; order Pseudonocardiales; family Pseudonocardiaceae; genus Saccharopolyspora; species Saccharopolyspora erythraea. The sequence continues at coordinate 1,919,495 of NZ_CP054839.1, read as the reverse complement.
ACCGCCCGACCTGATCGCCCCGCAGGTGCACCTGTCGGTCATGCCCTACGTGCTGCCGTTGGTGATCGTGCTGGTCGCCGAGCACGTCGGGCACCTCAAGGCGGTCGCCGCGCTGACCGGCCGCAACCTCGACGGCAGCGTCGGGGACGCGCTGATCGGCGGCGGGCTGGCCACCACGCTGTCGGGCTCGGCGGGCGGTTCGGCGCTGAGCAGCTACGCCGCCAACGTCGGGGTCATGGCCGCGACCAGGGTCTACTCGACGGCGGCGTGCGTGGTCGCCGCCGGGGCGTCGGTGGTGCTGTCGTTCAGCCCGAAGCTCGCGGCGCTGATCAACACCATCCCGCTGGGCGTGCTCGGCGGCGCCACGCTGGTGCTGTTCGGCATGCTCGCGATGGTCGGCGTGCGGATCTGGCTGGACGCCAGGGTCGACTTCGCCGATCCGGTCAACGTCGCGGTGCTGGGCACCGCGATCATCGCCGGGGTCGGCAACCTCACGCTCTCGATCGGGGCGCTGCGGATCACCGGTGTGGTCTGGGGCTCGGTGGGGATCGTCCTGCTCTACCCGCTGCTGCGCCGTCTGGCCGACGCCCGCCGCTCGTCCTGAGCCCCGCGCTGGCAGTTCGGGCAGTGGTAGGCCACGCGTTCCTCGATGCCGTGCCCCTGCACGCCTCGCCGGACCGCGCCGCCGCATCGCAGGCACGTCCGGCGCCCGTAGACCCAGTGGGTCCGCCCGCGCCGCTCGTCGCCGGTCGTGGACTGCTCCGGGTGCCAGGCGTTGCGCAGCAGCAGCTCGCGGGACAGCCGGACGGCCTCGGCCGCGTCCACTTCGGACACCGGGGTCCACGGGGTGCTGCCGAGCAGGAAGCAGACCTCGGTCTTGTAGAGGTTCCCGACACCTGCGACCACGCTCTGGTCCAGCAGGGCCAGCCCTATCTCGCGGTCGGGGTCGGCGGTCAGCCGCCGCACCGCCTCCAGCGCGGCGGGCTCGTCCCAGTCCGGTGACAGCAGGTCGGGACCGAGGTGACCGACCAGCCGGTGCTCGTCGCCGGTCCGCAGCAGGTGCAGGTCGTGCAGGTTGAAGCCGACGGCGCTGCGCTGCTCCGTCGCCAGGATCGCCCGTGCCTGGTGACCGGGACGGCGCCACCGCGCACCGGGGGAGTAGACGTGCCAGGCGCCGTCCATCCGCAGGTGGCTGTGCAGCGTGCGGTCGCCGTCGAACCGGATCAGCAGGTGCTTGCCCGCGGGGCGGACCTCGCGCACGGTGCGGCCCGCCAGGTCGACCTCGGCCAGCCTGGGATGCCGGAGCTCGCCGCGCACCAGCACCTCGCCCGCCAGCGCCTCGTGCAACCGGTGGCAGGCCAGGAAGACCGTGTCGCCCTCCGGCAGAGCAGGCTCACCGCCCTTCCAGCGCCGGCTTCAGCCCCCGCGGGACACCCGCGGTGCCCGATCCGTCCATGCTCGCACCTGTTCATGCCGGAAGGCGCCTCTGCGCGGCGAACCGGGGCCGGTCATTCGGCGGCTTCCTCGAACTCCTCGTCGTCGAAGTCATCCAGCTCCGCGCTGCGGTCGACCCGGCCCGCCCGCAGCGTGCGCGCCAGCAGCAGGTTGAACGCCAGCGCGACCTCGCGCGCGCCCGGCGTGCCCCACTGGTGGATCGGCATGCAGGCGCCCTGCGCCTGCTGCACGGCGAGCCGGTCGGGCAGCGCCACCGGCATCACCAGCGGGCCGAAGATCTCCCGGAGCTCCTCGATGCGGTACTGGTGCTCGTGCGACCGCGGCCGGACCCGGTTGACCACCACGCCCAGGGGCTGCAACCGCGGGTTGTTCGCCTCCCGTTCGGCCTGCACCGCCTCGAAGGCGCGCTGGACTCCGGAGACGGCGAAGATCGTCGGCTCGGTGACCAGCATCGCCCGGTCGGCCGCGACCAGCGCGGACCGGGTCAGCCTGCCCAGCGACGGCGGGCAGTCCAGCAGCACCAGCTGGTAGGGCAGCTCGCCGTCGGCGATCAGCTCGTCCAGCCGGGACAACGCCGTGGTCAGCTTGGAGAGGTGCTCCTCGTCGGGGTGGTGGCCGTTGTGCAGCTCGCCGTCCTCGGAGCCGACCAGGACGTCGACCTCCTCGCCCCACGCGCTGGGCGCGACCGCCGCGCTCAGCACCTCCGGGCGCGGGTCGGCCAGCACGTCGCCGAGCTCCTTGTCGGTCGCGTCCGGCTCCAGGCATGCGGTCGCGTTGCACTGCGGATCCAGGTCCACGACCAGGGTTCGAACCCCTCGGCGCATGGCCGCCGAAGCGAGGCCGAGCACCACGGTCGTCTTGCCCACGCCACCCTTGAGACTCAGCACTGCCACCGTATGCACGCCCGTAGCCTACGGAACTGCCGGGTGATCTCGTGTCCTGCTCGTCAATCCGTGACCGCACGCCACGTGAACAGCCCGCGTGACCCGCTATTACGCTTGGCGCTCATGAGATCCGACGCGGTCCACCGGGTGCTGGAAGCCGAACTCGCCCAAGCTCGGAAGCGGCGGGGCGGTCAGCCGCCGCGGGTGCTCGACGTCGGTGGCGGCAGCGGCGTGTGGGCGGTCCCACTGGCCTCCGCGGGCTGCGCCGTGACCGTCGTGGACCCCAGCCCCAACGCACTCGCCACGTTGCAGCGCCGGGCGGCCGACGCCGGGGTGGCCGACCGGATCACCCCGTTGCAGGGCGACACCGACGCGCTGCACGCGGTCAGTCCCGAGGGTGGCGCCGACCTGGTGCTCGGGCACGGGCTGCTGGAGGTCGTCGACGACGTGGCCTCGGCGCTGCGCGAGATGGCGGCGGCCACCGCGCCCGGCGGCGCGGTGTCGGTGCTGGTCGCCAACCGGCACGCGGCGGTGCTGGCGCGGGCGCTGACCGGCCGGGTCACCGAGGCGCTGAAGCTGTTCCAGGACCCCGACGGCAGGCTGGGCGACTGCACCGCCGACACGCTGCAACGCCGGTTCGACAGCGAGAGCGTCGAGCGGGTCATGCGCGAGGCGGGCATGGACGTCGAGCTGATCCAGGGCCAGGGCGTGCTCAGCGACATCGTCCCGGGATCGGTGCTGGAGAGCACCACCGGAGCCGCGGAGTCGCTGGCGGAGCTGGAGCGGGTCGCCGCCGCCCGGCCGCCGCTGCGCGACATCGCCACCCGGCTGCACGCGATCGGCCGCGTCGGCGGCTGACGACGTTGGCCACGTCGGCGGGACGCGGCGGGCGGAGCCCGGCGGCTCGCCGCGCCGGGCTTGCGCGGCCGGGCGGTGAAGGGTATTCCGGACCTGGCGCTGCCAAGATCGCCCGAGGGCACTGCCCCGACGGGATGATGTAGGCAACTCGCCGCGCACTCGTGCGGGGACCGGGTAGTCGTCGCGTCGCCGGAACCGTATCCTCGTGGGTGACGCCCCCAAGCGTTCGCCGGGTCCCCGCCCGGAGGGTCCGAATCCCTCTCGGGTCTCCGGCGCCACTGAGACACTGTGCCGGAGGAGGAGCCATGCCACTCTCCGAGCACGAGCAGCGACTGCTCGATCAGATCGAGCGCGCGCTCTACGCCGAGGATCCCAAGTTCGCCTCCAGCGTGCGCGGAGGACGGCTGCACCGCCCGTCCAGGCGTCGTCGCCTGCAGGGCATCGCCGTGTTCGCGCTGGGGTTGATCCTGCTGGTGCTCGGCGTGGTGATACCGGTCAGGGCGGCCGATATCCCTGTGGTGAGCGTGGTCGGCTTCCTCGTGATGTTCGGCGGAACATTGATGGTCTGGTCTGCCATGCGTGGTGGTGGCGGGGAGGACAGCGAGCCGGAGGCGGAGGACGGCGGCGGGAAGTCCGGCGGTGGCCGGAAGAAGCCCGAGAGCCGCGGTCGCAGCTCCCTCGCGAGGCGGATGGAGGAGCGCTTCCGCAAGCGCTTCGAGCAATAGCAACCCAACCTTTGGTGTGCGTGATCGCCGTCCGGATATCGGTCGGCGATCACTTCATGTCTGGGTGAGGTTGCACACGCGGGTGCCAGCCGTCCGCCGGTGCCATGGGGCGGCTCTTCGACGGCGTGTTGTCCTGCGTGCGGTGTCCTGAACAGCGGCTGATGCCGGACATCACGGCGGCGGTGTCCGATGCCGAACACCAAGGGCACCGGAACCGGCACTGAGCCGGTCCTACCGGCGCAGCACCGAGCGCGGCAGCAGGCGGTCCCGCCAGCTCAGCGGAGCGCTCCGGTGGAGGGCAGCCACCGCTTCGCGCAGGAACTCGGCAACGGCCGGGTCCGGTTCGCGGCCCGACGGTGCGTACCACTCCCGCTCCACGGCGCCCACGAGCGCCCGTACGGCGCGGGAACCCTCCGCGTCGAGCGCGTGGCCGTCGATGAGCGCGTTGGCGCTGTGCCGGACCGTCCGGGCGGCCTCCGGCCGCGTTCCGCGGTCCCAGAACTCGTCGAGCAGCTCCCGCCACGCCGCTCCGGCCGAGCCGGGGCCGCCTTCGGCGACCGTCCGCAGCCGCAGCCGCCTGCGAGCCTCGCGCAGCGCGGCGGGACACGCGACGATCACCAGCGCCACCAGCACGACCAGCAGCAACGTCAGCCACGGCCCGCCGCCGGTGTCGGTGCGGCCCGGCTGCTGCACGGCGTTGCGCTCGCCGCCGTCCACCACGCCCGGCTGCGGCTGCTGACCTGGGGGTGTAGGCGTCGGCGGCGTCGACACACCAGGCGGCGGTGGCAGGGCCTGTCCGGGCGCCGGTTCGCGGTTCAGGTAGTCCGGCAGCGACGTCCGGCCGTCGTCCAGCGGCGTCGGGTCGAAGGTCGTCCAGCCCCAGCCCGGGAAGTAGGCCTCCACCCAGGCGTGCGCGTCGTCGGTGCTGATCACGCGGGAGTCGCCGTCCTGGTAGCCGGCGGTGAAGCCGACCGCGACCCGCGAGGGGATGCCCGCCGCCCGCAGCAGCACCGCCATCGACGACGCGAACTGCTCGCAGTAGCCCCGCTTGCCGCGGAACAGGAAGTCCGACAGCGCGTTGCTGCCCGACGGGGGCGCGGTCTCCAGCTCGTAGGAGAAGCCGTTGGACGGGTCGGTGAAGAACCGGTTGAGCGCGGTGACCTTGTCGAAGTCGGTCGGCTGGCCGGCGGTGAGCCGCCTGGCCAGGTCGGTGACCTCGGGCGGGATGCCCGTGGTGTCCAGGTAGGCGGGGTCGATCCGCACCGGTCCGTTGGCGCCGCGCAGCTGCTGCGGGGTGGGGGAGGAGAGCGTGAGCTGCTCGGTGTAGGGCCTGCTCTGCTGCCGGGTCTGGGTGAACACGATCCCGGCGGCCGGGTCGTAGCGCCAGTCCGGCCCCATCCCCGACACGGCCTCGGGGGTGCCGAAGACCGGCAGCCAGGGGTCGCGGTAGCCCAGCGGTTCGATGTCCACCCGCATCGGGGTGCCGGTGGAGATGTCGGTGCCGTCCGGCAGCGGCAGCGGCTGGGTGGCGTCCACTCCCTGGGTGAGGCCGTCCATCTTCCAGCCGTTGCCCGGGTCGAACTTGCGCAGCGTCATCGCCCGCAGGTAGGTCTCCCGGTTCAGGCCGCGAACGCGGAACAGGTCGATGGTGCGGCTGCGGTCGAGCTGTCCGCGCAGCGAGGTGAACGGCTGCAGGCCGACGCCGCCGCTGGAGGTGCCGAAGCCGGTGGTGCCCGCGCCGGGCAGCCTGCCCTCGGTGCCGACGCCGGTGAACACCGTCCCGGTGAGCAGCGCGATCACCACGGAGGCACCGGCGACCGCGCTGGTCGTGCGGCCGAAGATGTTGCCGGCGACCGCGTCGCGGCTCTCCCGCCGCTGCCAGCGCTGGTGGTGGCCGCCGGAGGCCAGCAGCAGCGCGAACGCCAGCGCGCCGCCCACGAAGCTCCACCACGGCAGCATGTCGTCGGCCAGCGAAGCGGGGATGGCGTAGACGCACAGCAGGACCAGCCCGGCCACCGCGGGCGCCTGCAACGCCACCGCGATGATGTCGACGAGCATCGCGACCAGGCCCAGCCCCAGGCAGACCAGCGCCTGCAACGCCGTCTCGGCGGGAACCGGCGGCACGCCCTCGCGCACCAGGTCCAGCGCGCGGGTCAGCTCCTCGGACAGCTCGCCCAGCGCGGCCGGGCCAGGCAGGAAGCCCAACAACGCCTGGTTGGTGAACAGCGCGGTCAGGGCGGTCGTCAGGGCCAGCCCCTGCACGGCCACCACCAGCGGGGGCCACCAGCGCATCGTCCGGCCGAAGACGCCCGTCCCGGCGACGAGCCCGATGGTCAGCAGCGCGGGGACCACCCAGCGCGCGTCGGCGATCACCCCGGAGAAGGCGGTGGAGGCGAGCGCGACCGACACCGCCGCCGCGGCCGACGAGACGGTGGAGGTGTCGACCGCCCGGCCGGTTCCGGCGCTCATGCCACCTCCGGTTCCAGCGCTCACGACGCCACCCCTGTTCCCGCGGTCCCGTCGCTCTCCCGGCAGAGCTTGCCCCACGCCTCGGCGGTGGAGGTGCGGGGACCGCCGACGATCACCACCGTCCATCCCGCCGCGCGCAGCCTGCGGGCCGTCACCTGCGGGTCGAAGCCGCCGTCGGAGGGCTGCCCGCTCCAGGCCCGGACGTCCAGCAGCAGCGCGAGGCTCCTGGCCTCCTGCGGGCGCAGCCGGGTCAGTTCGGCGACCGCGGCCGTCGTGGTCTCGCCGAGCACCGCGACCAGCTCCTGGCCGTTGCCCGGGTCGCGACCGCACACCAGGTCGCGCTGGGTCGACGCGCGCAGCGCGGCCAGCGAGTCCAGCACCGCCTCGTCGTGCCCGCCGTCCGCGGGACCGGAACCGCCTGCGAGCTGGCGGCCGTCCTCGGTGACCAGCCGGACCTGCCTGCCGTGCCGGTTCAGGTGCAGGCTGATGCTGGCCGCGGCCGAGACCGCCCACTCGATGCTGGACCGAGCGCCGGTGCCGCGGTGAGCGGCCGTACGCCGGTCCAGCAGCACCGTCGTGCCGCCCTGCCACGGGCGCTCCTCGGCCCGCACCATCAGCTCGTCGCGGCGCGCGGTGGTCTTCCAGTGCACGCGCCGCATGTCGTCACCGTGCCGGTACTGGCGGACCATCGAGTCGTCGTCGCCGTGCCCGGCGCGCAACCGGGTCGTGCCGTCCTCACCGGTACCCAGCCCGGAGCCGGCGGGCAGCCCGCCCAACGGCACCACCCTGGGCACCGCGACCACCCGGCTGCGCCCGGCCAGCTCGCGCTCGAACTCCGACAGCCCGAACGGGTCGCCTATGCGCGTGCGCAGAGGGCCGATCTGGTGCACGCCCCGCAGCGACGGCTGCACGTCGTACTCCAGGACCGTGCCGCCCCGGCGGGGAACGTCGGACAGCCGGAACCGCGGACGGCCGCCGAGCGCGTGCGGGGTGCCGTCCTCGAGCTGGAGCCCGCCGACGGGCAGCCGGCCGGTGCCGGTGATGTGCAGCCGCACCAGCGCCTGCGACCCGACCGGGACCCGCATCGGCAGGACCTCGCGGCGGGCCGCCAGTCCGAAGCGCGAGCGGCCCGCCAGGAGCAGCGCCAGCAGCGGCAGGGCGGCGACGAACGCCGAGACCCGCAGCAGGTCGCGCTCGTCGAGGATGAGCGAGCACACGCCGGCGGCCACGCCCGCGGCCAGCAGGCATCGGCCCCGGATCGTCAGGCCGGAGAGCATGGCTAGCGCCGCCCGCCACCGTCACCGCGCGGCACGGAGATGCGGGTCAGCAGCTGGCGGACCAGGTCGGAGGCCGAACGCCGGGTGGCGCGGGCCTCGCTGGTGAGCACCAGGCGGTGCGCCAGCACCGGCACGGCCACGGCCTGGACGTCGTCGGGGACCACGAAGTCGCGTCCGGACAGCGCCGCCTGCGCGCGGGCGGCGCGCACGAGCTGGAGGGTCGACCGCGGCGACGCGCCCAGCCGCAGCTCGGGCAGGTGCCGGGTGGCGGTCACCAGTTCGACGACGTAGCGGCGCAGCTCGGTGCTGACGTGCACGGCGCGCACGGTCTGCACCAGCGACTGCACCTGCGCGCTGTCGGTGACCGGCCGCAGCTCGCGCAGCGGCTCGTGCCCCGTGTGCTCGTCGACCATCGCCAGCTCGGCCTGCGCGTCGGGGTAGCCGATGGAGACCCGGGCGGTGAACCGGTCGCGCTGCGCCTCGGGCAGGGCGTAGGTGCCCTCCATCTCGATGGGGTTCTGGGTGGCGATCACCATGAACGGGGCGCGCAGCGGGTAGGTCTCGCCGTCGACGGTGACCTGGTTCTCCTCCATGCACTCCAGCAGCGCGGACTGGGTCTTGGGGGAGGCGCGGTTGATCTCGTCGCCGACGACGATGTTGGCGAACACCGGGCCCGCGCGGAACTCGAAGCTCTCGCGCTGGCGGTTGAAGATGGAGACGCCGGTGATGTCGCTGGGCAGCAGGTCCGGCGTGAACTGGATGCGGCTGACGGTGCAGTCGATGGAGCGGGCGAGCGCCTTGGCCAGCGAGGTCTTGCCGACGCCCGGCACGTCCTCGACCAGCAGGTGCCCCTCTGCCAGCAGCGTCACCAGCGCGATCCGGACGACCTCGGGCTTGCCGACGAGCACCTGCTCGACGTTGGCGGCGATCCGCTGGATGGTGCTGTGCAGCGCGTCGACGTCCACGGTGCCCGGCTGCGCGCGACCGCGGTCTCCGTTGGATCCCTGGCCGCCGCCGTACCGGGGCCCGCCACCGGCCTCGGCGGCACCGTCCCCGGTCACCGCGGTGCCGGATGTGTGGATCTTGGACGTCACGCAACCTCCAGGTGCTCTCCCGGGTGTCCGCGGCGACGCGGCCGTGCTGTCTCCTCAGGCGTCGGGCGAGCGCACGCCGGGCTCGTGCTGCCACCCCTGAACGACTTCTCGATCATCTCGCCCTACGTCAGCGTGCCCATGCAGTGTGCCAAACCGGAGTGGCCTTCCGTAGCCGGGCGTGAGCGGGATCCTCCCCACTCCGCCCCACGGCGTGGCCCCGCCGGCGGCGGGCGCCGAGCATAGCGGCCCGGGTGCGGGCTGTGATCATCGTCGGGCGCGCCGTTTCCCCCACCTCGCTCCCCACCGGCGCTACCTGCGCAAACATCGTCAGGCTTCCGTGTCGGACCGGTGCGATTCGTGTTGACGGTGGAGCGAAGTGGGGTAGTGTGGTTGACGGTGGGGCGAACGGGGGTCCCGCTTTCGCCGGGCGCAGCAGCAGGCCGCGACACGCGGCGGCAGTGGCGGCGAACGCAGTAGCAGGGCAGTTGGCAGAGCAGTCGGGGTTGTGGCAGCCCGGTGCGGCGGAGCAGTCGGTGCCGCGGCGGGACGGCCGCAGCGGTCGCCCTCCAGGTCGGTGGGCACCGGGCAGTTGGCACGAGTGGTCCGCGCAGGACCGTCGTCAGCAGGAGATCGCCGGGGGTCGCCGTTGTCCAGCGGCCGGTTCCGGCGTCGCCGAGGTGACGAGGTCGACGTCGTCCGCTCCCTCCGGGGGCGAGCCGGTCCCCGGACCGGACGGGCGGCAGCGGTACCGCGGGCCGGTGGCCGAGTGCGCGTCACCGGTGGGTGAGCGCGCCGATCCCGGCGTAGGGGATTCGGGACCGTCGGTCGCCGGTGGCCCAGGGGAGGTGGCCGCCGATGTTCCTCGGTACCCACCACCCCAAGCTCGACGACAAGGGGCGGCTGACGTTGCCCGCGAAGTTCCGGGAAGCACTGGCAGGGGGGTTGATGGTCACCAAGGGACAGGACCACTGCCTCTATGTCTTCCCGCGCGCCGAGTTCGAGCAGATGGCCAGGAAGGTCGCCGAAGCCCCGTTCACCAACGAGTCCGTCCGCGCCTACCAGCGCTACCTGTTCGCAGGTACCGACGAGCAGCAGCCCGACGGCCAGGGCCGGATCTCGGTCGCCGCCGAGCTGCGCCGCTACGCGGGCCTCACCAAGGACTGCGTGGTCATCGGCGCGATCAACAGGCTGGAGATCTGGAACGCCGAGCGCTGGCAGACCTACCTCGACGAGCACGAGGAGGACTACGCGCAGGCCCGGGAGGAGGTGCTGCCCGGGGTCTTCTAGGCAGTTGGCAGGCGAACGTGGAAGTACTCGCGATCGGGTGTCGTGAGGCCTCGGTCCGCTCGGCTATCGCACGCCTGGTGCACCTTCCCCGGCATCAGGACGCGACGGGCGGGCGGGGACCTGACGGAACCCGGTCTCTGGGGGAACACCTCGTACGACGGGACTTCGGCGGTGCGGCCGAGCGCGGGCCCCGCGCTCGCGCGTGGGGCACCGCGGGCGTCGTGCGGCGGACAAGGCTAGCGGGAGGGAGGGACCGCCATGGCCGATGAGCGACAGCGGCGTGCGAACGACGGCGGTTCCGCGCGGGACCGGCACGTCCCGGTCATGCTGGAACGCACTCTCGAACTGCTCGCCCCGGCGCTGTCGAAGGGGCCCGCGGTGGTCGTCGACGCGACGCTGGGCATGGGCGGGCACTCCGAGGCGCTGCTGGCGGCGCACCCGGAGCTGACCCTGGTCGGGCTCGACCGCGACCCCGAGGCGCTGCGGCTGGCCGGTGAACGGCTGGCGCCCCACTCCGACCGGGTGCACCTGGTGCACGCGGTCTACGACGAGTGGACCGAGGCGTTGGCCGGGCTGGGCCTGTCCAAGGTCGACGGTGCACTGTTCGACCTCGGCGTCTCGTCGCTGCAGCTCGACGAGACCGACCGCGGGTTCGCCTACGCCCACGACGCTCCGCTGGACATGCGGATGGACTCCGGTGCGCCCCGCACCGCGGCGGACGTGCTCAACACCTACTCGGCGGCCGAGCTGACCCGGGTGCTGCGCGACTACGGCGAGGAGAAGTTCGCCGCCCGGATCGCCGCGGCGATCGTGCGGGAGCGGGCAAAGGCCCCGTTCGACCGCAGTGGGCGGCTGGTCGAGCTGCTCTACGACGCGGTCCCGGCGGCCAGCAGGCGCACCGGCGGGCACCCGGCCAAGCGGACCTTCCAGGCGCTGCGCATCGAGGTCAACGCCGAGCTGGAGGTGCTCGGGCGCGCGCTGCCCGCGGCGCTGGACTCGCTGGCGGTGGGCGGCCGGATGGTCGTGATGTCCTACCACTCCCTGGAGGACCGGATGGTCAAGCGGACCTTCGCCGAGCGGGCGAAATCGAAGACCCCGGTGGACCTGCCGGTGGAGCTGCCGGGCCACGGCCCGGAGATCCGGCTGCTCACCAGGGGAGCGGAACTGGCATCGGATGCGGAGACGGCGGCCAACCCCAGGGCCGCTTCGGTGCGGCTGCGGGCCGCGGAGCGGATCAAGGAGGCGGTATGACAGCACCGGCACGGAGCAGGACGACCGCTTCGCGCGCCAGTACCACCGAGCGCGAGCAGTCGGCCAAGACCAAGCAGCCGGCCGGGGGCAAGCGGACCCGGTCGGCGGCGGCCGAGCGCGCCTACGCCCGCCGCGAGGCGCGGCGCGAGCGCTCGCTGCGCGAGGCCCCGGAGCGGCGGCCGACCAGGCAGCGCCAGTCCACCGAGCAGCGCCGCCCGCGCCGGGTGGCGCTTCCCGCGGCGATGCTCCCGGAGCGGGTCGCGGGGTCCCGGCTGCCCCTGGTGGTGGTCTCGATGTCGCTGCTGGCGACCGGCCTGGTGGCGACGCTGTGGCTGTCGATCGCGGCGGTCAGCGGCTCCTACCGGCTCCAGCAGGGCGAGGCCGAGCTCACCGCGCTGAACGAGCAGAAGGAACGGCTGATGCTCGACGTCAACGCGCGCAACTCCACGCCGGCGCTGCAACGCGCCGCGGCCGCCGAGGGCCTGGTGCCCGCTCCGCAGGCCGCGCACCTGGTGACGAACCCGGACGGCACGGTCAGCGTGGTCGGTGATCCGCAGGCCGCCGAGGCCCCGGCCCCGCCGCCGGTCCAGGCGCCGCCCGCCCCGCCGCAGGCCGGCGAGCCGCCGGCGGCCCCACCGGAGCAGGCCGGGCACGACCCGCGTCGGCAGGCAGCGCTGGTTCCGGCGGTGGAGGGGCGCTGATGGTCCGCAGGGCGGCGCGGCGCGGCCGCCGCACGGCCCGCATCGACGTCGCCGGCAGCGACCGGCGGCTGGTGGTGGGCAGGATCCTGCTGGTCATCGCGCTGGTGATGACCGCGGGCAGGCTGGTGTGGGTGCAGGGCTTCCAAGCCAACGCGTTGTCGGAGAAGTCGGAGCGGCAGCGGATCACCAGGGACAACGCCCCCGCCGAGCGGGGGTCCTTCCTCGACCGCAGCGGCAACGTACTGGCCTTCAACAGCGAGGCCAAGCAGCTCTACGCCAACCCCAGCGACCTCACCAGGACCAAGGACGAGGCGCACGCCAAGGACCCGGGCAAGCCCACGGCCGAGCAGTACAAGCGGGAGATCGCCCGGTTCATCCACGCCAAGGTCGGTGACCGGCTGCCGGAGCAGGAGGTCTACGACGTCCTGTCGATGCCCGTGAAGTTCAGGTACTTCGGTCCGCTGGTCGACGTCGCGACCGCGCGGACGATCACCGAGGAGTTCCCCGAGATCGGCGCCGAGCACCGCGCCGTGCGCGAGTACCCCGCCGACGACGTGGCCGCCAACATCATCGGCGCCGCCCGCTGGTCGATGGACGACGGCAGGGTCCGGGGCCTGCTCGGCCTGGAGCACTCGCTGAACACCACGCTCGCCGGCCGCGACGGGGTCAAGGTCGCCGACACCGCGATGGGCAGCGACCTGGTCATCCCCGGCACCGAGCGCGAGCTGGAGCCGCCGACACCCGGCTCGGACGTGGCCCTGACCATCGACTCGGACCTGCAGTTCATGGTCCAGCGCGAGCTGTCCCGCTACGTCACCGAGTCCGGGGCCAAGGGCGGCAGCGCGGTCGTGCTGGACGCCAAGACGGGTGAGGTCTACGCGCTGGCCAACGACAAGACGTTCGACCCGGCGAGCGAACCAGCGACGTGGTCGCCGCAGGGCGTGGCGAACCCGGCGGTCACCACGCCGTTCGAACCCGGCTCGGTGAACAAGGTGATCACCGCGGCGGGCGCGATCGAGCACGGCCTGGTGACGCCGCAGGACGTGCTGCAGGTGCCCGGCAGCATCAAGGTGGCCGACGCGGTGATCGGCGACGCCTGGCCGCACGGGGTGCTGCCGCTGACCTTCACCGGCGTGCTCGGCAAGTCCTCCAACGTCGGCACGCTGATGATGGCCCAGAAGCTGGGCGAGGACCGCTTCAGCGAGCTGGTTCAGAAGTTCGGCGTCGGCCGCAAGACCGGCGTCGAGCTGCCCGGTGAGAGCCCGGGCCTGGTGCCGCCGCGCAACCAGTGGTCCGGCAGCACGTTCGGCAACCTGCCGATCGGGCAGGGCCTTTCGATGACGGTTCTGCAGATGGCCGGGATGTACCAGGCGATCGCCAACGACGGTGTCCGCGTGCCGCCGAGGATGATCTCGGCCGAGATCCGCCCGGACGGCACGCACGTGGCGCGTCCCGCGCCGGAGCCGGTGCGGGTGGTCAGCCCGGAGACCGCGCACACGGTCAGGGACATGCTGCGCTCGGTCGTGCAGGACGCTCCGCAGCAGCGCGGCACCGCGCCGGAGGCGGCGCTGGAGGGCTACCAGATAGCGGGCAAGACGGGCACCGCGCAGAAGATCGACAAGTCCTGCGGCTGCTACAGCCAGTCGGAGTACTGGAGCACCTTCGCCGGGATAGTCCCGGCCGACGACCCGCGGTTCGTGGTGGGGCTGATGCTCGACGACCCGGCGCGCGGGAAGTCGGCGGCTCCGCTGTTCCACGACATCGCGTCGTTCCTGACCCAGCGCTACCAGATCCCGCTGTCGAAGGAGCCCGCTCCGGTGCAGACGCTCCAGGCCAGATGAGCGCGCCGGGCCGGGTCGCGGCGAACTAGCATCGACGCGTTGCCCGCGAGTCGACCGGGAGGCGTGGTGGCAGCGGTTCGTGGTGCGCACTTCGTGCGGGCGGCCGAGCGCACGCTGGCGGTGCTGCGGGCGTTCGCGCCGGACCGGCCGGAGATGACGCTGACGGAGGTGGCCGAGGCCAGCGGCCTCGACCGGGCGGGCGCCCGGCGGCTGCTGCTCACGCTCATCGACCTCGGCTACGTCCACCACGACGGCAGGCAGTACGCGCTGACGCCGCAGGTGCTGGAGTTCGGCTACGCCTACCTGTCGAGCCGGTCGTTGCCGCAGATCGCCGAGCCGCACCTGCGCAGGCTCACCGGTGAGCTGCGGGAGATGACGGCGGTGGGGGTGCTCGACGGCGACGAGGTCCGCTACGTCGCGCAGGTGCCGGGGCCGAAGCTGCTGTCGGTGTCGATCCCGGTGGGCACCCGCTTCCCCGCGCACGCCACGTCGATGGGCAAGGTGCTGCTGGCGGCCATGCCGCCGGAGCACCTGGATGCGCGGCTGCGGGCGATGGAGCTCGGCAGGATCACCCCGCACACCATCACCACCCGGGAGGGCCTGCTGGCCGAGCTGGCGAAGGTGCGCAGGCAGGGGTTCGTGATCTCCGACGACGAGCTGGAGCCGGGGCTGCGCGGCGTCGCGGCACCCGTCCGGGGAGCCGATGGCCGGGTGGTCGCGGCGGTCAACGTCTCGCTCGACGCCCGCGGCGCCACGGAGGAGGTGGTCCGCAACGAGGTGGTGCCGCCGCTGGTCACCACGGCGGCCCGCGTCGAGGCGGACCTGCGGCTCAAGCCCGCGCGGGGAAGCTGAACAGGACGGCGGAGGCCGGTGGGCCCGGAGCAGTGGGCCCACCGGCGGTGGCGGCGCCGTGATGGCGGGGTGTCTGTCGTCAGGCGCCGCTGGTCGGTTCGGACTCCTCGAGGTAGCGCTTTTCCGCGACGTGGACGAAGAAGTCCGGCTCGGCGTCGGCGTAGGTCTCCTGGAAGTCGCCGTAGGTGTCGATCCGCTGGAAGCCGGTGTCGCGGAGCAGCCCGCGCAGGTAGTCCTTGCGCAGCGGGTACATGTTCAGGAAGAACTCGTCACCGCCGGGGAAGGTGTATCTGTAGCGCGCCAGCCCCTCGTCGGCGTGGTCGGGACGGGCCGAGACGCGTGCACCGCAGTAGTAGTAGGTGCGGCCGCTGGAGGACTCGCCGTCGAGGATGGCGTCGTAGTTGCGCTGGTCGATGACCAGCACGCCGTCGTGCTTGAGCAGCGCGTAGAACTCCGCCAGCGCCTTGCGCCGGTCGTGCTCGGAGAACAGGTGCGTGAAGGAGTTGCCGAGGCAGATGACCGCGTCGAACGGGCCCTGCACGTCGCGGGTGAGCCAGCGCCAGTCGCTGTTGACCGTGCGCAGCACGTGCCCGCCGTGTTCGATGCCGTTGCGGAACGCCCTGGCCAGCATCTGCGGGCTGCCGTCGGCGCTGGTGGTGTCGAATCCCGCGTCCAGCAGCCGGACCGAGTGGAAACCGGTGCCGGTCGCGGCGTCCAGGACCGTGCGCACGCCGCGCGAGCGCAGCTGCTCGATGAAGAAGCGGCCCTCGCCGTCGGCGCGCTTGTCCCAGTCGATCAGCTCGTCCCACCGGTCGACGATGCCGCCGACGTACTCGTGGGTGTAATGGCCGGTCTCGCGGACTTCCAGCGGGTTGTCCCCGAAGACCTGGTGCCGCAGGTCGAGGGAGTGGGTGGAGGCGGTCGGGTTCTGCGTTCCGCGCGAGCGGACTCGGACGTTCTGGCTCATGCTCCGTTTCCTCGAATTGCTCGAGATCGAATGCGAAAAGGGGAGCTCCCGCGCCGTGGCCGGGTTTTCCGGCCGCCGCGTCGTCGCTGCGATCGGCGCATCGCTGACGTTAGGTGAATCGCCCGGCGAATCAAGTGCGCCGCCGTTCCTCCCGCGATGTCCGGGCCTGTGCCGCATCCTCGGCGGAGCCGCCGGCCGAGGGCTGCTGACCAGGCCGATCACCGGATTCCGGGCACTGGCACGAACGGGTTTCCAAGCCGGTTCCGCTCGGCGGGCCCGGTGTTCGCAGCGCAATCGCCGGTGTCGCGGTGCGAACCGGGAAGTGCACCGGATCACGGGTGGCGATCTTGTGCGGCCGAGCCGCGAATCCGATGTCCAGCTCCGGCTTTCACGCAGTTCGGGGCCTTGTGCGGACTTCCGCCGATCGGCGCCGAGTTCCCGGCCGACGACGAGACGGACGCGATTTGTAGTGCGCGTCACGGTTATTTCCGCTCGGTTCCGCTTCTACGATCCGCGTCACATCTCGGGCCGAACTCCGGCGGGTCGCCTTCGGCCGTGCGGACGTGGAAGCGAAAGGGAGGATCGATGCGGATCCGGAACCGGGCTCTTGCGAACAAGGTGGTCGAGGCGCAGGAGGCCGCCGCCATGATCGAGCCGGGCACCAACATCGGCATGAGCGGATTCACCGGTGCCGGATATCCCAAGGAGGTGCCCGGTGCGCTGGCCAAGCGGCTGGCCGCCGAGGCCGCCGCGGGACAGCCCGGCAAGGTCGGCCTGTGGACGGGCGCGTCGACGGCTCCGGAGCTGGACGGGGTCCTGGCCGCGGCCGACGGGATCGACCTGCGGATGCCCTACCAGTCCGACCCGGTCAGCCGCGAGAAGATCAACTCCGGTGCGATGGACTACACCGACATCCACCTCTCGCACGTCGCGCAGCGGGTGTGGCAGGGCTTCTTCGGCGATCTGGACGTCGCGGTCGTGGAGGTCAGCGGGATCACCGAGGACGGCCGACTGGTCCCGTCGTCCTCGGTGGGCAACAACAAGACCTGGATCGAGCGCGCCGACAAGGTGATCCTCGAGGTCAACTCGTGGCAGAGCGAGCACCTCGAAGGCATGCACGACATCTACCACGGCACCGCGCTGCCGCCGCGGCGCACTCCGATCCCGCTGACGCACCCGGCCGACCGCATCGGCTCGCCGTACCTGGAGTGCCCGCCGGAGAAGGTCGTCGCGGTCGTGCGGACCGACTCGCCGGACCGCAACACGGTCTTCACCCCGCCCGACGGCGTCTCGCGGGCCATCGCCGGGCACGTGCTGGACTTCCTCGACCTGGAGGTCGCCGCAGGCAGGCTGCCGCGGAGCCTGCTGCCGTTGCAGTCCGGGGTCGGCAACGTGGCCAACGCCGTCCTCGCCGGGCTGCGGGAGGGGCCGTTCGAGGGGCTGACCGCCTACACCGAGGTGATCCAGGACGGGATGCTGGAGCTGATCGACTCCGGCAAGCTGCTGACCGCGTCGGCCACCGCGTTCTCGCTGAGCCCGGCGGCCGTGGACCGGTTCAACCGGGACGCCGCCGCCTACCGCGACCGGATCGTGCTGCGGCCGCAGGAGATCAGCAACCACCCCGAACTCGTGCGACGGCTGGGCTGTCTGGCGATGAACGGCGTGGTCGAGGCCGACATCCACGGCAACATCAACTCGACGCACCTGATGGGCAGCCGGATGCAGAACGGCATCGGCGGTTCCGGCGACTTCGCCCGCAACGCCTACGTGTCGGTCTTCGTGACCCCGTCGGTGGCCAAGGGCGGGGCGATCTCGGCGATCGTGCCGATGGTCTCGCACGTCGACCACACCGAGCACGACGTCGACGTCATCGTCACCGAGCAGGGGCTCGCCGACCTGCGCGGGCTGTCACCGCGCAGGCGGGCGCAGCTGGTCATCGACAGGTGCGCGCACCCGGACTTCCGGCCCGCGCTGCGCGACTACCACGAACGCGCGCTGCGGTCGTCCTTCGGCGGCCACACCCCGCACCTGCTCGCCGAGGCGCTGTCGTGGCACCAGCGCTACCTCGACGAGGGCACGATGCGGCGCTGACCAGCCGGGCCGGCCGAGCGGCTGCGCCGCACCGAACGCAGGCGCTCAGTCGTGGTCGTAGGGGCGGCGCAGCTCGACCTCCGGGTTGAGCCGCACCCCGAAGCCCGGTGTCTCCGGCAGCCGCAGGCGGCCGCCGACCGGCACTGGCTCGTCGAGCAGTAGCGGCGAGAACATCGGCACCACCTCGGTCGCCCGCGGATGCATCATCAGGAACTCGGTGAACGGGCTGTTGTGCCTGGTGATGACGAAGTGGTAGGAGTACACGCTCGATCCGTGCGGGACCACCATCGCGCCGTGGGCGTCGGCCAGCGCGGAGATCTTGAGCAGCTCGGTGATCCCGCCGCACCAGTTGACGTCGGGCTGGATGATGTCGGGGCGGCCCATCTCCAGCAGCAGCCGGAAGCCGTAGCGGGTGTGCTCGTGCTCGCCGGTGGTCATCAGCATCGTCGACGGCATCCGCCTGCGCAGCTCGCCGTATCCCCAGTAGTCGTCGGGGATCAGCGCCTCCTCCAGCCACTTCAGGTCGTACTCGGCGGCGGCGTGGGCCAGCCTGGTGGCGTACTCGACGTCCAGCGCCATCCAGCAGTCGAACATCAGCCAGAAGTCGGGCCCGACCCGCTCGCGCATGGTGCGCAGCCGCTCGATGTTGGCGTGCAGTCCTTCGACGCCCTCGGCGGGTCCGTGCTGGAGCGTCATCTTCCCGCCCAGGAACCCGAGTTCCTTGGCCACGTCGGGGCGGCCCGTGGTGGCGTAGCACTGCAACTCGTCACGCACTGGGCCGCCGAGCAGCGCGTACACGGGCTCTTGGCGGATCTTGCCGAGCAGGTCGTAGAGGGCGAGGTCCACCGCGCTGATCGCGTTGAGCACCAGGCCCTTGCGCCCGTAGTAGAGGGTCGCGTTGAACATCTGGTCCCAGATCTTCTCGACGTCGGTGACCGACGCGCCCTCCACGAACCGCGCCAGGTGCTTCTCCACGATGTAGGCGCCCGGCTCGCCCGCCGTGGTCACCCCGACGCCGACGGTGCCGTCCTCGGCCTCGACCTCGACGACCAGCGTGCCGAGCACGTTGATGCCGAAAGCCTGCCTGCTGGCGCGGTATTCGGGGTACTTCGCCATCGGGGTGGCGACGTGGTCGTCGATCCAGTGGTCCTCGGCCTGGTCGTGGTAGTCGGCGCCGCCACCGGTCACGGTGAGCGCGCGTACCTGGCGGATCTTCAACGGGCCTCCTCTGGAGCGGGGTGCGCGGTGCTGCGTGCCGCCGGGGCCGGCAGCCGGGAGCTGAGCAGGAAGAGCGCGGCGGCGGCCAGGCCGCAGGCCGACAGCAGGTAGAGCCCGGCCGAGTCGGAGGAAAGGGTTTCCTCGACCCAGTTCTTGGCCACCGGGGCGACGAAACCGCCGAGGTTTCCCAGCGAGTTGATCAGCCCGATGCCCGCCGCGGCGGCGGTGCCGGTGAGGTAGGCGGCGGGGAAGGTCCAGAACACCGGCTGCACCGAGATGTAGCCGGCGGCGGCGACCGCGAGGCCGCAGATGGCCAGGACCGGACTGGAGAAGTAGGCCGAGGCGGCGATGCCGGCTGATCCGGCGCACAGGCACGCCGCTGCCACGAACCGCTTGCGGTGCTGGGAAACCCGGTCCGCGCCCGAGGACACCGCGAGGTTGGCCAGCAGCGCGACCGTCCACGGGATCGCGGTCACCAGCCCCACCGCGAACCCGACCTCGCCGCCGACCGCCGCGGACACCTGCGTCGGAAGGTAGAAGGTCATGCCGTAGACGGCGCACTGGATCAGGAAGTAGACCAGGCTGAAGTAGAGCACGCGCGGGTCGACCAGCGAGGTCAGCAGCCGGTGCGGGCTGTGCTCGCGCTTGCGCTCGGCCTCCAGGTCCACCGCCGACTGCAGGGCGTCGCGCTGCGGCTGCGACAGCCACCTCGCGTCGGCGGGTTTGTTGTCGAGGTAGAAGAAAGCCCACACGCCGACGACGCACGCGATGAGCCCCTCGACCGCGAACATCCACTGCCAGCCCAGGATTCCGGCGGCGCCGTCGAGCTCCAGCAGCAGTCCCGAGAGCGGTCCGCCGAGCACCGAGGCGAGCGGGATTCCCAGGTAGAACAGGGCGTTGCAGCGCGCGCGGTAGGCGTGCGGGACCCAGTGGGTGATGAACAGGATGACCCCGGGGAAGAACCCGGCCTCGGCCACGCCGAGCATAAACCGCAGCAGGTAGAACAGGGTCTCGCTGTTGACCAGCGCCATCGCGGCCGAGATCAGGCCCCAGGTGACCATGATCCGGCACATCCACCAGCGGGCGCCCACCCGCTGCATGATCAGGTTGCTGGGCACCTCGAACAGCGCGTAGCCGATGAAGAACAGCCCCGCGCCGAACGCGTAGGCGGCTTCGGAGATGCCCGCGTGTGCCTGGAACTCCTCCTTGGCGAACCCGATGTTGACCCGGTCCAGGAACGCGATGACGTACATGAAGAACAGGAACGGCATCAGCCGCCACATCACCCGTCGCACCGCCGCGGGCAGGGCCTCGTCGTTGGTTTGGGGCACCGGACCTCCCCGTTGAGGTGCTGTACGAAATACCGAACAAAGTTCGTGATTTGGGACACAGAGTAGGTGGGGAGATCGGGACGGTCAACGCTGCTGGGCCCGGTTTTTCGTTCAGCGTTCCAGTCGTCGTCCGAAAACACGAACACTCCGGCGTTCTATTGCGCGCGTTCGCGGCCACCTGGTTACGTTCGTCGCACAGGCCCTTTCGACGGTGAAGGAGTGGCGCCGGTGAGTACGTCGAGGCGGAGTGCGAGCTGGTTCGGGGCACACGGCAGGGCCGGGATGACGGCCCGCTCCTGGCTGAAGAACCAGGGCTACAGCGACGACGTCTTCGACGGGCGGCCGGTGATCGGCATCGGCACCACGTGGTCGGAACTGGCGCCGTGCAACGCCCACCAGCAGCGCATCGCCGAGGCGGTCAAGCGCGGGGTATGGCAGGCGGGCGGCTTCCCGCTGGAGTTCCCCAACATGGCGCTCGGCGAGACCCTGATGCGCCCCACCACCATGCTCTACCGCAACCT
Organism: Saccharopolyspora erythraea; assembly: GCF_018141105.1. Taxonomy (NCBI): domain Bacteria; kingdom Bacillati; phylum Actinomycetota; class Actinomycetes; order Pseudonocardiales; family Pseudonocardiaceae; genus Saccharopolyspora; species Saccharopolyspora erythraea. Next base: position 1,898,673 of record NZ_CP054839.1, on the reverse strand, counting down.
GCTGGCGATGCAGGCCGAGGAGACGATCCGGGCCAACCCGCTCGACGGCGTCGTGCTGCTCTCCGGCTGCGACAAGACCACGCCGGGGCTGCTGATGGCCGCGGCCAGCGTGGACCTGCCCGCGGTGATGCTCACCGGCGGGCCGATGCTCAACGGCAAGTACAAGGGCACCGACATCGGCTCGGGCACCGCGGTGTGGAAGGCCGAGGAGGATCTCGTCGCGGGCCGCATCGACCAGGAGGAGTGCTACTTCATCGAGGGCTGCATGTCGCGGTCCAACGGCCACTGCATGACCATGGGCACCGCGTCGACGATGGCCTGCGTCGTCGAGGGCCTGGGCATGCAGTTCCCCTACGCGGCGTCGTGGCCCGCCGTGGACGCCCGCCGCTACGCCACCGCCCAGCAGGTCGGCAGGCGGATCGTCGGCATGGTCGAGGAGGACCTCAAGCCCTCGGACCTGATGACCCGCGAGGCGTTCCGCAACGCGATCCGGGTCAACGCCGCGATCGGCGGCTCCACCAACGCCGTGGTGCACCTGATCGCGATCGCCAAGCGGGCCGGGGTCGAGCTGACCGTCGACGACTTCGACGCCGACACCCGCGACGTGCCGACCCTGGTGAACCTGATGCCCAGCGGGAAGTTCCTGATGGAGGACTTCTGCTACGCGGGCGGGCTGCCCGCGGTGATGAAGGAGCTCGGCGAGCTGGTCGACGGGTCGGTGCTGACCGTCACCGGCCGCACGGTCGCCGACAACATCGCCGACGCCGAGATCCACGACCCGAGGGTGATCACCCCGCGCGGCGAGCCGTTCCAGGCCGCGGGCACCGGCACCGCCGTGCTGCGCGGGACGCTGGCGCCGGGCGGCGCGGTGATCAAGCAGTCGGCGGCCTCGCCGCGGCTGCTGCACCACCGCGGACCGGCGATGGTGTTCGAGAGCGCCGAGGACTACTACGCCGTGTGCGAGGACGAGGACCTCGACGTCGACGAGAACACCGTGCTGGTCATCCGCAACGCGGGGCCGAAGGGGTACCCGGGCATGCCCGAGGTGGCCAACGTGCCGGTGCCCAAGAAGATCCTCAACCGCGGCATCGACGACATGGTGCGCATCTCCGACGGCCGGATGAGTGGCACCGCCTACGGCACGGTCGTCCTGCACGTCACGCCGGAGTCGGCAGCGGGCGGGCCGCTGGCGTTCGTGCGGACCGGCGACGTCGTGCACCTCGACGTGGCGAACCGGACGCTTGACCTCGAGGTCTCCGAGGAGGAGATGGTCCGGCGGCGCGCGGACTGGAAGGACCCCGACAACCCCTATCCGCGCGGCTACCAGCGGCTCTACTACGACCACGTCCTGCAGGCGTCGGACGGCGCGGACCTGGACTTCCTGGTCGGCAAATCCGGCAGCGCGGTGCCCCGCGACGGCCACTGAGCGCGTCTGGCGACCGGGGGTGGGGCCGACCCCTAGAGCGGCCCCACCCCTGGTCTCACAGCCCGGCCGGGACCTGCGGGTCGCTCCAGCCGAGGTAGTTGCCGAAGTACGACAGGCTGTCCTGGTGGCCGATGGCCCCGTCGATGCCGCTGGAGTAGAAGCCGCCGTTGCCGTCGGCGATGCCGACGTGGCCGTACTGGCTGATGTTCCAGTAGACGAAGGCGCCCTTCGGCGGGTTGGTGTCGCCCTCGTGCGCCTTGCCCGCGTTGACCGCGCCCTGCCAGTGCGCGATGGCCGAGGGCCACACGCCGGTCGTCCCCCAGGCGTTCTCGACGGCCTTCTCGCACAGGCCCTCGTATGAGGTGTTGCCCTGCTTGGACTTGAACCACTCGACCGCACCGTCGGCAGTGCCGTCCGCGGGGTCGGCCGCGGCGGGCGGCGCGGCGGGGACCTGCTGGACGAGTGCGGGTGCGGCGTCGACGACCGGGCTCGCGGTGGTCACGGCGGGGAAGACGGAGACGGCCGCGGCGGCGGCGCCGGCGAGGGCTAATCGGCCGATCCGGGTGGGACGTCGGTTCACGGAGTCCTCCTGGTGGGGATTTTCCAACCAAACGGGTCGTCGGAACGTAATCGATCACCGTGATGGGACACCACAAAGTTCGGATGAACAGAGCAGGGCCGGGCCCCTGAACGGCCGCGGGTGTTGGCCCCGTGGCAGGGGTCGGTGGTCAGCGCGCGGCTCCGATCAGTTCCGCGAGACCTGCCAGATGCTCCGGCGCGGCTGTTGCCTGGCATCGGGTCGCCGCCCGACGTGATCGACAGCGGGCCTGCGACCCGCTCGGCGCGGAGGCGCACCACCAGGACCCGGGGCTGGTAGGCGGTGCCTTCGGCGGACACGAGCGGCTGAGCTGCGACCACTCCGTGCTCATCCAGGCGCGGAGGGCGTCCGGCGCAGCCGCCGTTGCGCCGAAAGGCCCCGGGGGCGGCACCCCGAACGCGCGGCCGACCATGAGGATGACCCGTCAGGTGGTACCGGTAGCCTGTCGCGACGTGCCTTCCGCGGTCGCGACAGCCCCGCCTCGCCCCACGAACGTCGAGCCGGTGGACACCGAACAGCTAGCCGAGCTCATCGGCGCGCGAATCCTTCGCGCCCCTGGTCAGGGCCCCTCCGGGCGGCCGGTGGCGGGCGCGACGCTCAGAGCTCAGCACGTGCGCCCCGGCGACATGTTCGCCGCGCTTCCCGGAACCCGCGTGCACGGCGCCGACTTCGCCGCCACCGCGCTGGACGCCGGCGCGGTCGCGGTCCTGACGGACCAGGCCGGTGTGGTCCGGGCGGACCTGCTCGACCACCCGGAGGTCAGCGCGGGCCGGGTCGCACTGCTGGTGCACGACGACCCGCGCGCCGCGCTCGGGCCCGCCGCAGCCAAGATCTACGGCGAGCCCTCCCAACAGCTGCGGATCCTGGGCGTCACCGGCACCTCCGGCAAGACCACCACGACCTACCTGCTCGAGTCGGCGCTGGCCGCGGCGGGCTTCACCACCGGCCTGGTCGGCACCGTGGAGACCCGCATCGCCGGTGAGCGCCTGGACAGCGCGTTCACCACCCCCGAGGCCCCCGACCTGCAGGCGCTGCTGGCGGTGATGGTCGAGCACGGCGTCACGCACGTGCCGATGGAGGTCTCCAGCCACGCCCTCGCGCTCGGCCGCGTCTCGGGCACCCGCTTCACCGTCGGCGGGTTCACCAACCTCTCCCAGGACCACCTGGACTTCCACCGCGACCTCGACGACTACTTCCAGGCCAAGGCGCTGCTCTTCGACGGCCGCTCCGAGCACGAGGTCGTCTGCACCGACACCGACTGGGGCCGCAAGCTGGTCAAGCCCGGCACCATCACGGTTTCCACCACCGGCGACGCGTCCTGGACCGCCACCGACGTCGAGGCGTTCCCGACCGGCGAGCAGGAGTTCACCGCGCACGGCCCGGGCGGGCTCTCGCTGCGGATGCGGCTGCGGCTGCCCGGACCGTTCAACATCGCCAACGCGCTGCTGGCCATCGGCATCCTGCACGCCGCGGAGGTCCCCACCTGGGCCATCGAACGCGGGCTGGCCGAGGTCGACGTGCCGGGCCGGATGGAGCGGGTCGCGCTGGGGCAGGACTTCACCGCCGTGGTCGACTACTCCCACAAGCCGGGTGCGGTCGCGGCGGTGCTGGACGCGGCGCGTGCACAGGCCGAGGGCCGCGTGATCGTGGTCCTGGGCTGCGGAGGAGACCGTGACGTCGCCAAACGGCCGCTGATGGGAGAGGCCGCCGCACGCCGGTCCGGACTACTGATCGTCACCGACGATAATCCTCGTAGCGAGGACCCGGCCGACATCCGGGCCGCCATGCTCGCCGGTGCCGACGCGGTGCCCGCCGCCGAACGCGGCGAGGTCATCGAGCGCGGCGACCGGCGGGAGGCCATCGCCGAGGCGGTGGCGCGAGCGTCCAGCGGCGACATCGTCGTGGTCGCGGGCAAGGGGCACGAGACGGGACAGGAGGTGGCGGGCGTGGTCCATCCCTTCTCCGATCGGGAAGAGCTCGCCGCCGCCCTGCGCAGGCGGCTGGGCGCTGCCCACGCCGACGGGGGAGACACCGAAGTCCATCGGGGGCAGGGCGACGAGGAGGCAAGGTGATCCGGCTCAGCCTGGCTGACATCGCGGAAGCGGTGGGCGGCAGGCTCCATCGTGCGGATGGATCGGAGATCGTGTCCGCGAGCGTGGAGTTCGACTCGCGGAAGGTGGCCAGCGGCGGGCTGTTCGTGGCCGTGCCCGGCGAACGGGTGGACGGCCACGACTTCGCCGCGGGGGCCGTCGCAGACGGCGCCGCGGGCGTGCTCGCGGCCCGCGAGGTCGACGCCCCCGCGGTGATCGTGCCGCCGGTACCCGCGGACGCCGCCGGGCTGATGGCGCTGGCGGGCGACACCGACGGCTCCGGCGCCGCGGTGCTCGCGGCGCTGGCCAAGCTCGCGCGGTACGTGGTGGACCGGCTGCCGGAGCTCACCGTGGTCGGTGTGACCGGCTCGTCCGGCAAGACCTCCACCAAGGACCTGATCGCCCAGCTGCTGGAGCCGATGGGGCCGACCGTGGCGCCGCCCGGTTCCTTCAACAACGAGCTCGGGCACCCGTGGACCGCGCTGCGCGCCGACGAGGACACGCGGCACTTGGTCCTGGAGCTGTCGGCGCGCGGCGTCGGCCACATCGCGAAGCTGTGCGACGTGGCGCCGCCGCGCATCGGCGCCGTGCTCAACGTCGGCCACGCCCACCTCGGCGAGTTCGGCTCGCAGGAGGCGGTGGCCAGGGCCAAGGGCGAACTGGTCGAGTCGCTGCCGGCCGACGGCGTGGCGGTGCTCAACGCCGACGACCCGCTGGTCGCGGCGATGGCGTCGCGGACGCGCGCCCGCGTGGTGCTGGTCGGGGAGTCGCCCGATGCCCACGTGCGGGCCGAGGACGTCGTGCTCGACGAGCAGGCCAGGCCCAGCTTCACGCTGGTCACCCCGCAGGGGTCGGCGGCGGTGTCGCTGCCGCTGTACGGCGAGCACCACGTCGGCAACGCGCTGAGCGCCGCGGCCATCGCGCTGGAGCTCGGCGCGACGCTGGAGCAGGTCGCCGACCGGCTCAGCGGCGTGCGGCGCGTCTCGGCGCGGCGGATGGAGGTCGCCGAGACCGCCGGCGGCGTCACGGTCGTCAACGACGCCTACAACGCGAACCCGGAGTCCATGCGCGCCGCGCTGAAGACGCTGGCCTCCATGACCCGTGGCCGTCCCGGCCGGGCGTGGGCCGTCCTCGGCGTGATGGGCGAGCTGGGCGAGGCCGGGGCACAAGCGCACGACGAGATCGGACGGCTGGCCGTCCGGCTCAACATCGACCGGCTGGTGGTCGTCGGGGACCAGGCGGCGGGAATGCACCACGGTGCGTCGCTGGAAGGTTCATGGGGAGAGGAGTCGGTTCTGGTGCCGGATGTCGACGCCGCCGTCGCGCTGCTGCGCGCCGAGCTGCGACCCGGTGATGTCGTGCTGGCCAAGGCGTCGAAGGTGGCCGCCCTGTGGCGGGTCGCCGAGGCGCTGATCGAGGACCCGGACGGGGGTGCCCGGTGAAGAGCATCCTCGTCGGCGCCGCCGTGGCGCTGGTCGTGTCCATCCTGTTCACCCCGTACCTCATCCGCGTCTTCTCCCGGCAGGGCTTCGGGCAGGAGATCCGCGAGGAGGTGCAGCAGTCCCACGCCGCCAAGCGCGGCACGCCGACGATGGGCGGCGTGGCGATCCTGGTCGCCATGTGGGCGGGCTACCTGGTGGCCCACCTGACGGTCACCGACGAGCCGCCGACCGCCTCCGGGCTGCTGGTGCTCGGCCTGACCACCGCGCTGGGCATCGTCGGGTTCCTCGACGACTTCATCAAGATCCGCAAGCAGCGCAACCTCGGCCTGAACAAGACCGCCAAGCTGGTGGGCCAGCTGGTGGCGTCGCTGCTGTTCGCGATCCTGGCGATGCAGTTCGCCAACCAGAACGGCATCACGCCCGCCTCCGAGCACCTGTCGTTCATCCGCGACATCACGGTGATCTCGTTCGGCTCGGTCGGCTTCGTGATCTTCGCCTACATCGCGATCAGCGGCTGGTCCAACGCGGTGAACTTCACCGACGGCATGGACGGGCTCGCGGGCGGCACCGCGGCGATGGTGCTGGCGATCTACGTGGTGATCTCGTTCTGGCAGTTCCGCAACAACTGCTCGGCGCCGAACGGACCGGCGCTGGCCTGCTACACGGTGCGCGACCCGCTGGACATCGCGCTCGTGGCGGGCGCGGCGATGGCGGCGTGCGTCGGCTTCCTGTGGTGGAACGCCGCACCGGCGAAGATCTTCATGGGCGACACCGGCTCGCTGGCCCTCGGCGGCCTGCTGGCCGGGCTGTCGATGGTCACCCGCACCGAGCTGCTGATGATCATCATCGGCGGCCTGTTCGTGGTCGAGGCGCTGTCGGTGGTCATGCAGATCGTGGTGTTCCGCTCGACGCGGCGGCGGCTGTTCCGGATGGCACCGTTCCACCACCACTTCGAGCTGGCGGGCTGGGCCGAGACCACGGTGATCATCCGGTTCTGGGTCCTGGCCGCGATCAGCGCGATGTTCGGCCTGGGCCTGTTCTACGCGGACTGGCTCTCGCTGGCGCGCGAGTTCTTCTAGGGGAGTGCTCGCCGGCGGGTCGCTCGGCGACCGCCACCGCCGGCGGAGCATGACCCGCACGGGGGGCGTGGGCAGCGCGGCTCACGTCCCCGGCCGGGGCGCACGGACGGCGCCCCGCGGTACGCAGTGGGGGACCGCGAGCCGGCTCGCGGTCCCGACCGGGTGCGGGCGTGCCCGCACTGACGCAGTGGAGGATCGTTGACGACGGGTCGGTTCGAGGGTCTGCGGGTGCTGGTCGCCGGTGCCGGGGTGTCCGGGCGGTCGGCGGCCGAGGCGCTGCTGGCCGCGGGTGCCTCGGTGACCGTCTCCGACGCGTCGTCCGACCGGCTGGTGGCCCTGGCCTCGTTGCAGGCGCAGGGCGCCGAGCTGGTCCCCGGGCTGACCGAGCCGCCGGAGGGCACCGACCTGGTGGTCACCAGCCCGGGCTGGCGGCCGGAGTCGCCGCTGCTGGCGGCCACCACGGCCGCGGGCGTGGAGCTGATCGGCGAGGTGGAGCTGGCCTGGCGCCTGGACCAGGACCGCCCGGAGCCCGCCACCTGGCTCGCGGTCACCGGGACCAACGGCAAGACCACCACGGTCGGCATGCTGGAATCGATCCTGCGCGCTGGCGGCGTCGACGTCGTGGCCTGCGGCAACGTCGGCCTGCCGGTCGTCGACGCGGTCCGCGCCGGGCACCGGGTGCTGGCGGTGGAGCTGTCCAGCTTCCAGCTGCACTGGTCGCAGACGGTCGCGCCGCACGCCTCGGTCGTGCTCAACCTCGCGGCCGACCACCTCGACTGGCACGGCTCGCTCGACGCCTACGGCGCGGCCAAGGCCCGCGTCTACGCGGGCAACTCGGTCGCGGTGCACAACGCCGACGACGAGTGGTCGGTGCGGCTGGCCGACGCGGGCGCGCCGACGCAGGCCCGGCGGGTGTCCTTCACGCTGTCAGAACCGGCGCCCGGCGGTCTCGGCGTCGAGGCGGGCGCGCTGGTGGACCGCGCGTTCGGCGACCGGGAGCGCCTGGCGGCGCTGGCCGACGTCCACCCGGCCGGTCCGCACAACGTGGCCAACGCGCTGGCCGCGGCGTCCCTCGCTCGCGCCTACGGCGTCGAACCGGAGGCCGTCGCCGAGGGACTGCGCGCCTTCCAGCCCGGCGCGCACCGCTCGGTCGTGGTGGCCGAGTCCGCGGGCGTGTCCTACGTCGACGACTCCAAGGCCACCAACCCGCACGCCGCCGACGCCGCGCTGCGCGCGCACCCGAAGGTGGTGTGGATCGCGGGCGGCCTGCTCAAGGGCGCCGACGTCGAGGACCTGGTCGCGGCCAACGCCCCCCGCCTCGCCGCGGTGGTGCTCATCGGCCAGGACCGCGCCCGGTTCGCCGAAGCGCTGGCTCGACACGCCCCGGATGTTCCGGTCCGCGAGGTGGAGTCGGGGGACGATGCGGGCATGCTTGCCGCTGTCCGCCTCGCGGGTGAATTCGCCGAGCCCGGTTGCGCCGTCGTCCTGGCACCCGCCGCCGCCTCCATGGACATGTTCACCGACTACGCCCACCGCGGCCGCGCGTTCGCCGACGCGGTCCGCGAAGTGCTGTCGGGCTCGGTGGCCCCGGCCAACGGCGGGTGAAACCGGCCGTGCCCACCGCCACCAAGACCGCCCCGAGGCAGGCCCGCGGCGTCGACCGGCGCGGCGCGGGGGCGCTGTTCTCGCCGCTGACCGCGTGGCTCACCCGGCCGCTGGCCTCGTTCCACCTGCTGCTGGCCATCTTCGGCCTGCTGACCGTGTTCGGCCTGGTGATGGTGCTGTCGGCCTCCAGCGTCGACTCGTTCAGCAAGGCGGGCTCGACCTACAACGTCTTCGGCAAGCAGGTGCTGTACTGCCTGGCCGGGCTGGTGCTGTTCTACATCGCCCTGCGGGTGCCGGTGCGGCTGATGCGCCGGTACAGCCTGATCCTGCTCACCTCCTGCCTCGGCCTGCTGGTGCTGGTGCTGACCCCGCTGGGGGCGACGGTCAACGGCGCGCAGAGCTGGTTCATCATCGCCGGGGTCTCCTTCCAGCCGGTCGAGTTCGCCAAGGTCGCGTTCGCGCTGTGGGGCGCGCACGTGCTTGTCACCAAGCGCGGCCTGCTCGGCCAGTACCGGCACCTGCTGGTGCCCGTGGTGCCCGGCGCGCTGCTGATGTTCGCCCTGGTGATGCTGCAGCCCGACCTCGGCTCGACGATCACGCTGTTCATCGTGCTGGCCGCGCTGATGTGGTTCGCGGGCGCGCCGCTGCGGCTTTTCGGCGTGGTCCTGCTTGCCGCGGTGACCGCGGGCGTGGTGCTGACCATGGTCGCCGACTACCGGATGGCGCGGCTGACGACGTTCCTCGACCCCGGCTCCGACCCGAGCGGCCGCGGCTACCACGCGCAGCAGTCGCAGTACGCGCTGGCCGACGGCGGCCTCTTCGGCCGCGGTCTGGGGCAGGGCTGGTCCAAGTGGCAGTACCTGCCCAACGTGCACAACGACTTCATCTTCGCCGTCATCGGCGAGGAGCTGGGCTTCGTCGGCTGCTCGCTGGTGCTCGTCCTGTTCGGCACCACCGCCTACGTCGGCATGCGCATCGCCGCCCGCAACACCGACCCGTGGATCCGGCTCATCGCGGCGACCCTGACGACCTGGCTGGTCGGGCAGGCCGCGATCAACGTCGGCTACGTGGTCGGGCTGCTGCCCATCACCGGCCTGCCGCTGCCGCTGATCTCCTCCGGCGGGTCCTCGGTGGTGGCGACCATGCTGGTGTTCGGGCTGCTGGCGAACTTCGCCCGGCACGAGCCGGAGGCGATCGCCGCGCTACGGTCTCTGGGACCGGGCAGGGTGGGCCGGTTGCTGCGGTTGCCCACCCCAGAGCCCTACCGGCCGCCGGTGAAGCGGCGTCCGGCGCGGGCCACCACCCCACCGAGCCGCCCCGGGGTGAAGACCCCGGGGGCACAAGCCACCCGCCGGGGATCCGGAGAGGCACGCGCGCGCGGAGCGCGCAGCGGCCCGGGATCCCGGGCGCAGACACGAGGAGGACATCGTTGAGCTGGCAGCAAGCGGCCGGGTACGGCGCGGGCGACGCCATGGCGCGGCGGGCGCCGTCGGTCGTGGTGGCCGGTGGCGGTACCGCCGGTCACATCGAGCCGGCGCTGGCGCTGGCCGACGCGGTGCGGCGGCTGCGGCCGGACGCGCAGGTCACCGCGCTGGGCACCGAGCGCGGTCTGGAGAACCGGCTGGTGCCGGCCCGCGGCTACCCGCTGGAGCTGGTGCCGCCGGTGCCGATGCCGCGCAAGCCCACCCCCGAACTGCTCAAGCTGCCGCTGAAGGTGCGGGAGTCGGTCAAGCGGACGCGTGAGGTGCTCGACCGGGTCGGCGCCGACGTCGTCGTCGGCTTCGGCGGCTACGTGTCGCTGCCGGCCTACCTCGCCGCGCGCGGCAAGACCCCGATCGTGGTGCACGAGGCCAACGCCCGCGCCGGGCTGGCCAACAAGGTCGGCGCGAAGTTCGCCGAGCGGGTGCTGTCGGCGACCCCCGACAGCGGCCTGGCCGGGGCGCGGACCATCGGCATCCCGCTGCGGGAGTCGATCACCACGCTCGACCGCGCGGCGCTGCGCGCCCAGGCGCGGGCCCACTTCGGGCTGCACCCGCACGCCCCGACCATCCTGGTCTTCGGCGGCTCGCAGGGCGCCCGCACCCTCAACACGGCCTTCTCCGGCGCGGCCGACGCGCTGGGGCGCGCCGGGGTCGGCGTGCTCCATGCCCACGGACCGAAGAACACCCTGGCGGTGCAGCAGGTCCCGGGCGCGCCCGTCTACAACGCGGTGCCGTACCTGGAGCGGATGGACCTCGCCTACGCCGCGGCCGACCTGGTGGTCTGCCGCTCCGGGGCGATGACGGTCGCCGAGGTCTCGGCGGTCGGCCTGCCCGCGGTCTTCGTGCCGCTGCCGCACGGCAACGGCGAGCAGGCGCTCAACGCGCAGCCGGTGGTCAGCGCCGGTGGCGCGCGGCTGGTGCCGGACGAGCAGATGACCCCGCAGCGGGTCGTCGAGGAGTTGCTGCCGCTGGCGCTGGACGCCCAGCGGTTGCAGGAGATGAGCCGGGCGACGCTGAGCACCGGGCACCGCGAGGCGGACCGGGTGCTGGCCCAGATCGTGCTGGAGGTGGCCGGGCGATGAGGACCGATGCGGCCGGTGGGACCTACCTTGATCCGTCCGCCGCGGACGTGACCGCGCTGTTGGAGCGGGTGCACCTGGTCGGTATCGGCGGCGCGGGGATGAGCGGCATCGCGCGCATCCTGCTCGCGAGAGGCAGGCAGGTGTCGGGTTCCGACGCCAGGGACTCGCGCACGGTGCTGGCGCTGAAGGCGCAGGGCGCGCAAATCGCGCTCGGGCACCGGGCGGAGAACATCGAGCAGTTCGACGGTGACCCGACGGCGGTCGTGGTCTCCACCGCGATCCGCCGGGACAACCCGGAGCTGGTCGCGGCGCAGGAGCGCGGCGTCCCGGTGCTGCGCCGGGCGGAGGCGCTGGCGGCGCTGATGGCCGACCACCGCGTGGCCTGCGTGGCGGGAACGCACGGCAAGACCTCGACCACCTCGATGCTGACCGTGGCGTTGCAGCACTGCCGGCTCGACCCGTCGTTCGCCATCGGCGGCGACCTCAACGAGTCGGGGGCCAACGCCCACCACGGCGACGGCGGTGTCTTCGTCGCCGAGGCCGACGAGAGCGACGGCTCGTTCCTGGTGTTCGCGCCCTCGGTCGCGGTGGTGACCAACGTCGAGCCCGACCACCTCGACCACCACGGCACCGCCGAGGCCTACACGGAGGTCTTCCAGCGGTTCGTGGAGCGCATCGAGCCGGGCGGCGTGCTCATCGCCTGCGCCGACGACCCGGGCGCGGCGCTGCTGGCCGACCAGGCCGAGGCGTCCGGGGTGCGGGTGCGCCGCTACGGCCACGAGGTGACCGCCGACGGCGACGCGCGCATGGTCGGCTACCGCCCCGAGCACGGTTCGGGCGTCGTGACCGTCGAGGTCTCCGGCGACCGGCTCGACGTCCAGGTGGCGGTGCCCGGCGAGCACATGGCGGCCAACGCCGTCGCCGCCCTGCTGGCCGGGCTGGAGCTCGGCGCACCGCTGGAGGGCCTGCTCGAGGGCCTGGCCGCGTTCGGCGGTGTGCGCAGGCGCTTCGAGTTCAAGGGCCGCGCCGACGGCGTGCGGGTCTACGACGACTACGCCCACCACCCCACCGAGGTGGACGCGCAGCTGCGCGCGGCGCGCCCGGTGGTCGGCGACGGACGGCTGGTCGTGGTCTTCCAGCCGCACCTGTACTCGCGCACGGCGGCGTTCGCGGGCGAGTTCGCCACGGCGCTCGGGCTGGCCGACGAGGTCGTCGTGCTCGACGTCTACGGCGCGCGGGAGGACCCGCAGCCGGGCGTCACCGGTGAGCTGATCGCCGAGTCGGTGCCGCTGCCCGTCGAGCGGGTGCACTACGAGCCGTCCTTCACCGCCGCCGCGCCGCTGGTGGCAGGGCTCGTCCAGCCCGGCGACCTGGTCCTGACCATGGGTGCGGGGGACGTGACGATGCTCGGCCCGGAGATCCTCGCCGAGGTCGAGCGCGAGAGCGGGGCGAACGAGGAGGACGCATGACCGCCGGTCGCCGCCCGGCCGTGCCGGGCTTGCTGCGGCGTGCGTGCTCGCCGGTCCGGCGAGGTCTGCCGCGTGCGTGCTCACCGGTCCGGCGGGGCGTGGCTGGTCCGGCCCGGTTGCCGGGTCTGTCGCAGCGCGCGTGCTCGCCGGGGCCGGACAACCTTGGCCTGCGCGGGGACCTTGCCCTGCCCGGGGAGCGCGCGTGACGACGCGGTCGCGCGGTCGCGGACCGGCCAGGCCCGGGGTGCGCCGCAGCACCGGCGGCCGGCCGGTGCGTGCCGCCGCCGTGCCGCCGCCGTGGCGGCGTTGGCTGCTGCCCGGGGTGGTCGCGGCGGCGACCGTGGTCGCGCTCGTCCTGTACTTCACGCCCGTGCTGGGCGTGCGCGACGTTCGCGTCGAAGGCAACGGTGCGCTGTCCGAGCAGGAGGTCCTGGCCGCGGCCGGGGTAGAGCTGGGCAAGCCGATGCTGCAGGTCGACGAGGAGCAGATCGCCGAGCGGCTGCGCGCGGTGCCGAAGGTCGCCGAGGCCGGGGTCGAGCTGGCGTGGCCGTCGACGGTCCAGCTGCGGGTCACCGAGCGCGTGCCGGTGGCCTACCTGGTCACCAGCACCGGATTCCAGCTCGTCGACGCGGGCGGGGTCACCTTCGACCAGGTGCCGCAGGCCCCGGCCGGGCTGCCGAGGCTGGAGGCGCGCCCCGCCGGTCCGGGCGACCCGGCGATCACCGCCGCGATGACCGTGCTGACCGCGCTGCCCCCGGCCGTGCGCGCCGAGGTGACGGCGGTGATCGCGCAGAACCCCCGCGACCTGCGCCTGCACCTGCGCGGCGACCGCGAGGTGGAGTGGGGCGACGTGCGTGAGACGCCGCGCAAGGCCGCGATCCTGACGCCCCTGCTCACCCGCCCCGGCCGCGTCTACGACGTGACCAGCCCGATTCTGCCCACCGTGGCGAAGTAGGACAGCACCACTACACCCACATCAGGTGCAGCTGCTGGCTCCCGATGCTGGAAAGCCTGCTCCGCGCGGACTCGGCCGACCGGAACGATCCGTTCATCCGCCCCGCGGCGCTCACGATCGCGGCGTGGTCGTCGAACGCCATGCCCCAGTACTCGACATGCCCGCGGTGGAGGTCGCCGACCTCTTCGCACAACGCGAACAGTTTCGGCGCGGTCTCCCTGGCCAGATCGAGCAGTTCGGCCATGAATTCCTCTCGAGTTCCGAACGGGGCCAGCGCATCGGCGTCGAATTCAGGCACGGCGTCCTCCTAGGATCAAATGTCGATGATCGCGATGAAGTTCTCGTCTATTTAAAAGCCACCGATATTGCTCGATCGGGTGGATCTCCTGTCGACGCAGCCGTTGGCGCCGTTAAGACGGACTGGGGCAACCGGCTACGACAGCCGGCTACGACAGGAGGAAATCGATGACGCCGAGGACGGACTCGGGTTGGCTGCGGAGGCGAATCGGCCGCGAGCTGCGCACACTGCGCGAGGCAACGCCGGGTCCGGACGGGCGCAAGATCACGACGACGGAAGCTGCCCGGGAACTCGGCTGCACGCAACCGAAGATCTCCAGCATCGAGGCCGGAAAACATCGCTTGCAGTGGCGTGACGTCCGGGACCTGCTCCGTTTCTACGGAGCGTCTGACATCGAGACCGAACGGCTGGTGAAGTGGGCGAAGCGGTCCAATGAGCCGATCTGGTGGGCGCCCTTCGCTGATGTCGTCGAGGACTGGTTCGCCGATCTCGTCGGCGCCGAAGGTGAAGCTGAACGTGAGATCACTTATGCGCACGGCGTGCTGCCCGGTCTGCTGCAGACGGAAAGCTACATCCGCGCGCTGACTGACCGGAGTCCGATGGTTGCGCCAGAACAGCGCGAACTCGTCGTCGGTCTTCGACTCGAACGGCAGCACAGGTTGAGCGAGGACGAACCGCTGGAACTGGTCGCGCTCATCGAGGAGTCCGTGCTGTCGCGTCCGGTCGGTTCGCCGGAAGTCATGCGCGAGCAGCTCGAACACCTCGCCTCGATGAGCAAGCGGGACAACGTGGTCATCCAGGTGTTGCCGACCGCGGCTGGCCCGCACGCGGCTGTCGACGGGGCGTTCACCCTCTTGGAATTCGCCGAGTTCGATCCCGCCGTTTACGTCCAGCAGCATCCGGCGATCGGCGCTTGTTACTCCGACGACCAGCGGCTTGTCGACACGTTTACGATGATTGCGAAAGAGGTTCGCAAGCTTGCGTCGAGCCCGCGCGAGTCGCTGTCGCTGATCCGCGACCGGGCCGACGAGTTCTCCTGATCGGGGTTCCGATGGTCGACGCCAACCTGTTGCACGCGCGCTGGCGGAAGTCGAGTCACAGCAACCACCAGGGAGAGTGCGTCGAGGTGGCGTTCGTGGGCGAGGGCGTGGCGGCCCGTGATTCCAAGGACCCCGATGGTCCCGTTCTGGTCTTCGACCGCTCGCGCTGGACGGCGTTCGTGGCGCGCCTGAACTGCTGACCAAGGTCGCTACGGATCCCGGTCACGGTCCTGGCGCGGAAGGATCGGCTCTGAGGCTGTGCCTTTCTCCAGGATCGAGGTCAGGGCAGCACATATATGATTCGCTCGCGTTGATCGCTTCGCTGATCGGCGCCTGACGCGGAGGCGAGCAGCGTGCCAGCCGATCGGGCCAGCTTGAGCTGGCGCAAGTCCAGCCGCAGCGGTAACAACGGTGCCTGCGTCGAGGTGGCGTTCGTGGGCGAAGATGTGGCGGCTCGGGACTCCAAGGACCCGGACGGTCCCGTTCTGATCTTCGACCGTCCGTGCTGGGCGACGTTCATCTACCGCCTGAGCTGCCGATCAAGATCGTTTCCGTCACGCTAACGTGTGACCTGTGTTCAGGGTGAGTGGCGAGGCTCCGGAGTCGTTCTTCTCCGGCGCGGGCAGGGCGGCGGCGCCCACCCGGCGGCTACGCGTCGCGAGCCGCCGTCCGGCGGGCGCTCCGCCGGTGGACATGGCCGAGGCCGAGGAGTTCCTGCGGCTGTTCCACGCGGAGAACCGCGACTCCGGCTCCCTCCAGTATCGCATCGACCGCATGCGCTACGAGGTCGAGACGGTCGGCACGTACCGCCACACCGAGGCCGAGCTGGCCTTCGGCGCGCGCGTCGCGTGGCGCAACAGCGCCCGCTGCATCGGCAGGCTGTACTGGAAGAGCCTGAAGGTGCGGGACCTGCGCGACGTGCACACCGTCGCCGACGTCGCCGGGCACTGCGTGCAGCACCTGCGCCAGGCCACCAACGGCGGCAAGATCCGTCCCGTGATCAGCATCTTCCCGCCGGACACGCCGAGCCGCCCGGCCCCGCGCATCTGGAACGAGCAGCTGATCCGCTACGCCGGCTACGAGCGCCGGGACGGCAGCGTCCTCGGCGATCCGCGCTACCGCGGCTTCACCGCGGCCGTGCGCAGCTTCGGCTGGCACCCGCCGCGCGAGCCCGGCGCCTTCGACGTCCTGCCGCTGGTCGTGGAGACGGCGGAGGAAGGCGCGCACATGTTCGCGCTGCCGCGCGACGCGATCAGCGAGGTGGCGCTGAGGCATCCGGACCTGCGGTGGTTCGGCGCGCTCGGGCTGCGCTGGCACGCGGTCCCGGTGATCAGCAACATGCGGCTGTCGATCGGCGGCGTCTCCTACCCCGCGGCGCCGTTCAACGGCTGGTACATGGGCACCGAGATCGGGGCCCGCAACCTCGCCGACCCCGGTCGCTACGACCTGCTGCCGGTGGTCGCCGAACGCCTCGGCCTGGACACCTCCCGGCCGGACACGCTGTGGAAGGACCGGGCGCTGGTGGAGCTGACCAGGGCCGTGCAGCACTCGTTCCACGAGGCCGGGGTGACGGTCACCGACCACCACACCGAGTCCGAGCGCTTCCTCACCCACGTGCGGCGGGAGGAGGCCGCCGGACGGAAGTGCCCGGCGGACTGGAGCTGGATCGTGCCGCCGATGTCGGGCGGGCAGACCCCGGTCTTCCACCGCTACTACGACACCGAGCCCCAGCTCCCGGACTTCTTCGCCGACGAGGAAGCCACCCGCCGCGCACTGCACGGCGGCCCACCGCACTTCTCCTGAACGGCGAGGAAAACGGCGCCGTTTCCCACGCTTGCGCGAATTCCCGCAAGCGTGGGAGAAACGGCACGACCGCGCCGGACACGTGCCGCCGTTGCGGCAGCACGGTGCCCGGCCTCGGCCGAAGGCACTCACCCCACGTCCGTCCACTCAGGACGCTTGATGCCGTGCAGGTTCCGGTAGGCCGCGCGCGGCGGTGACGACCACCCGCTCAGCAGCTCCCCGTCCGGCCGGTACACCTCCACACCCAGCGGCCTGCACACCTCCAGCGGGTCGCGCGCGTCCGGGCCCCACAGCGGCACCGACAGGTCGCCGCCGGGGCAGGTCGACAGCGCGCACAGCAGGTCGATCTCGGCGAAGAACTCGAAGAAGTCGCCCGCCCGCGCCGGGCACGCCTTCATGAAGTAGCGGTCCTCGTCGTTGAGCCCGGTGCACTGGAAGACGTTGAGCACGTCGTGCACGTCGAACTCGGTCAGCCCGTGCGGCAGGACCGCGCGCACCAGGTTCGAATGGCAGTGGAAGTCGAAGTCCTCGCCGGTTAGCATCCGGTTGACGTAGGGGTCGCAGCGGGTTCCGAGCAGGTCGTGCACCCGCCCGCCCTGATCGTCCTCCCCGTAGCCGGCCAGCGAGTCGTCGGTCACGGTCAGCAGCGGTCGCAGGAACGGCAGCGTGGACCAGATGCGGTCGTGGGTGCTGATGTGCGCGCGCTGGAGCTGCCGGGTGCGGGAGGCCCACATCCGCTCGCGCGGGTCGGCGGCGTTCCACACGTTGAGGTCGCCGACCTGCGGGCCGGTGACCGTCACGATCCGGCACAGGTGGCCGGCGGGCACGTGCCACGCGCGCCCGGACCTGATCGGGATCTCGAAGGACTCGACCAGTTCGTGCGCGCCCGCGCGCACCGCCACCCGGTCGTAGAACGCGGTGTCGACATCCAGCGGGCCACCGGCGGTGGCCTGGTACGCGGCTGCCCGATCGTTCAACTCGATCACTCCGTTCGCCGTGTCCTGGGCCGATCGGCTCGGCCCGGGGCGAACGTACCGCGATTTCCGCCGGAACCGCCCCGACCCCGGAGCGTGCTGGAATGATCACGTTTGGAATGCGATCGGCCGCGCGGGACTGGACGGCACCACCACGGTGCGGAGCACAATCCCTGCCGGTGACACGACCCGGGGAGCTGAAACGGCGCGCATGAGGTGGGAACTGACCTCCAGGCTCGGCTTGTTGTTCCTGATCGGTCTGCTGCTGGCCGGATGTTCCAGCGGCGGCGCGAGCGGCAGGCCCGAACTGGTCGCGCCCGACCGGCTGACCGTCGGCGTGGACCTCAGCTACCCGCCGTACAACTACTTCGACTCCGGTCGCCCGTCGGGTTTCGACGTCGACTTCGACCGCGCGCTGGCGCAGCGGATGGGGCTGCGCCCGGAGTTCGTCGACACCAGCTTCGAGCAGCTCATCGCCGGGCTGAAGGCGCAGCGCTACGACGTGGCGATCTCGGCGCTCTACATCACTCCGGAACGGGCGAAGGAAATCGACTTCGTCCCGTACTTCACCACCGGGAACTCCCTCGTGGTGCGCACGGATTCGCCCCTGCGCCCCGCGGGGCCCGCTGAGCTGTGCGGTCAGCGCGTCGGCGTGATCAAGGGCGGCCAGATCGTCACCCAGCTCCGCGAGCAGGCCAGCGCCGCGTGCGTCCGCGAGGGCAGGCCGGGCATCGACGTGCGGGAGTTCGCCAGCGATCCGGTCGCGACGCAGGCACTGATCGCCGGACAGCTCGACGTGCAGGCCACCGACGCGGCGGTCGCCAAGGCGGCGGTCGACCACTCCGGCCGCGGACTGGTGATCACCAGTTCCGGGCTGCTGTACCCGACTTCGGTGGGTATCGGGCTGGCGCGCAGCAACCCCGCGCTGAAGGAGCAGGTGACGAAGGCATTCGAGGAGCTGAAGGCGTCCGGCGAGTACGACCGCCTGCTCCAGCGCTACAACCTGCGCCCCGTCGATCCGGAACTGGTCCGCGCGAACCTGGGCACGCCCGGGGAAGACGACGGTTTCGGCTTCGACTGGGCCTACACCGTCGGCCTGTTCGGCAACATCGAACTGTGGAACGCCGCGTTGATGGTGGCCGTGCTCGCGGTGCTGGCGTGGAGCATCGCGACGGTGCTCGGCATGGGACTGGCGCTGCTCAAGCGGTCCGAGTTGCGGGTGCTGAGCGTTCCCGCCTCCGCCTACGTCTGGTTCTTCCGCAGTCTGCCGCTGCTGGTGCTGCTGATCTTCATCTACAACCTCCCGCAGGTCATCCCCGAACTGCGGCCGGTGCTGGGCAGCCCGTTCGTGGTCGGCCTGGTGGCACTGGTGCTCAGCGAGACCGCATACATCGCCGAGATCCACCGCGGCGGGCTGAAGTCGGTCGCGGTGGGGCAGGGCGAGGCGGCCCGCGCGCTGGGCATCCCCTACGGCGGGGTGCAGCGGCTGGTGGTGATCCCGCAGGCGTTCCGGGTCGCGCTTCCCTCGCTGGGCAACCAGTTCATCACCATCCTCAAGCTGACCTCGCTGGTCAGCTCGATCTCGCTGGCCGAGATCCTGCTGGTCGGCCAGCGGCTCTACACCCAGAACTTCAAGGTGCTGGAGACGCTGCTGGCGGTCTCGATCTTCTACGTGGTGCTGGTGACGCTGTTCGACCAGGTCCGCGCGTTCGTCGAGCGGCGGCTCGACGTGCGCCGCCGCGTCCGCGGCGACCGGTCGCCCGTCGTGCAGGGCGCCGACATGGACGTGATCGGCGCGCCGCGCATCGCCCGGCGGCGCGTGCCGCACTCGGGCCGGGAGGTCGTGAAGCTGCGCGGGGTGCGCAAGCACTTCGGCGACCGGCGCGGCATCGACGGCATCGACGTGACCGTGCACCAAGGAGAAGTCGTCGCGGTCATCGGCCCGTCGGGCGCGGGCAAGTCGACGCTGGCGCGGGTGGTCAACCACCTGGAGGTGCCCGACGAGGGCACCGTGGAGGTCAACGGGCGGGCCATCGGCAGGCGGGCCGACGGGCGCCCGGCGGGCAGCCGCGAGCTCGCCGAGCAGCGGCGCGACGTCGGCATGGTCTTCCAGCGCTTCAACCTCTTTCCACACAAGACGGTGCTGGAGAACGTGATGCTGGCGCCGGCGTACCTGCGCGTCGGCGCGCCGGACGAGATCCGGGCCAACGCGCTGGAACTGCTGCGCAAGGTCGGGCTTTCCGAGCACCTGCAACGGTATCCGCACGAGCTCTCCGGCGGGCAGCAGCAGCGCGTCGCCATCGCACGAGCGCTGGCGATGCGGCCCAGCGTGCTGCTGTTCGACGAGCCGACCTCCGCGCTGGACCCCGAACTCGTCGGCGAGGTGCTGTCGGTGATGTCGGACCTGGCGCAAGAAGGCCGGACCATGCTGGTGGTCACCCACGAACTCCGGTTCGTGCGCGACATCGCCGACTGGGTCGTGTTCGTCGACCACGGCCGGATCCTGCGGCAGGGCAGGCCGGAGGAGATCCTGCGCGGGGCGGGGGAGCAGCGCATCGAGCGCTTCTTCGCCAGCGTCAACCCGTGAGGGCATCGCAGGAGCGGGTGTGCGCGGCGGTGCCGGTTGCGGGGGCGGGCCAAGCGGCTTCGCCGCTTCAAGATCAAAGCCCATGCGGAGCGGGGTCCGCTTACCCGGTTGGCGCATTGACGGGGCGCGCGACACGGCCATAGCGTCAGCAATCGTTTTCTCCAGGCGTTGGGGGCGCGATGGTGACGGAGTCCGGTCCGGGGTTGAGCCGCCGCGGTTTCCTGCGCGGCGTCGGGGCGGCCGCCGTCACCGGGCCCGCGCTCGTCGGCTGCGCGCCGCGACGGAATCCCCGCGAGATCAGCCTGTGGAACTTCTACGGGCCGGGCGGGCAGACCAAGAGCCAGAGCGACTGGTTCGTCCAGCTCGCCGAGGACTGGAACGCCACCCACGACGTCAAGGTCCGGCTGCGCTACGTGCCGAACAAGGACTACAAGGCCGGTCCCACGTTGCAGACGTCGTTCAGCGCCGGTGCCGGTCCCGACGTCTTCCTGCTCAGCCCCGGCGACTTCCTGCGCTACTACAACGGGGGAGCGCTGGCCGACATCACCCCGCACCTGCCGCCCGGCGCACGCGAGGACTTCCTGCCGGAGGTGCTGGAAACGCGGCTGGTCGACGGGCGCGTCTACGGGTTGCCGATGGAGATCGAGCCGCTGGCGCTGTACTACGGCGAGCGCGCGTTCGAGCAAGCCGGGCTCTCCGAAGGAGATCTGCCGCGCACCTGGGACGACCTGCTGGGCCTCGCCGAACGGCTCACCACCCCGGAGCGCTTCGGCATGCTCTTCGAGACCAATCCCGGCTACTACCAGAACTTCACCTGGTACCAGTGCATGTGGATGTCCGGTGGAGAGGTGTTCACCCCGGATCAGCGCCGCGCGGCGTTCAACGGCGCGGGAGTGCACGACGCCCTGCGGTTCTGGCAGGACGCGGTGCGCGCGGGCTCGGCGCCGCGCCGCGTGCAGGGCGAAGGCGGCAACGACACCATCTCCAACATCGCCGACGGCTTCTGCGCGATGCAGCAGACCGGGATCTGGGGCATCGCCGAGATCGCCGAGCAGGCACCGGACTTCCGCTACGGCGTCGTCCCGATGCCCGCCCCGCCCGGCGGTGCCTACACCACGGTCCTGGGCAGCTGGGCGCTGGTGGCCAACGCCAAGGGCGCCAACCCCGAGGCCGCCGCTGAGTTCGTCGCCTGGGCGCTCGGCAGCTTCGAACCCTCGTGCATCGACCGGATGCGCCGCTGGAACACCGAGGCCAAGTCGAACCTGCCGCCCCGCTACTCGGTGCGCCGCGCGGCCGAGGAGCGCGGCGCCTTCGGCGACGGGCCGATGCGGGTTTTCGCCGACCAGGTGATGGCCGAGGCGCGGCCGGAACCCCGCTACCCGCCCGAGGTCTACCGCGCGATCTCCGACGCACTGCAGTCCTGCCAGCTCGACGGCGGCGACCCCGCCGAAGCCGCGGCCGGTGCGGCCGAGCAGATCGACACCTTCCTGTCGACCTACGACGGAGCGGCGATCCATTGACGTCCCCTACACGCCCGAAGGCCGTAGGTCCCGACCCTCGCGGGTTGGGTTTCCTGCTTCGCCGACAGTTGCCGTTCCGGCTTTCGCCGGGCGGGTCTTACACCGTCTCCACAGGCTGCAACCGCCAGTCCGGCGGCCAAGATGTTGCGCGCTGCGTTGACGTCGCGGTCATGGTCCGCGCCGCAGGTGCAGACCCACGACCGCACGCGAAGCGACATCGCGTCAGCGACCTGGCCGCACACCGAGCATGTCTTCGACGAAGGCAGCCACCGATCGACCGCGATCACCTCACGGCCGTACCACGCGGCTTCGTACTCCAGCATCGAGCGGAACTGCGACCACGAAGCATCGGAGATCGCACGCGCCGGCTTGCCGTTGCCGAGCATGCCCGACACGTTGAGATCCTCGATCACGACCGTTTGGTTCTCACGGACGAGTCGAGTGGTGAGCTTGTGCAGGTGGTCTCGCCGCCGGTCGGCGATCCGTGCGTGGATGCGGGCGACCTTGAGGCTTGCCTTCTCCCGGTTGTTGCTGCCCTTGGCTTTGCGGTGGAGGTCCCGTTGAGCCTTTGCCAGGCGCTTCCGGTCGCGGCGTTCGTGCCGAGGGTTGGCGATCTTCTCCCCGGTCGACAAGGTGGCCAGGGACTCGATCCCCGCATCGACGCCGAGAGCGTTGTCGGTGGCGGGCAGGTGCTCGACGCTGGTTTCGACCAGGATGGACACGAACCAACGGCCAGCGGCGTCTCGCGACACCGTGACCGTCGAAGGCTCCGCACCCTCTGGCAGGGGCCGCGACAACACGATGTTCAGCGGCTCGACCATCTTGGCCAGCGACAATCGACCATCACGCCACCGGAAGGCCGACCGGGAGTACTCGGCCGACGCCCTGGACTTCTTGCGGCACTTGAAACGCGGGTACCTCGCTCGTTTGGCGATGAACGACGCGAACGCGCTCTGCAGATGCCGCAGCGCCTGCTGCAACGGCACCGACGACACCTCGTTGAGAAACGTCAGGTCGTCGGTCTTCTTCCACGCGGTGAGCATCGCCGAGGCGGCGGCGTAGTTCACCCGCCGCTGCTCGCGATCCCATGCCTCGCTGCGCGCTTGGAAGGGCTTTCGGGAGAGGTTTCCTCCCCACGGCCGGAGCTGGGATCTCCGCTGATTGGAGCCCAATGAGCGCAACGCTGACCGAGCCGACCGCGACCAGATCCCCGGCCCGCCGCACCGGCCGCCGCCGGGACGACTCGGCCGCCGCCTTCGCCTTCCTGGCCCCGGACGGCGTGGGCCTGCTGCTGTTCGTCGCGGTGCCGACCGCGCTGGCGCTGGTGGTCGGGCTGTTCGACGTCGACGGGTTCGGCAACGTGAGCTGGGCCGGACTGGACAACTTCCGTCTGATGGCCGGAGACGGGCTGCTCTGGCGCAGCTTCGGCATCACGGCCACCTACGCGGTGCTGTTCGTGCCGCTGACCTTCTTCGCCGCGCTCGGGCTGGCGCTGTTGGTCAAGGACCGGTTCCCGGGCGTCGGCGCGGTGCGCGCCGCGCTGTTCCTGCCCAACGCGTGCAGCCTGGTCGTCATCGGCCTGATGTGGCAGTTCATGCTCACCGACAAGACCGGCGTGGTCAGCAGGATGTTCGCCGCGGTCGGCCTGGACGGGATCTCCTGGCTGGGCGACCCTGGCCTGGCGCTGTTCACGCTGGTGCTGATCAGCGTGTGGTTCCTGATGGGCTACCAGATGCTGATCTTCCTGGGCGGTCTGCAGGACATCCCGCGCGAGTACTACGACGCGGCCACTGTGGACGGTGCGGGCGCGTGGCAGCGGTTCCGCCACGTGACCTGGCCGATGCTGCGGCCGACGAGCTTCTTCGTGCTGGTCACCGCGACCATCAACGCCGTGACCGGGTTGCAGGCGTTCGACCTGGTCTTCGTGACCACCTCGGGCGGACCCGCCAACTCGACCTCGACCATCGTCTTCTACGCCTACCAACAGGCGTTCCAGTTCGGCCGCTTCGGCTACGCCGCGGCGATCTGCGCCCTGCTGGTGCTGGTGCTCGGCGCGGTGACCGCGGGCCTGTTCGCGCTGACGCGGGGAGGGCGATTCGATGCGTGAGAACCGGACAACGGGCCCCGAGTCCACCGATGCGGTCCGGCAGCGCCGGAATCCCGGCCCGGCGCGGGAGAACCGGGTCACCGGCCGCGCGGTGGCGGCCTACGTCATCGCGTTCGCCACCGTCGCGCCGCTGCTCTGGCTGCTGCTGGCCGCGTTCCGCCCGGAGTCCGAGCTGTACTCGGCGGGATGGCCGAGCGAGCTGACGCTCGACAACGTCGTCTACGTGCTGACCGAGGTGCCGTTCCTGCGCTACCTGGCCAACAGCGCGTTCATCTCGGTCACGGTCACCGCCATCGCGCTGTTCCTGCACTCGATGGCCGCCTACGCGCTGGCCCGGATGGCCTTCCGGGGCCGGGGGTTCGCCTTCGCCTCGGTCGTCGCGACCCTGCTGATCTCGCTGCCGGTGATCCTGGTGCCGCTGTTCATCGTGGTGCGCGGCCTGGGGATGGTCGACTCCTACGCCGGGCTGATCGTGCCAGGGCTGTTCAACGCCTTCGGGATCTTCCTGCTCCGGCAGTTCTACCTCGGCGTGCCGCGCGAGCTGGAGGAGGCTGCCCACCTCGACGGCTGCGGGCACTGGCGGATCTACTGGCACGTGATCCTGCCGCTGAGCCGCCCGATGCTGGCCGCGCTGGCGGTGCTGTTCTTCCTGGCCAACTGGAACTCGTTCCTGTGGCCGCTGGCGGTGGCCCAGGACGAGTCGCTGCGGGTCGTGCAGGTCGGCATCGCCTCCCTGCAGGGCCAGTACGCGTCCAAGCAGCACTACGTCATCGCCGCGGCGATGCTGGCCGCGCTGCCGACGGTGCTGGTGTTCCTGGTCGGCCAGCGCTGGCTGGTCGCGTCGCTGAAGACCACCGGCCTCAAGTGACCTGCGCGGAACCGGCACGTGGTGTCGGTGGGCGGTCGTAGTCTCCGCGGTGAGATGCGTGCGTCCAGACTGATTTCACTGGTGTTGCTGCTCCAGGCCCGGGGGACCATGACCGCGGCCGAGCTGGCGCGGGAGCTGGAGGTCTCCGAGCGCACCGTCACCCGCGACGTGCTGGCGCTGTCGGAGGCAGGGGTGCCGGTCTACAGCGAGCGCGGGCGCGGCGGCGGGTACCGGCTGGTCGGCGGGTACCGCTCACGGCTCACCGGGCTGCACCGCGCCGAGGCCGAGGCGCTGTTCCTGGCGGGCGTGCCCGGGCCTGCGGGCGAGATGGGTCTGTCCGAGGCGGTCGCGGCCGCGCGCCTGAAGGCCTCGGCCGCGCTCGCGCCGCCCTTCCGCGACGCGCCCGCCCGGGTGAGGCAGCGCTTCCACCTCGACGCGCCCCGCTGGTTCCGCGAGCCGGAAACCCCGCCGCGGCTGGCGGAAGTCGCCAGGGCGGTGTGGTCCGACCGCGTGATCGCGGCGTGGTACCGGCGCGGCGAGCAGGAGGTCCGGCGCGACCTCGAGCCGTACGGGCTGGTCCTCAAGGCGGGTGTCTGGTACCTGGCGGCGCGCAGCGGGCAGCGCTTCCTGGTGTACCGGGTCGACCGCTTCGACCGCGTCGAGGTCGGCGACGCCGCCTTCGACCGCGACACCGCCTTCGACCTGCCCGGGTTCTGGGCCGACCGGTCGGCGGAGTTCGCGCGCTCCCTGCTGCGGACGCGCATCACCGTCCGCGTCAGCCCCGACGGCCTGCGCAAGCTCAACGCCACCGGCGACCGCGTCGGGGTGGCCGAGGCGGTCGACGGCGCCGGCGAGCCCGACGGGCAGGGCTGGCTCACCCTCGCCCTGCCCGTCGAGTCCCTGGACATCGCCTACCACCAGGTGCTCGAGCTCGGCCCGGAGGCCGAGGTCGTCGAACCCGCCGCGCTGCGCGAGCGGATGACCGAGAGCGCCTCCCGGCTCACCGCCCTCTACCGGTAGCCGGCCGGATCGGCTACCGCGCCACGTCCGCTACCGGTAGCCGGTGACGTCGGCGGGTTTTCCCGCCCACTCGACTTCCAGGCAGTAGCGCCAGGCGTCCGGCTGCGTGCCGTCGAGGTCGGTGAAGCCGTAGACCTTCGCCAGTCCGCCGCTGGAGAGCGACTGCCCGTTCCAGCGCGCCACGTCGGGGTCGGCGGCCATCGCCGCGATGGCGCGGCCGACGTAGCGGGGTGTCTCGGAGATGGCGAAGTGCGGCGACCGGGCGGTGGCGTCGCGCCAGTTCTCCTCGGTGACGCCGTAGGCGTCGAGCATCATCTCCGACCGCAGCCAGCCCGGCGAGATCGAGACCGCCGTGCAGCCGTGGGGCGCCAGCTCCTCGGCCTGGGCGCGGGCCAGCCGGTGCGCGGAGAACTTGGCGAGGTCGAAGAACGCCCCGCCTTCGCTGCGGTAGTACTTCTCGTTGACCTCGGCGGTGCCGTCGGTCACCTCGAAGACGATGCCGCCGCGCGTGCGGATCATCAGCGGCAGCGCGAAGTGGCTGGTGATCATGTGCGCGTCGATGCCCAGCCGCAGCCTGCGCAGCCCCTTGTCCAGCGACTGCTCCCAGATCGGCTTGTGCCAGTCCATCAGGTGCTCGCCGCCGATGTCGTTGACCAGCACGTCCAGCCGCCCCCGCTCGGCGTCGACCCGCTCGGCGAGGCCGCGGACCTGTTCCGGCTCCAGGTGGTCGACCCGGGCCGCGATGCCCTCACCCCCGGCCCGCGACACCAGCTCGGCGGTCTCCTCGATGGTCTCCGGCCGGTCGTACTCCGAGCGGCCCTCCCGGGTGCTGCGACCGGTGCAGTACACCGTCGCGCCCGCCGCGCCGAGCTCCACGGCGATCCCGCGGCCCGCTCCGCGGGTCGCCCCCGCCACCAGCGCGACCTTGCCGCGCAGCGGGGCGTTCACCGGTATCCCGCGTCGTCGGCGGGCTTGCCCGCGTAGGTGACCTCTACGGCGTAGCGCCAGCTGTCCGGCTGCGTGCCGTCGAGGTCGGTGAAGCCGTAGACCTTCGCCAGCCCGCCGCTGGAGAGCGACTGCCCGTTCCAGCGCGCGACATCCGGATCCGACGCCAGCGCGGCGACCGCACGGCCGACGAAGCGCGGGGACTCCGAGATGCAGAAGTGCGGTTCGACGGCCGTCGCGTCGCGCCAGTTCTCCTCGGCGACCCCGAAGAGCTCCAGCATCAGCTCCGAACGCAGCCAGCCCGGTGTGAGCGACACCGCCGTGCAGCCGTGCGCCTTGAGCTCCTGGCCCTGCACCCACGCCATCCGGTGCGCGGTGAACTTGGCGACGTCGAAGAACGCGCCGGTCTCGGCGCGGTAGTGCTCGCCGTCGACCTCGGCGGTGCCGTCGGTGATCTCGACCGACAGCCCGCCCGGACGCCGGTGCAGCAGCCCCAGCGCGTGAAAGCTGGTGATCATGTGCGCCTCGATGCTCACCCGCAGCCGCCGGATCCCGTTGTCCAGCGAGCGTTCCCACAGCGGCCCGCCGAAGTCCGTGAGGTTCTCGCCGCCGAGGTTGTTGACCAGGACGTCCAGCTTGCCGCAGTCGGCGTCGATCCGCTCGACGAGCGCACGCACCTGGTCGGGCTCGCGGTGGTCGGCCTCCACCGCGACGCCCCGTCCGCCCGCGGCCGTCACCATCTCCGCGGTGTCCTCAATGGTCTCCGGGCGGTCGTAGTCCGAGCGCCGCTCCCGCGTGCTCCGTCCGGTGCAGTACACGGTGGCTCCCGCCGCGCCGAGCTCCACGGCGATCCCCCGTCCCGCGCCGCGGGTCGCTCCCGCCACCAGCGCGACCCTGCCGTGCAGTGGTGCGTTCATCGGTCGGTTCCCCTTCGTTCGTCGTGCTGTTCACCAGTGGAACCGATGCTCGCGGCCAAATCAGACACCTCCGGTCGTGTTTTCGCCGAATCTCGCGAACCCGACCTCGCGGTGCCTGGTCCCCAGCCGTCACCCGCGGGGTACGGTGTTCGGTGGTGATCACGCTCCGGCGTGCGAACCGGACAAGGGGAGGACCGAGCTCGGCTCTGTGCGCGCCGCGACACACCTGGTAGGGCACGCGGCGTGGCTGCTGGACTCAAAGGCATCGGGATGCCTACCGTCCGCACGGGGTTGACAACGCCCGGGCGTCGAGAGTCCGGCTGTCGAATCAGCACCAGAGCACAGAGCCACGATCAGGAAGGCGGATCCGATGACGCCCCCGCACAACTACCTCGCGGTGATCAAGGTCGTCGGCATCGGTGGTGGCGGCGTCAACGCCGTGAACCGCATGATCGAGGTCGGGCTCAAGGGTGTCGAGTTCATCGCGGTGAACACCGACGCGCAGGCCCTGCTGATGTCCGACGCCGACGTCAAGCTCGACATCGGCCGGGAGCTCACCCGCGGGCTGGGGGCGGGCGCGGCGCCGGAGGTCGGCCACAAGGCGGCGGAGGACCACAAGGAGGAGATCGAGGAGGTCCTCAAGGGCGCCGACATGGTCTTCGTGACCGCGGGCGAGGGCGGCGGCACGGGCACCGGTGGCGCACCGGTGATCGCCTCGGTCGCGCGCAAGCTCGGCGCGCTGACCATCGGCGTGGTCACCCGGCCGTTCTCCTTCGAGGGCAAGCGGCGCGCCAACCAGGCCGAGCAGGGCATCAAGGAGCTGCGCGACTGCTGCGACACCCTGATCGTCATCCCCAACGACCGGCTCCTGCAGCTCGGCGACATCGGCGTGAGCCTGATGGACGCCTTCCGCTCGGCGGACGAGGTCCTGCTCTCCGGTGTCCAGGGCATCACCGACCTGATCACCACCCCCGGTCTGATCAACCTCGACTTCGCCGACGTCAAGAGCGTCATGTCCGGGGCGGGCAGCGCCTTGATGGGCATCGGCTCGGCGCGCGGGGAGGGCAGAGCCGTGCAGGCCGCGCAAAAGGCGATCAACTCGCCGCTGCTGGAGGCGTCCATGGAGGGCGCGCACGGCGTGCTGCTGGCCATAGCGGGCGGTTCGGACCTGGGCCTGTTCGAGATCAACGAGTCCGCCTCGCTGGTGCAGGAGTCCGCGCACCCCGAGGCCAACATCATCTTCGGTACGGTGATCGACGACTCGCTGGGCGACGAGGTCCGGGTGACCGTGATCGCCGCGGGCTTCGACGCCGGCACCCCGACGCACAAGAAGCTCGAACCGACCAAGGTCGGCTCCCGCGACGCGGTCGCCTCCGGCGAGGCGGGCCGCGTCACCGAGGGCCAGGTCGTCGGCAGCAAGCCGGAGCCCGAGCCCGCGCCGCCGCAGCAGGCCCCGGCGCCCGAGCCCGTCGCGCAGCAGCCCGCGCCCCCGCAGCCTCCGGCCCAGCCGGAACCGCAGCCGCAGCCCGAGCCGCCGCAGCAGCAGGCGCCCGCACCGGCGCAGCACCAGGAGCCCGAGCGGCCCCAGCCGCAGCCGGAACAGCGCGAATCCACCGACCAGCGCGGCGGTTTCGCGCAGCGCTCCGCGGTCCTCGGCAGCGACGGAGCCGGGCCGAGCGTGTCGGTGCCCACCCGTACCGGCGGCAGCGGATACCCGTCCCACGGGGGCATGAGCGGCTCGCTGCCGAACCGGGCGGTGCCGGTCACCGACGACAACGACGACGACGTCGACATCCCGCCGTTCATGCGCCGCTGAACGGCCCGCGCGGTCCGCGTCGTGGGGATGCGGTCCCGCCGCCGCGATGAGCGAGAATCGACACCGGAGAGCTTCGGCCTCCGGTGTCGTTTTCGTTCGGGCGGGCGAGCCGGCCCGTGGGAGGGATGGAGAGCCAGTGCGGATTCGTCGCGTGATCACCACGCGGGAAGGCGGTGCGTCCCGGCCGCCGTTCGACTCGTTCAACCTCGGCGGCCGGGTCGGTGACGACCCTGCGGCGGTGGCGGCCAACCAGCGCAAGCTCGCCGAGGGAATCGGCCTGGCCGAGGACCGGCTGGTGTGGATGGAGCAGATCCACGGCCGCAACGCCGCCGTCGTCGACGGCCCGGTTCCGGAGCCGGTCGAGGCGACCGACGCGCTGGTGACCGCCGAGCCGGGGCTCGCGCTGGTCGCGCTGACCGCCGACTGCGTGCCGGTGCTGCTGGGCGACCCGGAGAGCGGCGTGGTGTCGGCCGTGCACGCCGGCCGGGTCGGTGCACGCGTCGGGGTCGTGGTGTCCGCGCTGAAGGCCATGCAGGAGGCCGGAGCCCGGCTCGACCGCATCGAGGCGCTGCTCGGTCCGGCGGCCTGCGGCGAGTGCTACGAGGTGCCGCCGGAGATGCAGGCCGACGTGGAGCTGCACCTGCCCGGCAGCGCCTGCAAGACCCGCAAGGGCACCACCGGACTCGACATCCGCGCCGGGCTGTGGGAGCAGCTCGCGGCCGCCGGGATCGCCGGCATCGGCGTCGACCCGCGCTGCACGATGGAGTCCCGCGAGCTCTACAGCCACCGCCGCGACGGCGGCCGGACCGGCCGCTTCGCCGCGGTCGTGTGGGCGGAGCCGGAGGACCAGCGGTGAGCGAGGAGAGCAGGCAGGAGCGCAAGGCCGAGATCGCCGAGTCGCTGCGGGAGGTGCGCGAGCGCGTCGACGCCGCCTGCCGCGCCGCGGGCAGGCAGCCGGAAGAGGTCGAGTTGCTGGCGGTCACCAAGACATTCCCGGCGACCGACGCGGCGCTGCTGGCCGACTTGGGGCTGACCGAACTGGCCGAGAACCGCGAGCAGGAGGCGCGCGGCAAGGTGGCCGAGTTCTCCGAGCTGCGCCCGGACACCGCGGTGCGCTGGCACATGATCGGGCAGTTGCAACGCAACAAGGCCCGCTCGGTGGTCCGCTGGGCCGACGTCGTGGAGTCGGTCGACAGCGTGCGGCTCGCGGAGGCGCTGCGGCGGGCGACGGCCAGCGCGCTCGACGCGGGGGAGCGCGGCGAACCGCTCGACGTGCTGATCCAGGTCGGCCTAGACGATGCCGCCGGGCGCGGCGGATGTCCGCCCGGCGACGTTTCCGCACTCGCCGCCGAGATCACCCGCCACAGTGATCTTCGGTTGCGGGGAGTGATGGCCGTGGCACCCCTTGGCGGAGACCCGGATGTGGCCTTCGCTACACTTTCAGGGATTGCCCGGCGCCTGCAGGAGGACTACCCCGAAGCTGTTGAAATGTCGGCTGGAATGAGCGGCGACCTCGAGAGTGCGGTGGCGCACGGCTCGACACGCGTGCGTGTCGGAACTGCGCTGCTGGGAGGTCGCCGGTTAATCTCGCCGTAGCCGTATCGGGGGGTCGAGGGTCGGCCGCTCGCGCTCGGCTGCTGTGGAGTCGCAGAGGAAGGGCATGCCGATGAGCGCTTTGCACAAGCTGAAGGCTTACTTCGGCATGGTCCCCGCCGACGAGATCGACGAGGTCTACGACGACGAGGTGGTCTACCGCGACCGCTACGCGGACCCCGACACCTCCTACGACGCACCACCCGACCGGGTGGGTGGCCGCCGGCGCGTTGCCGGCGGCGTCCGGGGCGGCTACCAGCAGGAGGCCGAGGAGGACGGCGGCGACTACGGCGAGGAGTTCCGCGAGCCGGCGCGTTCGCGCAGGCAGTGGTCCCCGTCGGAGCCGCCCGTCCGGGCGCCGCTGGGGTCCGACGCGCACCGGGAGCAGGTTTCCCGCCTGCGGGCCGTAACCGATACCGGCAGCCATTTCAACTTGAGCAAGATCACAACCCTGCATCCGCGCAGTTACAGCGAGGCCCGCACCATCGGCGAGCAGTATCGCGACGGCACACCGGTGATCATGAACCTGACGGAAATGGACGAAGCGGACGCCAAGCGGCTGGTGGACTTCGCCGCCGGGCTGGCGTTCGCCCTCCGCGGTTCGATCGAGAAGGTCACCAATCGAGTGTTCTTGCTCTCACCGCCCAACGTGGACGTGGCGGCCGAGGACAAGCGCCGCCTCGCCGAGGGCGCCTTTTTCAACTACGGGTGAGTGGTGGCACAGTTGAAGCGTGGAACCGGCGCTGATCGTCCTTTATTACGTTCTCTTCTTCTTCTGGCTGCTGCTCACGGCACGTATCGTGATCGAGCTCGTTCGGGTGTTCGCGCGCGACTGGCGCCCCGCAGGGGGGGTTGCAATCGCGTTGGAGAGCATCTACACAGTGACCGACCCGCCGATCCGACTTCTGCGTCGGGTGATCCCGACGGTCCGGATCGGCGGCGTCGGACTGGACCTATCGATTATGGTGCTGCTGCTGGTTGTGTTCATACTGATGCAACTGGTGAAGTCCGGGTGACGGGGAACCCGGACGACCCGCAGCCGAGGAGTGCGTGAGGTGATCTTGTGGGCTTGACCCCCGCCGACGTTCATAACGTCGCGTTCAGCAAACCTCCGATCGGCAAGCGGGGCTACAACGAGGACGAGGTTGACGCTTTCCTCGACCTGGTTGAAGCCGAGCTTGCCCGCCTGGTCGAGGAGAACAACGACCTGCGCAGCCAGGTCGAGCAGCTGGAGTCGCAGCTGCAGACCGCGCAGGTCGACCTGGACGACGCCCGCAGCCAGGCGGCGCAGGTCTCCGCGGCACCGGCCCCCGTGGTGGAGGAGCCCCGTCGGCTGGCGCCGGTCCCGGCACCGACCGCTGCTGAGCAGACGTCGCCGGGTGGCGATCATCACGTGCAGGCCGCCAAGGTGCTCGGCCTCGCGCAGGAGATGGCCGACCGCCTGACCGGGGAGGCCAAGGCCGAGGCCGACGGCATGCTGTCGGAGGCCCGGACCAAGTCCGAGCAGCTGCTCTCCGACGCGCGCGCCAAGAGCGACAGCATGGTCAACGAGTCGCGCACCCGCGCGGAGACCATGCTCAACGACGCGCGGACCAGGGCCGAGACCCTGGAGCGGCAGGCCAGGGAGAAGGCCGCCGGGCTGGAGCGCGACGCCCAGCGCAAGCACGCCGAGGTGATGGGCAACATCACGCAGGAGAAGAACGCGCTCGAGAAGAAGATCGACACGCTGCGCACCTTCGAGCGCGAGTACCGCACCAGACTGCAGACCTACCTGGAGTCGCAGCTCCGCGAGCTGCAGGACCGCGGTTCGGCGGCGCCGGCCGAGAGCGGCAGCCGCTCCTCCGGCCAGCAGAGCTACAGCTTCGGGGCGCGTGCCGCCGAGGCGGGCTGACGACGACGGCTGTCGGCGGCGGTGACCTGGGGAGGTATCGCCGCCGGAGGCCGTCCCGGCCGGGCCGTGCAAAGGGCGTGAAGTGACGTGCTGTTGATCGTGCTGCTGCTGGTCCTGGCGGCCGGCGGGGTGCTGGTCGGCGCGGTCGTCGTCGATCGCCCCGAGTGGGCCTGGGCGTCGGTTCTGCTGTGCGTGATGGGCGTGGTGCTGCTGGTCGTGGACCGGGCGCGGCGCCGACGGGAAGCGAGCTCGTCGGCGGTGCGGTGGTCCGGGACCGAGGGTGAGCAGCCCGCGCCTGCCGCGCAGGAGCCCCCCGACGCGGAGGTGGAGCCCGCGGAGGAGGACACCGACGCTGCGGACCTGCTCGTGGTGTCGGAGCTGGAAGCCGAGGTCGTCGTCATCGACGAGCGGCCCCGCTACCACCTCCGGTCCTGCGGGTGGCTCGGCGGCCGCGAGGTGCTCCCGCTGCCCGTGCGGGAGGCGCGCGAGCTCGGCTTCGGGCCCTGCGCGCAGTGCTCGCCGGACGCCACGCTGGCGGACCGGCGGCGTGCGACCGCCTCCGACTGACCGGGAGGTGGCCGAACCACGAGCCGGAGCGGTCGGTTCGGTTGTGCCTGGAGGTCGAGGTCGGCAGCGGGCGCGCAGGTCATCGGCCGAGCTGTGCGGCCCCGGAACAACGGGTGGCGCCCGCGCGCTATCCTGGGCACCTCACTTCCTGGGACGTCGTTCCCCGGAGGTTCAAGCTTCGAACACCACGGCGTTGATCCGGCCATCACCGGGGAGCCTCCGGAAGAACGGGCCCCCGCGGCCTCAGTAGAACCGGACGGGTCCGGCCCGTCACAGCCGGCCAACGAGAGGTCGTCGGCGTCTCCGCGCCGGCGGCAAGCGGGGTGGTACCGCGGCACCTGTGTCGTCCCCGGGTGGACCCGACACACCGCGAGGAGCACATCCGCGATGGCCTATCCCAAGGTTTCGTTCAACGGCACCGACGCCCAGGGCGTCGCCGCGCAGCCGTCGTTCCCCGGGATCGAGCGCCAGGTCCTGGACTACTGGGCCGACGACAAGACCTTCCAGGCCAGCGTGCAGGCCAGGGAGGCGGGCACCAACGGGGCCAACGAGTTCGTCTTCTACGACGGCCCGCCCTTCGCCAACGGCCTGCCGCACTACGGCCACCTGCTCACCGGCTACGTCAAGGACGCCGTGCCGCGCTACCAGACGATGCGCGGCCGCCGGGTGGAGCGCCGGTTCGGCTGGGACTGCCACGGCCTGCCCGCCGAGGTCGAGGCCGAGAAGCAGCTCGGCATCACCTCCAAGTCCGAGATCGAGAGCATGGGCGTGGCGGCGTTCAACGACGCCTGCCGCACGTCGGTCCTGCGCTACACCGCCGACTGGGAGGACTACGTCACCCGCCAGGCCCGGTGGGTCGACTTCGACAACGACTACAAGACGCTCGACCTGGACTACATGGAAAGCGTCATGTGGGCGTTCAAGACCCTGTGGGACAAGGGTCTGGTCTACGAGGGCTTCCGGGTGCTCTGGTACTGCTGGCGCTGCGAGACGCCGCTGTCCAACACCGAGACCCGCATGGACGACGTCTACCGCCAGCGCCAGGACCCGGCGGTCACCGTCGGGCTGCGCCTGAACGCGCCGGGCGAGGTCTACGACGGCGCGCTGGCCCTGGTCTGGACGACGACCCCGTGGACGCTGCCGTCGAACTTCGCCGCCGCCGTGCACCCCGAGGTCGACTACGTGGTGGTGGCGCCCGCCAACAGCGCCGAGCGCTACGTGCTGGCCGAGGCGCGGCTGGGGGCCTACGCGCGGGAGCTGGGCGAGGACGTCGCCGACCACGTGGTCGGGCGGATGAAGGGCGAGGACCTGCTCGGCGTCGGCTACACGCCGCCGTTCGACTTCTTCGCCGGCAACCGCAACGCCCACCAGGTGCTGCCCGGTGACTTCGTCACCACCGACGACGGCACCGGCATAGTGCACATCGCGCCGTTCGGCGAGGACGACAAGACCGTCACCGACGCCGCCGACGTCGAGCTGGCGGTCCCGGTGGACGCGCACGGCAAGTTCACCGCCGAGGCCCCGCCGTATGCGGGCCAGCACATCTTCGACGCCAACAAGCAGATCATCCGCGACCTCAAGGACGCGGGACTGCTGCTGCGCCACGAGACCTACGACCACCCGTACCCGCACTGCTGGCGCTGCGACAACCCGCTGATCCAGCGCCCGGTGTCGTCGTGGTTCGTGGCGGTCAGCCAGTTCAAGGACCGGATGGTCGAGCTGAACCAGCGCATCAACTGGTCGCCCGAGCACATCCGCGACGGCCAGTTCGGCAAGTGGCTGGAGAACGCCCGGGACTGGAACATCTCCCGCAACCGGTACTGGGGCTCGCCGATCCCGGTGTGGGTCTCCGACGACCCGGCCTACCCGCGCACCGACGTCTACGGCTCGCTGGACGAGCTGGAGCGCGACTTCGGCGTGCGGCCCACCGACCTGCACCGGCCGCAGATCGACGAGCTGACCCGGCCCAACCCCGACGACCCGACCGGGAAGTCGACGATGCGCCGGGTGCCCGAGGTGCTCGACTGCTGGTTCGAGTCGGGGTCGATGCCCTACGCCCAGGTGCACTACCCGTTCGAGAACGCCGAGTGGTTCGAGCACCACTACCCGGGCGACTTCATCGTCGAGTACAACGGCCAGACCCGCGGCTGGTTCTACACGCTGCACGTGCTGGCCACCGCGCTGTTCGACCGCCCGGCGTTCTCCAACGTCGTGGCGCACGGCATCGTGCTGGGCCACGACGGCCTGAAGATGTCGAAGTCCAAGCGCAACTACCCCGACGTCAACGAGGTCTTCGACCGCGACGGTTCCGACGCGATGCGCTGGTTCCTGATGTCGAGCCCGATCCTGCGCGGCGGCGACCTGGTCGTCACCGAGCGGGGCATCCGCGACGCGGTGCGCCAGGCCGTGCTGCCGCTGTGGAACTCGTGGTACTTCCTGGCGCTGTACGCCAACGCCGACGGCGTCGAGGGCCGGTCCAGAGTGGACAGCAGGCACGTGCTCGACCGCTACGTGCTGGCCAAGACCCACGAGCTGGTCGGCGACGTGCAGGACGCGATGGACGTCTTCGACCTGGCGGGGGCCTGCGCGACGGTGCGGGAGTTCCTGGAGGTGCTGACCAACTGGTACGTGCGGCGCTCGCGCGACCGGTTCTGGGCAGGCGACCGCGACGCGATCGACACCCTGCACACCGTGCTCGAGGTGACCTGCCGGGTCGTCGCGCCGCTGCTGCCGCTGACCGCGGAGTCGGTCTGGCGGGGGCTCACCGGCGGCCGCTCGGTGCACCTGGCGGACTGGCCGCTCGTCGATGAGCTGCCCGCCGACGCGGCGCTGGTCTCGGCGATGGACCGGGTGCGCCAGGTCTGCTCCTCGGCGCTGGCGCTGCGCAAGTCCAACAAGCTGCGGGTCCGGCTGCCGCTGGCCGAGCTGGTCGTCGCGACGCCGGAGGCGGAGTCGCTGCGGCAGTTCGCCGACCTCATCCGCGACGAGGTGAACGTCAAGTCCGTCGAGCTGACCACCGACGTCGCCGCGCACGGCCGGTTCGAGGTCGCGGTCAACGCGCGGGCGGCCGGTCCGCGGCTGGGCAAGGACGTGCAGACGGTGATCAAGGCGGTCAAGTCCGGTGACTGGACCCGCACGCCCGCAGGCAACGTGGTCGCGGCCGGGATCGAGCTGCGGGAGGGCGAGTTCAGCGAGCGCCTGGTGTCCACCGACACCGGTGCCGCGGCGGCGCTGCCCGGTGGCAGCGGCCTGGTCGTGCTCGACACCGAGGTGACGCCGGAGCTGGCGCTGGAGGGCCTGGCCCGCGACGTGGTCCGGGTCGTGCAGCAGGCGCGGCGCGAGGCGGACTTCGAGGTCTCCGACCGGGTCCGGGTCGTGGTGTCGGCGCCTGCCGAGGTGCTGGAGGCCGTCGAGGCGCACCGCGAGTTCATCGCGGGCGAGACCCTGGCCGAGGCCCTGGAGGCGGGCGGTGCCGAAGGCGGCTTCGCGGGCACCGTCGGCGAGGGCACCGAGATCGCGGTCGCGGTCGCGAAGGTCTGACCTGCGGTTTCCGGGTGGGCTCCGGCGGCGGAGCCCACCCGGACGAGTGTTGCCATGCACACAGGCTGAAGACATACTGGTTGCATGGGAGTGCTTGTCCAGGTCCGGGACGTATCCGAGGACACGCATCGCAAGTTGAAGGCACGAGCCGCGGAGGCCGGGCAGTCGTTGTCCGAGTTCATCCGGCATGAGCTGGACAAGGTCGCTGTGCGCCCGACGCAGGAGGAAGTGCTCAAACGAGTTCGCTCGCGCACACCGGTTCGTTTGACCAAGGCCCCTTCGGAGATACTCAGCGAGATGCGCGAGGACAGTTGAGCGTGAGCAGCTCGCCGATCATCCTCGACGCTTCCGCCCTGCTCGACTACTTGACGGGGCAGGAGACCGCCCCAGCGATCGAAGCCGTTCTCGCGGGGCCGGCCGTCAGCCTGCACGCGCCGATGCTGCTGGACGAAGAGGTGCTGTCAGTCGTGCGGCGGCTTGAGCGGGGCGGTTACCTCGACCGGCGGCGTGCCGAAGAGATCCTGCAGGACGCCACGGCTCTGAACATCGAACTTCACCCGCTGCGCGCCCATTTCGACCGTGTCTGGTCGTTGCGGCACGCCGTTCATGCGGCTGATGCGTACTACGTGTCCCTCGCGGAGACACTGGACGCTCCTCTGCTTGCAACGGATCAACGACTCGTGCGCGGTGCTTCAGCGGTGACGGGCATCAAGTTCGTGCCGCTGCCCGTGTGACGGCCCGCCCCCTGTGACCGAGACCGCTCCCATTTCCTGGGACGGCGGTTGTGGCGCGGTGCGGCCGCCTCCTAAGTTGTGCTCCGAAGGTCATGAGCGCCAGCGTCAAGCCCCGGCTTGCTGGCCGGCAACCCTCCTACCGCGGTGGGGTGCCCCGGGTGAGGACCTGGCCGGTCGCGCAGGGCGACCCGGCAAGCGCGGGCCCCACCGATCCACTCGGGTCCGACCAGACCCGAGGAGGGCATCGTGTCCGTGGCCACCAGACCGTTCCAGGTTCCCGAGCAGTCCGTTGTGGACACCGCCGCACGCGTTCCGGCCGTCGTGGGCGACGCGCTGCGGGTGCCGCTGGTGACCGGCGGGCAGATCGGCTACGCCAACCTGGACCACGCCGCCAGCGCTCCCTGCCTGCGCGGCGTGCGGGACGCCGTCGACGAGCTGCTGCCCTGGTACGCCAGCGTGCACCGCGGCGCCGGGTTCGCCTCCCAGGTGTGCACGCGGGTGTACGAGGGGGCGCGGGCGAAGCTGCGGGCCTTCACCGGCGCCCGCGACACCGACGCGGTGGTCTTCACCCGCAACACCACCGACGCGCTCAACCTGCTGGCCAGGGCCTTGCCGCGGGCGACGTCAGTGGTCCTCTTCGACACCGAGCACCACGCCGCGCTGCTGCCGTGGGGCAGCGGTCCCCGCGTCCGGCGCCTGCCCACTCCGGCGACGCCGGAGGACGCCGTCGAAGCGCTCGACGCCGCGCTGGCCGACTGCCCGGAAGGGCCGCGCCTGGCGGTGCTCACCGGCGCCTCGAACGTGACCGGCGAGGTGTGGCCGGTCGCCGAGCTCGCGCGCGTAGCCCGGCGGCGGGGCGCCCGCACCGTCCTCGACGCTGCCCAGCTCGCGCCGCACCGGCCGGTGCGGATCGGCGAGCTCGACATCGACTACGTCGCGGTCTCCGCCCACAAGCTCTACGCCCCCTTCGGCGCGGGCGCGCTGGTCGGCCGGGCCGACTGGCTCAACGCCGCCGACCCCTACCTCGCCGGTGGGGGAGCGACCCGCGCGGTGCGCGACTCCTCGGTCGGCTGGAACCTCGGCCCCGAGCGGCACGAGGCCGGGTCGCCGAACACCGTCGGCGTGCACGCCCTGGCGACCGCCTGCCAGACCCTGGCCGCCGACGGCTGGCGGCCGATCATCGAGCACGAGGCGCGGCTGCTGCGGCGGCTGCGCGCCGGGCTGGGCGAGGTCCCCGGTCTGCGGGAGCTGAGCCTGTTCGGCGCCGGCCACGACCGGGTCGGCGTGGTCAGCTTCACCGTCGACGGCCGGGATCCCGGCCTGCTCGCGGCGGCGCTGTCGGCCGAGCACGGCATCGGGGTGCGCGACGGCCTGTTCTGCGCCCACCTGGCGGTGCGGCGGCTGCTGGCCGAGGCGGGCGCGGACTCGCAGCGGGCGCTGCGCGTCAGCATCGGGCTGGGCACGACCACCGAGCACGTCGACCGCCTCGTCACCGCCTTGCACCGGCTGGTCACCGCGGGACCCCGGTGGAGCTACGAGCAGGTCGACGGTCGCTGGGGCCCGGTCGGCGACCCGCGCGAGGCTCCCGCCTTCCTCGACGGCTAAGCAGTGCCGCCGACACCGCACCGAGCGGTTCGGGGACAATGGCCGACGTGAGCAGCGACCAGTCCGAACCCGAGCGGCCCGCGGCGGCGCAGGGCCCGCGCGACGCCGACACCCGCACCGGTGCCGAGCGCGGCGTCGCGGCCGAGACCGAGGCCGCCCCGGCCTCGGCGGGCACCGAAGCCGACAGCAGTGCCGAGGCCGGTACGACCGAGGAGACGCCGGCCGGTCCGAAGCCGAGGCGCCTGCTGGCGCTGGTGTTCGGCATCGCGGCCGTCGCGCTGGGGCTCGACATCGCCACCAAGGTCGCGGTCGTGGCCAACCTGGAGGGCGGCCCGCCGGTGCCGATCCTGGGCGGCCTGGTCTACCTGGACGTCTTCCGCAACCCGGGCGCGGCGTTCTCGCTGGCCACCGGCATGACGTGGCTACTGGCGCTGCTGGCCATCGTGGTCGTGGGCGTGATCATCTGGCTGTCCCGCAAGCTGCGCTCGACCGGCTGGGCGATCGGCCTGGGCCTGGTGCTGGGCGGCGCCTGCGGCAACCTCGTCGACCGGTTCTTCCGGGCCCCCGGCCCGATGCAGGGCCACGTCGTGGACTTCATCTCGGTCTTCGCCCCGGGCGGGCAGTACTACCCGGTGTTCAACTTCGCCGACTCCGCGATCGTCTGCGGCGGCGCCCTGGTCGTGCTGCTGTCGCTGCTGGGCCGCGACTACGACGGCACCGTGCACAGGGGAAAGCGGAAGCAGGCGGGGTCGTGACCGGCCTGCGGACGCTGCCGGTTCCCGACGGGCTCGACGGCATGCGCGTGGACGCCGGGCTGTCCAAGCTGCTCGGGCTCTCGCGCACCGTCGTGGCGGGCCTGGCCGAGTCCGGTGACGTGGTGGTCGACGGCGCGCCCGCGGGCAAGTCCGACCGGCTGGTCGCGGGCGCGTGGCTGGAGGTGACCCTGCCCCCGGCGGAGCAGCCGCTGGAGGTCGTCGCGGTGCCGGTCGAGGGCCTGCGGATCCTGCACCAGGACGACGACATCGTCGTGGTCGACAAGCCCATCGGCGTGGCCGTGCACCCCAGCCCCGGCTGGGAGGGGCCCACGGTGGTCGGCGGGCTGGCCGCGGCGGGCGTGCGGATCGCGACCTCCGGCGCCTCCGAGCGCCAGGGAGTGGTGCACCGGCTCGACGCGGGCACCACCGGCGTGATGGTGGTGGCCAAGAGCGAGCACGCCTACTCGGCGCTCAAGCGCGCGTTCAAGGAGCGCACCGTCGACAAGCGCTACCACGCGCTGGTGCAGGGCCACCCCGACCCGAGCCGCGGCACGATCGACGCG
This sequence comes from Saccharopolyspora erythraea, assembly GCF_018141105.1. Taxonomy (NCBI): domain Bacteria; kingdom Bacillati; phylum Actinomycetota; class Actinomycetes; order Pseudonocardiales; family Pseudonocardiaceae; genus Saccharopolyspora; species Saccharopolyspora erythraea. The sequence continues at coordinate 1,858,303 of NZ_CP054839.1, read as the reverse complement.
CCGATCGACCGGCACCCTCGCCACGACTACAAGTTCGCGGTCGTCGCGGGCGGCAAGCCGAGCATCACCCACTACGAGACCGTCGAGGCGTTCCGGGCGGCCTCGCTGGTGGACGTCAAGCTCGAAACCGGCCGCACCCACCAGATCCGGGTGCACTTCGCCGCGGTCCGCCACCCCTGCGTCGGCGACCTGACCTACGGCGCGGACCCGGTGCTGGCCCGGCGGGTCGGGCTCAGCAGGCAGTGGCTGCACGCCAGGAGCCTGGGGTTCGAGCACCCGTCCGACGGGCGGTGGGTGAGCTTCGACAGCGACTACCCCGCGGACCTCGCGCACGCCGTCGACGTGCTGCGCGACGCCGACGGCTGACTCCCGCGCCGGAAATGCCGTAGCTTTGGGAGAAACTCTGCAACGCCCGATGACAGGAGATCGCGGTGGCCAGCTCAGGTGATCGCAGGTTCGACGCGGAGGCCGACGCGCCGACGCCGCCCGTGGGCCTGCCGTTGGGCGCGGGAGCGGGGCCCGTCGACGACGCCGCCAGCACCCCGCCCGCGGGCATCGACCTCTCCGGCGTGATCAGCGCCGAGGACTACGGCCGCGCAGGCCCGGCCGTGTTCGGTGCGCCGGAGCACGTTGAGCGCAACGACGACGCGGGCGACTGGCCGACGCTGGAGTACCGCAGCCGCAACCGCCCCCAGCGACCCGGTGGTGGCTGGTTCCGCCGCCGGGGCCAGGACTGACGCGGACGGCTACCGCCCGGCCGCGGATTCCGGTCCGAAGTGGCGCAGCAGCGCCCGTGCCGTGCTCCGCGGCGCGTCCTCGGGCAGGAAGTGCCCCGCGGCTTCGATCGTCTCCCGGCGTGCACCGGGGATCGCGGCGGCCAGCCGGTCGCCAACCGACGGAGCAAGCCACTCGTCCCGCTCGCCCCAGAGCACGAGCGTCGGCGCGGTGATCCGGTCCAGGCGAGCCACGACCTCGCGGGTGTCCTCGAAACTCACCCCGGCGACCTGGTCGATCCAGCGCCCCTGCCCGGCGGCCCCGGCCCACGGCGCGAGGTAGCCGTCCGCGACGTCCTCGGACATCGGCCGGTGGGTCGCCGTGCGCAGCCGCGCAGCGATGATGTCGCCGAAGACGTGCTCGGGCATCGTCCGGTAGACCTCGGCGTGGCGCTGCATGTGCTCGGTGAACGGCGTGTTCCACGGACCCAGCACGGCCGCGTCCACCAGCGCCAGCCCGCGGACCGGGACGGCTTCGAGCAGGTGGGCGCGCAGCACGACCCCTCCGCCGATGTCGTGGCCGACCAGGTTCGGCTCGTCGAGTCCCCAGTGCTCTACGAGTTCAGCGAGCGTGCGGGCCTGGCGGGCGATCGACGGCGTCACCCCCGGATCGGCGCTGGAGTCGCCGTAGCCGAGCATGTCCCACACGTGGACGGTGTGGTGGCCGGCGAGCTCCGCCACCACGTCGCGCCACAGGAAGGACCATGCCGGGGTGCCGTGGACCAGCACCACCGGCGGCCCTTCTCCCCAGACCCCGGTGGCGACCTCACCACCTGACACGCGGACCCGCTGCGGCAGTCGCCAGGTCCCTGTCTTCGTTCTCATGACATCCACTCCTGCTAAGGGTTCGAAGGCTCTTTATCCGGTTACCTTAGCAGGACGTAAGCAGGTAACGAGTGGTTTATCGGTTACGAAAGGCGGCTGTCGCCGCGTCAACGGGCTGGTGCGGGCCCCTACAGGGCCTTGAGCTCCTCGATGACCTCGCCGACCGAGGACTTCGCGTCGCCGAAGAGCATCGCGGTGCGCGGGTCGACGTAGAGCGGGTTGTCGATCCCGGCGAAGCCGGCCCGCATCGACCGCTTGAGGACGATGACCGTCCTGGCCTGGTCCACGTTGAGCACCGGCATGCCGTAGATCGGTGAACCCGGGTCGCTGCGCGCTGCGGGGTTGGTGACGTCGTTGGCGCCGATCACCAGGGCCACGTCGGTGCGCGCGAACTGCTCGTTGATCTCGTCCATGTCCTTGAGCCGGTCGTAGGGCACGTCGGCCTCGGCGAGCAGGACGTTCATGTGGCCCGGCATCCGCCCGGCGACCGGGTGGATGGCGTAGTCGACCTCCACCCCCTTGTCCTCCAGCAGCTTCGCCATGTCCTGCACGGCGTGCTGGGCCTGGGCGACGGCCATCCCGTAGCCGGGGACGACGATGACCTGGTCGGCGTAGGCGAGCTGGATCGCCACGTCGGCCGCGCTGGTCGCCCGCACGCTGCCGCCGCCCGCGCCGGTCTCGGCGGTGGCCAGGGCTCCGCCGCCGAAGCCGCCCGCCACGATCGACGGGATCGAGCGGTTCATCGCCTTGGCCATCTGGTCGGTGAGGATCGAACCGGAGGCGCCGACGATCATGCCCGCGACGATCATCGCGGTGTTGTTCAGCGCGAGCCCGGCCGCGGCGGCCGACAGGCCGGTGAACGCGTTCAGCAGCGACACCACGACCGGCATGTCCGCGCCGCCGATCGGGAGCACGACCGCGACCCCCGCCAGCGCGGCGAACAGCAGCACGCCCACCACCAGCAGCTCGGCGCGCACGCCCGTGCCGATCGCGACCGCGCAGCCCACGGCCGCCAGCACCAGCACGACGTTGACCGGAATCTGCGCCCGGCCCAGCGTGACCGGCCTGCCCGGCAGGATCTCCTGGAGCTTGCCGAAGGCGATCAGCGAGCCCCAGAACGACACCGAACCGATGATCGCGGCGAACAGCGACGCGACCGTCACGTAGGCGGGTTCGCCCGCGAAGCCGCCGGTCTCGCGGAACTCGACCCACGCCGTGAGCGCCACCGCACCGCCGCCGACGCCGTTGAACAGCGCCACCATCTGCGGCATCGCGGTCATCTTCACCCGGCGGGCCGCGGGCACCCCGAGCACCACGCCGGCGGCGATGCCGAGCCCGATCAGCCAGCCGTCCTGCAGTCCGGGGGTGATCAGCGTCGCCACGACCGCCACGACCATGCCCGCCGCGGCGATCCAGTTGCCGCGCACCGCGGTGCGCGGACCGGTGAGCCCCATCAGGCCGTAGATGAACATGCCGAAGGCCACGACGTAGAGGATCGCCTGCAGCTCGCTCACCGCTCGGTCTCCTTCCCGGCGTCGGACCGGCGCTGCTTGAACATGCCCAGCATCCGGTCGGTGACCAGGAAACCGCCGACCACGTTGATCGTGCCGAACACGATCGCGACCACCGCCAGGGCCCGGCTCAGCGCGTTGTCCACGCCGGAGCCCAGCACGACCACCCCGCCCAGCAGCACGATGCCGTGGATGGCGTTGGTGCCCGACATCAGCGGCGTGTGCAGCGTGTTGGGGACCTTCGAGATCACCGCGAAACCGACGAAGCCCGCCAGCACCAGGATCGCCAGATTGGCCAGGAACATCTACGCCTCCTCCTGACGTGTGACGCAGGAGGCCGCCAGCACCTCGTCGCCGAAGTCCGGCGCCAGGCGGCCGTCTGTCACCAGCAGCTCCAGCAGGGCGTGCACGTTCCTGGCGTAGAGCTCGCTGGCGTGCTCGGGCATCGAGGCGGGCAGGTTGAGCGGCGCGGCGATCGTGACGTCGTGGGCGACCACGGTCCGGCCGGGCTCGGACAGCTCGCAGTTGCCGCCGGTCGCACCGGCGAGGTCGACGACCACGCTGCCCGGCCGCATCGCCCGCACCGCGTCGGCCGAGACCAGCCGCGGCGCCGGTTTGCCGGGTACCAGGGCGGTGGTGATGACGATGTCGAAGCCACCGATCGCCTCGCCGAGCCTGCGTTCCTGCTCGGCGGCCTCGTCGGCACCCAGCGAGCGGGCGTATCCGCCCTCGCCGGTGGCGTCGATGCCCAGGTCGAGCCACTTGGCGCCGACGGAGCGCACCTGGTCGGCGACCTCCGGGCGCACGTCGTAGCCGGTCGTGCGGGCTCCCAGCCGCTTGGCCGTGGCCAGCGCCTGCAGCCCCGCGACGCCGACGCCGAGCACCAGCGCCGTCGCGGGCTTCACGGTGCCCGCGGCCGTGGTCAGCATCGGCAGGAACCGGGTCGACTCGCCGGCCGCGAGCAGCACCGCGCGGTACCCGGCGACGTTGGCCTGCGACGACAGCGCGTCCATCGACTGCGCCCGCGAGATGCGGGGGATGGACTCCATCGCGAACGCGGTCACCCCGGCCGCGCGCAGCCGCTCGGTGGTCTCCGGCTCGGTCAGCGGGGCCAGGAAGCCGATGAGGGTGGTCCCGGCGGCGAGCCTGCCGACCTCCTCCTCGGTCGGCGGGTTGACCTTGACCACGACGTCGGCCGACCAGGCGTCGCCGATGCTCGCGCCCGCCGCGGTGAACGCCTCGTCGGGGATCAGCGCCTGCTGCCCGGCGCCCGCTTCGACCACGACGTCCAGCCCCAACGCGCGCAGCCGCTCCACGACCCCGGGGACCATCGCCACCCGGCGCTCACCCGCCAGCGACTCAGCCGGCACGCCGACGCTCGGCCTGCTGCTCTGCTGTGCCGTCATCGCACCACATCCCGTGCTCGTCGCTGGGAGGAACGATCTCTGTCACCCACCAGATGCCCACAGCGGCGGTCGCCGCGCAAGGGCACACGCCCGTTCGGCCCCGTCCCCGCCCAGAAGTGTCCGACGAGATCCACTGCTCCGGCGAGAGCCGATCGTGGGTCATCGGCATGGTTGGCCTGCCGGGTGACGGGCACCTCCTGCGTTTGCTCGACTTCGGGAGCCGATCGAGCATGACTCGTTGTAGTCGATCGACTACGAATCGTTTCCGCTGGAGGTCGTCATGGACGAGCAGATGGAGAACGTCGAGTCTTACACGCCGCCGATGCTGGTCGAGGTCGGTGAGTTCAGCGAGGACACGCTGGGTAGCTCGATCCTCATTCCCGACGATGAGGAGGGTCTGCTCTGACCGGCGTCTTGCGCGACTGAGAGCAGGTTGCCCTGATGTCCTGGACCGGGTTCGTCGTGCTGCCGGATTCCGACGCCGCGGGCGAGGTGCGCGCGGTGGTTCCGTTCGCCTCGCCGCGGGTGTTCCCGCATGCCTCGGGACGGCCGTGGCTGATCGGTCACTGGCCACTGGAGGACCTCGTCATGGCCGAGGCCGGTCCGATGCGGGTGGCGGTGATCGGGTCCTGCCCGGTCACCGCCGACAACCTGGCCGCGCGGGTGAAGCGAGTCCGCTCGGTCGACGACGTGGACGCGATCGCCACGGAGTTGCCGGGTTCGTTCCACGTGGTCGCCTCGATTGACGGCCGGGTCCGCGTGCAGGGAAGCGTGACCGGCCTGCGCCGGGTTTTCCACGCGCGGCGGGGACGCGTGCCGCTGGCCGCGGACCGCGCCGACGTGCTCGCCGCGATGACCGGTGCCGGGATCGACGAGCGGATGCTGGCGGTGCGGGTGGCCTGTTCGGGCAAGATCCCGCCCCCGCTCGGGGATCAGCCGTTGTGGTCGGGTATCAGCGCGCTGCCGGCCGACCACTACCTGACCTGGCACCACGACCGGGAATACCAGGTGCGCTGGTGGCGTCCACCGCCTCCGCAGACGCCGCTGGGCGAGGGTGCACTGGCGGTGCGGGAGGCGCTGAGCACGGCAACGGATCACCGCGCCCCCTCGGGCGGGCGGCTGAGCTGCGATCTGTCCGGCGGCATGGACTCGACCTCGCTGGCGTTCCTGGCCGCGCGAACCGTCCCGGACCTGCTGACCTACCGCAACGGCGAGGCCGAGGCAGGGAACGACGACACCGTCTTCGCCGCTGTAGCCATCGAAGCCCTGGAAAACGCCGAGCACCTGGTGGTCGGTCAGCAGGACCTGCCCGCGTTGTTCACCGACGTGGCGGTGCCGGTCGGCGCGGAAACGCCTTACGCCCACCCGCGCACGGTCGCACGCAAGCGTCACATCGCGCGTCTGCTCGCCGAGCGCGGTTCCCGCAGACACCTGGCAGGACACGGCGGCGACGAGTTGTTCACGCCGCTGCCGGGGTATCTGCACCGGCTGTTGTGGCGGCATCCGCTAACCGCGTGGCGTCATGTCCGCGGATACGCCGCGCTGAGGCGTTGGCCGCTGGGAGCCACGCTGCGGAACCTGTTGCTGCCAGGCGACGTCGCGAAGTGGTGGCAGGCCCAGGCCGACAACCTCACCGGTGCCGCCTACTCCGGTAGGCAGGCGGTCCTGGGGTGGGGCCTGTGGCCGTTGCGCGCCTCCGCGTGGGTGACCGGCGCCGCTGTCGATCTCGCCCGCCAGGAGCTGAGCCGTGCCGCGCAGTACGCCACGCCGCTGGCCCTCGACCCGGGGCAGCACCAGGCCGTGCTGACGCTGCGGACGAACTCCGCCCACTACCGGCAACTGGCGCGCCTGTACGCCGAGGGCGGGGTCCGCCTGGAGCTGCCCTACTTCGACGACCGTGTCGCCGAAGCCGTGCTCGCGGTGCGGCCGCACGAGCACGCCGGGCCGTTCCGGTACAAGCCGCTGCTGGCCGAGGCGATGCGCGGCCTTGTGCCCGACGCCGTGCTGGGCCGAACCACCAAGGGCGAGTTCGGCGAGGACGTCCGGGTCGGGCTGCGCCGCAACCTGCCCGCGATCCTCAAGCTTTTCGCCGATTCCGCTCTCGCGGACCGGGGACTCATCGACGCCGACGCCCTGCGCGAGCACCTGACGGCCCCGCAGCCGGTCGCGGGCAGCCCGTTTCCCCTGGAGCACCTGATCGGCTGCGAAATCTGGCTGCGCGCCGCAACCCAACCCGTCCCGAGGAGTTCCGATGCCTCTGCGACTGCATCCTGACGTGGTCACCGCCGACAGCGACGACGGCACCGTGCTGCTGCACCAGCGCACCGGACGCTACTGGCAGCTCAACGGCACCGGCTCCCACGTCCTGCGTCAGCTGCTCGACGGCCGCTCGCCCGAGCAGGTCGCCGCCGACCTCGCCGGCCGGCACCGGGTCGACCTCCACCGAACCAGCCGCGACGTGACCGCCGTCGTCGACCACCTGCGCGCCTCGGGCCTGGTGGTGGTGTGAGCGTGCCCGTCGCGCTCGCCGAGCGCATCCGCCTCCCGCCGCACCGGCGCGTCCTGCCGCTGATCGCCGTTGCCCTCGCCCGTCCGCTCGCCAGGACCGCACCCGCCCGTCTGCGCAAGGTGCTGGAGTTCGCACGACGCGGCGCCGCGCCCGCCACCGCTGGACAAGCCTCGGCCGCCCGCGAGCAGGTGGTGTCGGTGAGCCTGCGCTGCGCGGGTCAGGGCTGCCTGCAACGCTCCATCGCCACCGCCCTGCTCTGCCGCGCCCGCGGAACCTGGCCCACCTGGTGCACCGGCGTGCGCACCCAGCCCTTCGCCGCCCACGCCTGGGTCGAGGCCGAAGGCAGGCTCATCGGCGAACCGCATCCGAAAGGCCACTACAAGCCCCTGCTGACCGTCCCGCCCGACGCCCCTCCGCCGACGCCCGGACCTACAGGTCGGTGATGTCCCAGGTGAGGGTGCGCTGATCGTCGCCGGGGCGCGGCGTCCAGCGCACCGCGGACAGCTCGGTGCTGTCGGGCAGCACGTAGACGGTGTGGCCGCCGGCGGTCTCGCCGGGCGGTACGCCGATGCGGTGCGGCGGCCGGGACGACAGCGACACCGGCGCTTTCGACACCGTCGAGCCGTCCTCGGCGACCAGCACCAGGTAGAGGTCGGGCAGCGAGGTGAACGGCATCGACCCGCGGTTTGTCAGCTCGGTGTGCACGACGACCGCGCGCTCGCCGTCCTGCAACTGGTAGCCGGCGGCGGTGAACAGGAAGTCGGCCGGGTCGACGACCTCGACGAGCTGGATGGTGACCCGCTCGCCCTCCAGACCCTCGACGTCGAGCTTGCTGCCGATCTTGCCGGTGCGCTGCGGTGGCTGCTTGTACTGGGCCGCGCTGCGCTGGTCGCCGCGCGCCCACGAGGACGAACCCGGAGGTCCCCACGTGTTCATCGGCTCCGGCGGCGCGGCCTGGGCGGGCGGCTGCGGACCGCCGGGGCCGCCGCCGGGCGCGAACGCCGGCGGTCCCGCGGGCGGCACGAACTGCTGCGGACCGCTCGGTCCGGTCTGCGTCGGGTGCTGGCCGCTGCCGCCGTAGGTCTGGTACGGCCCGCTGGGCTGGCCGTGCACGGGGTAGGACCCGCTCTGCGGGCCGACGGGGTAGGAGCCGCTGTGCGGCTGCGCCGGGTAGGGCCCACTTTGCGGCTGCTGCACCTGGTACGGGCCGCTGCTGGCCTGGGCGGCCTGCTGCGTCCACGCCTGCGCGGCGGCCACCGCCTTGCGGATCGCGTTCGGCTCGCACTCCACGCCGACGACCAGCGGCAGTCCCGTGGTGGACAGCGCCGCCAGGCGCGAGGCGACGTCGCGGACGTCCATACCGAGCCGGCCGGCGATCTCATGCACCGCTGCGCGGCCCGTCTCGGCGACGACGCTGAGCAGACGAACGTCCACGGGATCAGGGGCAGCCACGTCGGCCCACGCTACCCGCTCCGGCCGATCACCGTGCGAACGGCACTGACTTTCGGCGCCCGCGCGAGAGGCTGTCCTCGAACTCTTTCGGCGCCCGCGCGAGAGGCTGTCCTCGAACTCGTATTGCGTAGCGGTTCCGGTGGCGGAACCTCAGTGCCTCTCTTCGAACTCACCTTGTCAGCGGAGCCGGTGCGGAACCTCAGGAGCCCTCTGGCTATCGCCCGTGCGAGAGCCGCCGGAGCCCGCGCGCGACCCCGCGCCGGACCGGCGGTGTGACGCGCCGGAGCGGATCCGCGCAACGCCAGGGGACATCGCCGATCCCGTCGGCCGCTGGAGTTAGGCTGGCACCCTCTCCCGCCGGTACCGTTCGCGAAGGAGGCCCCTCCGTGCCCGTCGACCCCTTCGTCCACCTGCACGTGCACACCGAGTACTCGATGCTCGACGGTGCGGCGAAGGTCGGAGCGCTGTTCGCGGAGGCGCAGCGGCTGGAGATGCCCGCGGTCGGCATGACCGACCACGGCAACATGTTCGGCGCCGACGAGTTCTACCAGCAGGCGAGGAAGACCGGCATCAAGCCGATCATCGGCATCGAGGCCTACCTGGCGCCCGGCAGCCGCTTCCACAAGAAGCCGGTGTTCTGGGGCGAGGCCAAGCAGCGCGGCACCGACGAGTACGGCGAGGGCGGCGACGTCTCCGGTGCCGGTGCCTACACCCACATGACGATGCTGGCCCGCAACGCCACCGGGCTGCGCAACCTGTTCACGCTCTCCAGCCGGGCGAGCATGGAGGGCCAGTACCGCAAGCCGCGGATGGACCGCGAGCTGGTCGCCGAGTACGCCGAGGGCATCATCGCCACCACCGGCTGCCCGTCGGGCGAGGTCCAGACCAGGCTGCGCCTGCGCCAGTTCGACGAGGCGATGCAGGCGGCGTCGGACTACAAGGACATCTTCGGCGCCGAGAACTTCTTCCTGGAGCTGATGGACCACGGGCTGCCGATCGAGCGGTCGGTCCGGGAGGGCCTGCTCAAGATCTCCAAGGAGCTCGGCCTCAAGCCGGTGGCCACCAACGACAGCCACTACGTCACCGCCGACCAGGCCGAGTCGCACGGCGCGCTGCTGTGCGTGCAGTCGGGCAAGACGCTCAACGACGAGAGCCGGTTCAAGTTCGACGGCGACGGTTACTACCTGAAGTCCGCCGAGGAGATGCGGGAGTACTGGGACTCCGAAGTTCCCGGTGCCGCGGACAACACGCTGCTGATTGCCGAGCGCGTTGAGTCCTACGAGGACGTCTGGTCGTTCCAGGACCGGATGCCGCGCGTCACCGACGGCAGCGGCAAGACCGAGCGCCAGCTGCTGGAAGCCGAGGTCGAGCAGTACCTGCCCACCCGCTACCCGAACGGGCCGACCCAGGAGTGCCTGGACCGGATCAAGGTCGAGCTGGACGTGCTCGACACCAAGGGCTACTGCGCGTACTTCCTGGTCGTCGGCGACCTGACCCGGTGGGCGAAGTCGCAGGGCATCCACGTCGGTCCGGGCCGCGGTTCGGCCGCGGGGTCGCTGCTGGCCTACATCCTGCACATCACGAACCTGGACCCGCTGGAGCACGGCCTGATCTTCGAGCGGTTCCTGAACCCGGAGCGCGACTCCCCGCCCGACATCGACCTCGACTTCGACGACCGCCGCCGCGACGAGGTGCTGCAGTACGCGATCGACAAGTACGGGCGGGACAAGGTCGCCCAGGTCATCACCTTCGGCAAGATCAAGACCAAGGCCGCGATCAAGGACTCCGCGCGGGTCCACCACGGCCAGCCGGGCTTCGCCATCGCCGACAAGATCTCCAAGGCGCTGCCGCCGCCGATCGCGGCCAAGGACATCCCGCTGTCGGGCATCGTCGACCCGCAGCACGAGCGCTACGCCGAGGCCGCCGAGGTCCGCAACCTCATCGAGACCGACCCGTCGGTGTCGCAGATCTTCGACACCGCGCGCGGCCTGGAGGGGCTGATCCGCAACGCGGGCGTGCACGCCTGCGCGGTCATCCTCTCGTCGCAGCCGCTGATGGGCACCGTGCCGCTGTGGGCCCGCGACGACGGCTCGATCATCACCGGCTGGGACTACCCGTCGTGCGAGGCCATCGGCCTGCTGAAGATGGACTTCCTGGGGCTTTCCAACCTCACCATCCTCGGCGACGCGCTGAAGATGGTGAAGGCCAACCACGACCGCGAGATCGACCTGTCCAACCTGGGTCTGGACGACGCGAAGACCTACGAGCTGCTGGCACGCGGTGAGAGCCTGGGCGTGTTCCAGCTCGAAGGTGGCGGCATGCGCGAGCTGCTCAAGCGCATGCAGCCCACCGAGTTCGCCGACATCGTGGCCTGCAACGCGCTGTACCGGCCGGGCCCGATGGAGGTCAACGCCCACAACGACTACGCCGACCGCAAGAACGGCAAGAAGCCGGTCGAGCCGATCCACCCCGACCTGGACGAGCCCCTGAAGGAGATCCTGGCCGAGACCTACGGCCTGATCGTCTACCAGGAGCAGATCATGGCCATCGCGCAGAAGGTCGCCGGCTACAGCCTCGGGCGAGCCGACATCCTGCGCCGCGCGATGGGCAAGAAGAAGAAGGAGGTCCTGGACCAGGAGTTCGAGGGCTTCCAGGCGGGCATGCGGGAGCAGGGCTTCCGCGACGAGGCCATCGACAAGCTGTGGGCGACGGTCCTGCCGTTCGCCGGGTACGCGTTCAACAAGTCCCACGCGGCCGGTTACGCCCTCGTGGCGTACTGGACGGCGTACCTGAAGGCCAACTACCCGGCCGAGTACATGGCCGCGCTGCTGACCTCCAACGGCGACAACAAGGACAAGATGGCCGTCTACCTGGCGGAGTGCCGCCGGATGGGCGTGAAGGTGCTGTCGCCGGACGTCAACGACTCGCTCAACGACTTCAACGCCGTCGGCTCCGACATCCGGTTCGGCCTGGGCGCGATCCGCAACGTCGGCACCAACGTGGTCGCCTCGGTCGCCAAGGTGCGCGGGGAGAAGGGCCGCTACAGTTCGTTCACCGACTTCCTGGACAAGTCCGAGACGGTGGCCTGCAACAAGCGGGTGATCGAGTCGCTGATCAAGGCGGGCGCCTTCGACTCCCTCGGCCACACCCGGATGTCGCTGGCCCAGCACCACGAGGCGGCGGTGGACGCGGTCATCGGGCTCAAGCGCCAGCAGGCGCTCGGCCAGTTCGACCTGTTCGGCGGCGGGGACGACGCCGGGAGCGAGGACTCCTCGTCGCCGCTGGCGCACCTGCAGTTCACGCCGGACGAGTGGCCGCGCAAGCAGATGCTGTCCTACGAGCGGGAGATGCTGGGCCTCTACGTCTCGGCGCACCCGCTGGACGGAGCCGAGCGGCTGCTCGCGCCGTACCAGGACACCGGCATCGCCGAGCTGGTCGGCGGTGAGCGCGAGGCGGGCAAGGACCAGGTCAAGATCGCCGGGATGATCTCGGGGATCCAGCGCCGCATCAACAAGAACGGCCACCCCTGGGCGATCGTGACCCTGGAGGACCTCGACGCCAGCGTCGAGGTGCTGTTCTTCCCGAAGTCCTACGAGATGTTCGCCGACTGCCTGGTCGAGGACACCGCGATCGCGGTCAAGGGCCGCATCAACGAGCGCGAGGGCACCATCAGCATCTTCGCCTCCGACGCGGTGCCGGTGGACATCTCGGCGGCCGAGACCGACCCGGGCACCAGCCCCGCGTTCGTGATCAAGGTGCCTGCCAGCAGGGTGGACCGGTCGCTGGTCGCCGAGCTCAAGCGCACCTTGCAGGCGCACTCGGGCACGGTCCCGGTGCACGTGAAGCTGCAGGGGCCGCGCGGGGTCACCCGCCTCGCGCTGTCCAGCGACTACTTCGTGTCGACCGAGAACGGGCTGCAGGGCGAGCTGAAGGGGCTGCTCGGCGCGGGGTGCTTCGAGACGGTGCTGTGAGCCGGCGTGGGGCCGCGAGTCCGCTTCGCGCCCCGCGTCCGCTTCGCCCTCCGCGGAAGCTGAGAGTGCTTTCAGCGACCGCGTGACAACCGTCAGTGATATGGGTTAACTGGAGACCGGCCGCCAAAACGCCGAGCTCGGAAGGTTTGCCCATGACCACCGGTGAAGTGCCCGACTTACTGGCTTTCGACGACGCCTTCGCGCAGGACCGGCACAACCGGTACGCGCGGATGCGCGAGGAGCCGGTGCAGCGCATCCGGACGGTGAACGGCCTCGACGCGTGGCTGATCACCCGCTACGAGGACGTCAAGCAGGCGCTGCTGGACCCCAGGATCGCCAAGGACTTCGGGCGCACCCAGCAGATCATCGAGAAGAGGCTGGCCGACGCCGAGCGCAAGCCGGGGTTCTCGCCCGACCTCGGCCCGCACATGCTCAACACCGACCCGCCGGACCACACCCGGCTCCGCAAGCTGGTGGTCAAGGCGTTCACCGCGCGCCGGGTCGAGGGCCTGCGGCCGCGGATCGAGCAGATCACCGACGACCTGCTCGACCGCCTGGCGGGCCGGTCCGAGGTGGACCTGATCGACGAGTTCGCGTTCCCGCTTCCCATCACGGTGATCTCGGAGCTGATGGGCGTGGAGGACTCGCGGCGGGACGACTTCCGGTCCTGGACCAACGTCCTGGTCGACGGCTCGCAGCCGGAGGCGCAGGCGCAGGTGTCGGTGGCGATGGTCGAGTACCTGACCGAGCTGATCGCCAAGAAGCGCACCGAGCCCGGCGACGACCTGCTGACCGCGCTGCTGGAGGCGGTCGAGGACGGCGACCGCCTCAGCGAGGGCGAGCTGATCGCCATGGTGTTCCTGCTGCTGGTGGCCGGGCACGAGACGACGGTCAACCTGATCGGCAACTGCGTGCTGTCGCTGCTGACCAACCCCGGCCAGCTCGCCGCGCTGCGCGCCGACCGGTCGCTGCTGCCCGGCGCGATCGAGGAGACCCTGCGCTACGAGAGCCCGGTGGCGCACGGCACGTTCCGGCACACCGCCGAGGCGGTCCAGTTCGGTGACGTGGTGATCCCCGAGGGAGAGGTCATCTGGGTGGCGCTGGGGGCGGCGAACCGGGACGGCGAGCGGTTCGAGGAGCCCGACCGCTTCGACATCGCCCGGGAGACCACCGGGCACGTGGCCTTCGGCCACGGCATCCACTTCTGCGTCGGCGCCGCCCTGGCTCGGCTGGAGGCCCAGATCGCCGTCGGCAGGCTCGTGGAGCGCTTCCCCGACCTGCGGATGGCGGCGTCGCCGGACGACCTGCGGTGGCGGTTCAGCGTCCTGATGCGGGGTCTGGAGAAGCTGCCGGTCAGCCCCGGCGCCTGAGTCAGAGGCTGTTTCTGGACTCACCTTGCTTGGCGGTTGCGGTGGCGGAACCTCAGGCGCTCCCTGACTCCGGGGACCAGTACGCCGCGAAAAGGCTGTCCTCGTCAGAGAGCGCCTGAGAACCCGCGGCGGTGCCGGTTGCGGAGATGGGCCAAGCGGCTGCGCCGCTTCAAAGATCAAACTGAGTTCGGCCGAGCCGTCGCGCTGATCGCGGTCAGCGCGACGGCTTCCGCAGGCTGATCATGGCGACCGCCGCGCCGGCCAGCGCGCAGGTGAGTCCGGCCGCCATCGTCGCGCTCTGCGCCTGGGTGAAGGCGAGCCGCGCGGCGTCGGCCAGCGCGGCGCTGGTGCGTTCCTCGGCGAAGGACAGGGTCGCGGCGAGCGACGTGCTCGCGTCGTGCGGCACGCCGGTGGGCAGGAGCGCGCGGTAGGCGGTCGAGAGCAGGCCGCCGAGCACCGCCACGCCGAAGGCGATCCCGAGCTGCTGGTGGGTGTCGTTGAGCGCCGAGCCCATCCCGGCGCGGTCGGCGGGCACGGCGCCCAGCGCGGTGCTGGTGGCCGCCGGTCCGGCGAAGCCGGTCCCGAACCCGCAGAGCAGGAGTCCGAACGCGGTGTGCAGCGGGCTGCTGTCCGGTTCGAGCGCGGCCAGGGCGCCGAACCCGGCGGCGGTCACGACGAACCCGGTGACGATGGAGGCCCGGTAGCCGATCCGGGTAGGAGCCCGCCCTCCCAGCACCGAGCCCAGCACGCTCCCGGCGGCCAGCGGCAGGGCCGCCATCCCGGCCACCACCGCGCTGTGGCCGCGGACCAGTTGCAGGTACTGGCTGAGGACGAACAGCGTGCTGCCGGTGGCCACCGCGATCAGCGCGATGGCCGAGCTCGCCCCGGCGAACCGGCGGTCCCGGTACAGGCCGAAGTCGACCATCGGGGCGTTCGCGCGTCGCTGGCGCAGGCCGAACCAGGCCAGCGACACCAGGGCCAGTGCCGTGGCGCCGAGCACCGGGGTCGCGAGCGCGCCGCGCTCCGGCACCGCGATCACCGCCCAGACCAGGGCGACCATCCCGGTGGTGACCAGCGCGGTGCTCGGCAGGTCCGGTGCGCCCGCGGCCGGATCGCGCGACTCGGGCACCAGCCGGAGGACTCCTGCCAGCGCCACCGCCACGAAAGGCAGGTTGACCAGGAAGATCCCCGTCCAGCTCCACAGGTCCACCAGCGCACCGCCCAGCAGCGGACCCAGTCCCAGAGCCACCGACCCGACCGCGGTCCACGCCGCGAAGGCCTTCGGGCGTTCGTGCGGCGGGAAGACGCGCACCATGATCGCCAGCGTCGCGGGCATCACCAGCGCCGCGCCGACCCCCATGGCCGCGCGCATGCCGATCAGCCACCAGACCGACGGGGCCAGCGCGGCGCCCGCCGAGGTCAGGCCGAAGACGACGAGCCCGGCCACCATGACGCGGCGCCGTCCGAACCGGTCGGAGAGCGCGCCCGCGGCGACCAGCAGGCCGCCGCACACCACGACGTAGGAGTCGAGCACGGCCTGCAGCTCACTGGTCGAGGCGTCGAAGGTCCGCCCGATCTCCGGGATCGCCACGTTGAGGACGGTGTTGTCGATGACGATCACCAGCAGCGCCGCGCACAGCGCCACCAGGATCAGCCATCGCCGCGGATGCCCCTGGTCGCCGGGCGGCGACTGCGGCCGCTGCGCCCGGCCATCGCGCTCTCGCTGCTTTCCGGTCACGGCGGGCCTCCCAGTTACCAAACACTGTTTGATCGTGAACATACACTGTATGAGAACTCGATGCCTGTGCGCTCGCGGGTACGCTCCCGCCATGACCGCGAAGCCGAAGACCTCGACGTCCGAGAGCACTCCGGGCGCGGTGTGGTTCCGCCCGGAGAAGCAGTCCAGGGCGAAGCCGCTGCTGACGCAGGACAAGATCGTCTCCGCGGCCGTGGAGCTGCTCGACCGCGACGGCGTGCGGCAGCTCAGCATGCGCAAGCTGGCCGACCGGCTGCAGGCGCACGCGACGAGCCTGTACTGGCACGTGTCGACCAAGGACGACGTCCTGGACCTCGCTCTCGACGCGGTGTTCGGGGAGGTCCGGCTGCCCGCGGAGCCCGGCACGTCGTGGCGTGACGACGTCATCGCCTTCATGGCCGAACTTCGGCGCGTGCTGCTGGGCCACCCGTGGGCGGCGGCCCTGGCGAGCACGCGCCCGCTGGCCGGGCCCAACGCCCTGGCGCGCTCGGAGTTCGTCTACGCCGCGCTGGCGGGGGCCGGCTTCGGCCGCCCCGACGTCCTGGCGGCCGGGGCGGCGGTCTCCAACTACGTCATCGGCTCGGTGTCGGCGGAGTCGGTCTGGCGCCACCAGGACGAGGCGGGCACCCGCTCCGCACTCGCCGAGCACCTGCGCGCCCGCGAGGCCGACTACCCGGCGCTCGCGGGCAACTTCCCGGTTGACGGCGGCGACTGGCAGGCCCACTTCGAGCGAGGCGCGCAGTACCTCGTCGCGGGCATGGCCGCGACAGCCGGGCGGAACGAGGGAGCGACGGAAGGCTGAGTGCGGCGGGGGCGGAGTCCACTCAGGACGCCGGCGCGGCCTCGGCGTCCGATCGCCTCTCCCGCACGGCGTCGAGGTATTCGGCGATGGCGTCGCGGTTGCGGGTCATGCAGTCGATGCGCCGGCTCATGCGGTCGAGCTCGCGTTGGAGGGTGGCGAGCATCTCCGGGGTCGCGTCGGAGAAGTGGATGACGCGGGGCTTGTCGAGGCAGGGCAGGATCTGCTTGATGATCCGGGTCGGGAGGCCGGAGTCGAGCAAGCCCCTGATCTGCGCGACGCGGTCCACGTTGTACTCCTCGTAGTCGCGGTAGCCGTTCGGCGAACGCGCGGCGACGATCAGGCCCTGCTCCTCGTAGTAGCGCAGCAGCCTGCGAGACGTGCCGGTGCGTTCCGACAACTCCCCGATGCGCATGTGACCGACCTCGCACGACCCGGGTTTGGACCCTCACATCCGTGTGAGGGTTCGAGCGTACTCGGCATGGAAACCGAAGCCGCGGTCGCAGCAGCCCGGTCGCCGTATCGCGCGCCGGGCGGGGAAACCGCGCCGGCGCGCGAGGCGAAGCGCCGGGCGGCTCAGCGCCGCGCGATCACGGTGTAGGGGCCGACCACGCGCTTGGTGAACTCCGGCGAGTCGAACACGGCCGCGTCGAAGTAGACCTGGTAGTCGCGAACGTTGGGCTGCTGCGGGAAGGAGTCGCCCTTCAGCTCCACCGACAGCTTCCCGGCGTGCTCGGTGTCCTCTCCGGACGGGTTGCGCAGCACGAAGACGTTCGGGGGCGCGAACCGGCTCTCGCGCAGCATCGCCAGCAGCTCCCCGGAGTCCCGTGCCTGCGACCACCGCTTCACTTCCGCCGCCCGCTCGTCGTAGTCGGCGAGCGGGTTGGCGTAGTGCGGGGTCTCCTGCTGGAAGCCCCAGTACGGCCGGAAGGACATCATCTTGTAGTCGGTGCTCAGCAGGATGTTCCGCTGCGGCGGGCGACCGGTGAGCTGGTCGACGGTCCGAAACACCGCACCGGCCCAGTACCCGGGCTTCTCCGGGTCGCGGTGGCCCATCGCGTTGTCGCCGGTGGGGTAGTAGTCCTCGTAGGCCAGGTCGGTGCCGCCCTTCAGGGAGAGCCCGATGGCGCCCTGCGTCAGCGTGACCGCGCCGAGCAGCCCGAGCGCGAAGGCGACCGTGGAGATCCGCAGGGCGTACCGGGCGTCGAGCCTGGCGCGCAGGTAGCCGACCAGCTCCAGCAACCCCAGCACGCCCGCGGTGGCCAGCACGACGCCGAGGATCACGTTCAGCCGGAACGCCAGCAGCGTGGTCTTGGCCAGCAGCGCCAGCGTCGAGAGCCCGAACCAGCAGTACACCGCGATGACCATGGTCAGCATCGCCGCCGCGACCTCGTTGCGGCGGCAGCGCAGCAGCAGCCACACCAGTCCCGCCATGCACAGCACGCCCAGCGTGCTCGCCTCGGTCATCGGCATCGGGAGGAACGCGCTGTCGCGCGGCAGGTAGTGCTGCGCGGCGCTGCGCGGGTTGTCGAGCAGGAAGTGCGTCGACAGCAGGTACGGCAGCCACACCAGCAGCGCGATGAGCGCGCTGACCACGCCGATCGGCAGCAGTCGCAGGAACAACCGGCGAACCGTCGGCCACAGGGGTTGCCCCTGGTGCACCCGGAACGCGCCGATGACCACCGCCATCGTGACGATCAGCAGCACCGCGAAACCGAAGTGCAGGGTGTAGGTGATCGCGGCGAACCCGACGTAGACGCCGACGCACACCAGCGTCCAGCGGGGTGCCCGGTCCTCGCGGCGCAGCGCGTACCAGGCCAGCACCGCCACCGGGGCCATCCACGCCGCCGACGGCCAGGCGTAGGGCTCCTCGATGCCGTGCAGCATGCCCGCGATCGTGGTTGCCAGCGCGGCCGGCAGCGCCAGCCGCCTGCGCAGCACGATGCTCCACAGCGTGAACGCCACCACGCTGGTCACCGCGACCCACGCCAGCGCGTAGGGCTTGTAGGCCGCCCAGCCCTCCCAGCCGAGGAGGTTGGCGAACCGGCCGCCCAGCCAGAACCACCCGCCCGGGTAGTACGGGGCGGTCTCGGCGTAGTTCATGTCGGCCAGGCCCGGCGTGCTCGCCATCCGCGTCATGAACTGCATCCGGAACGCGTTGTCCGTTGAGGACCCGCCGAAGTAGAAGCGGGTGGACTGCAACGGGATCGCCAGCGCCAGCGTGGTGAACGACGCCAGCGCGACCCAGGTGCCGCCCAGCCGCAGCCAGCGCGGCGAACGGCGGTGTCCGAAGGCGAGCAGGCCGAACAGGACGGTCAGCACCAGCGCGGCGCCCAGCGCGGCGAGCGCTTCGGGCGCGAAGCTCGGCTCGCTGATGCCCAGCCGCACCACCGCGAACTGCAACACCATCGAGACCAGCACCGCCACCACCGACCCCAGCAGGAGTTCGACGACGGTGCTGCGCAAGGGCAGTCGCACCGCCGAGTCCTGCCTCGGCTCATCGATGGGACTGGGGCCGGTCAGCATCGGACTCGGCAGAATTCCCGCCACTTCGCTGGTCCTTCGGTGGAGGGGACAAGGGGGGCCCGCGCAGGATAGTTGATGTGCGGCGGGGCGCTTGCCGCCACCTTCGGGGGATGGCGGGCGCGGTCCGCGCCGAGGTCTAGGGTGGCTGTTCGAGTACAGCCGCCAGGGAGGTGTCCGGGTGCCCGCTGAAGGACCGGTCGAGTCGCCGGGCACGCGCGCGGAGCCGATGCGGATCGCGCCGGAGGAGCTCGCGGGGTTCGGCTACCCGCAGCCGGTGCCGCGCGTGGAGGTCCGGGCCGACCTCCTGCCCGCGGTGAGCGTGCTCTCACTGGTCGCGCTGGTCGGGCTTCCGCTGGGATGGCTGTGGTCGCGGCTGGCGCCGCCGCAGGCGAGCATGATCGAGGCGAACGGCGAGCTGGCCCCCTTGCTGGTGGTCGAGAGCTACCACCGCTTCGACGCCCTGGCGCTGTTCCTGCTGCTCAACTTCGGTGCCGGGCTGCTGGTGGGTGCCGCGTTGTGGATGCTGCGCGGCCGCCGTGGTCCGGTGGTGCTCGTCGGCGCCGTGCTGGGCTCGCTGGTGGCGGGCTGGCTGGCGATGAAGATGGGCGCGTCGTTCGCGGCGGGCCTGCACCCGCTGCCCCCGCAGCCGAGGCCCGGCGACGTGGTCGACGCCGCGCCCGACGTCGCCACCGCGTGGGCGGTCGTGGCCCAGCCGATGGCACTCTCGCTGGCCTACGGCCTGGCGGCGTCCTGGAACGGGCTGGACGACCTCGGCCGCAGGCTCCGCTAGCACCGGCCGACGCGCGGCGTTGGGTTCCTCGATTCGCTAGTTCTATGGCCTCGCTCGCCTGCTGCTCGAACTCCCACAGCCTTTCGATCACGGTCGTGTACTCGTGGTCGCCTTGGACGTAGTGCCAGTCAAGCTGGAAGTCGCCGGGTGCCGCGTCGATCATTCCAGCGATGTAGTCGCGTACTTCCAGGTCAAGATCCGCGAAGTCCTCGACATCGGTGGCGCCGACGCCGTCGATCACGCGACCCAGAGGTCGTCGTCGCGGGTAACGGTGACTCGGTAGGTGGGGTAGCTCATTTCTCCGCCATCCAGGAGTCGCCGAACAGGTGCTTGAGACTGTCTTCGATGCTCCGCATGACGGTCCAGGACGCCTCCCGGTTGTGGCCGGTCATGCCGAAACGGCCGACCTCGTCGCCTTCGCTGTCGCGAATGACGTAGATCTGGCGCGACCCCGACACCGCCTTCTCGGCGTTCAGGCGTGCACGCTCAGCTGTCGGGTCGCAGGGTGCCCGCCATCTGCTGCAGGGTCTGCACCGGCAGTGCTCCTGGGACCTGCTGGTCGGCGATGGAGATGAACACCACCGAGGTCTGGCCGTCGCTGTTGGTCGCCATGATGTTGACCTGGACGCTCGGGGAGTCGCACGGGCCGGGCACCGGGTGGGTCACGGTGGCCACGACCTGCGAGGCGGCCCGGCCGCCGTGGATCTGGATCGGCGTCGGCGGGCTGAACTGCACCTGCGGCTGCTTGCCGTTGACGGTGTAGGCGAGCTGCACCAGCCGCTGCGCGGTCTCGTTGGCCACGGTCGCGTCGTCGGGGCCCTTGCGCGCGGTGACCCCGGCGATGGCGCGGAAGCTGCCCGCGTCCGACGGGCAGAAGCCCGGCTGGTAGATCGAGACGCCGCTCATGGTGACCGGCTCGTCGGCCGGGCCGAAGCCGTGGGTGTTGTCGGGGTTGTCGACCCACCACTCCAGCGGCGCGTCGTAGTACGCGGTGCGCCGGGGCACGTGCACTGCCTGCCAGCCCGGGACCACCGGTGGGACGCCGGCCTTCGGTTCGGAGGTCGGCGCCGCGCTGGTGCTGGCCGGCGGCTTGGGGCTGGTGGTCGACGGCGGCAGCGGTCCCGCCTCGTCGCTGGAATTGGCGTTGTTGACCAGCACGACGACGGTGGTGGCGATGGCGATCACCGCGACGGCCGCGATGGCGATCGCCGCGATCACCGGGCCGCGGCCCCGTCCCGACTGCTGCACCTGCGATGGGCCGGGCGGCTGCGGGTAGCCCCCGAACTGCTGCTGGGGCGGCGGCTGCTGGTTGAAGGCACCGAAGCCCTGGTAGGACGAGCCCTGCTGCTGGCCGCCCTGGTGTTGTCCGCCCTGGTACTGCCCGCCCTGCGGCTGTCCGCCCTGGTACTGGCCACCCTGCGGCTGCCCGCCCTGGGGCTGCGCGCCGCCGGGGAACTGCGGGTTGCCCTGGTACTGGGGGCCGCCCTGGGGCTGCGGAGCTCCCGTGATCGGGTCGTAGTACTGCGGTTGCCCGTACGGGTTCGGGCCCCAGTTCCCGGAGCCGCCAGGTGTCGACATGGGCGTGATCCTATCGAGTGACCTCGTCAGTTCACGCTCGTGTGCGCGGCGAACTCGGCCAGCGGGGCGGGCACCGCCCGCAGCTCGCGCAGGAACTCGGCCTCGCGCAGCATCAGCCTGCGCACCAGCCGCAGCCGCGTGAGCGGATCGGTCTCGGCCAGCAGCGCTTGCCGGTCCTCGGTGCTGAGCACGCAGTCCTCGGCCAGCGCGTACGAGAGCTCGTCGATGCCGGTGCCGTCGTCGGGCGCCTCGTAGCTGTCACCGCGCAGCCCGGTGCCGTGGTAGCGCTCGTGAGCCGAGCGCGCCGAGGCGGCCAGCCGGTCGCGCAGGTCGTCGGAGTCCTCCTCGGGCTCGACGTCGGGCAGCCACTGGACCCGGGCCATCAGGTACGGCGCGGCCTCGCGGTCGATCTGCAGCAGCCGGAACCGCTGCTCACCGCTGCCGGTGATGTCGTAGCGCCCCTCCGGGAGCTGGCGGATGTCGCGCAGCACCGCCGAGCAGCCGACGTCGTACATCGAGTCGACGTTGTCCTCGCCGACCTCCCAGCCCTGCCGGATCGCGACCACCCCGAAGCGCCGGTCCGGCACCACCTCGTTGAGCAGGTCCATCGTGAGCTGCCGGTATCGCGGTTCGAAGACGTGCAGGGGCAGGGACGCGCCGGGCAGCAGGACGGTGCTGAGCGGGAAGAGCGGGAGCGTGTCCATCACGGTCCAAACTTACGACGGACCGATCAGTCGTGGCCACCGATGAAGGTGCCGACGGGCGCAGCCGAGCCCACGACTCCCGGGGTCGTAGCCGCGAGTGCACGGGGCGCGGCCGCTAGTGCGCGGGACGCAGTCGCGAGTCCCCGGGGCGCGGCCGCTAGTCGTGCGAGGGCGGGCGGAAGACCGCGAACGGGTCGGTCACCTGCAGGTCGCGGCTGGTGAACCGGAACAGCGCGGGCGGCCGACCGCCGGTGGGGCCCGCCGAGACGGTGCGGCCGGTGGGTTCGAGCACTCCGCGCCGGGACAGCACGCGCTGCAGGTTGGTCGCCGAGACCTGGTAGCCGAGCGCGGCGGAGTAGATGCGCCGCAGCTCCGAGATCGTGAACTCGCCGGGCGCCAGCGCGAAGCCGATGTTGGTGTAGGAGAGCTTGGCGTGCAGCCGGTCGCGCGCGGCGAGCACGATCCGCTCGTGGTCGAAGGCCGTGCCGGGCAGCGCCGATACGGAGTGCCAGCGGGTGTCCTCGGGGACCTCGGGGTCGACGTCGGCGGGCACCAGGCCGAGGAACGCGGTGGCCACCACCCGCTGCCCGGGGAAGCGGTCCGGGGCGCTGAACACGGCCAGCTGCTCGACGTGTGTGAGCTTGTGCACGTCGACCTTCTCGGCGAGCTGGCGGCGGATGGAGGTCTCGACGTCCTCGGTGGCGGCCAGCCGCCCGCCGGGCAGCGACCAGTGGCCGAGGTGCGGCTCCTGGGCGCGCTGCCACAGCAGGACCTGCAGGTCGCCGTCGTGCGCCCGGAGCACCCCGGCCAGCACTTCGTGACCTGCGTCCTGGTCGGGGTGACCCGTTCGGGTGTTACGATGTGGCACGTTTTCGATTCTAAGGCGAAAACCCCGGGCAGGTGATTCCGGGGTTGATCGGGGCTACTCGGGAGCAGTGTTCGCCGGGGCACCGGTGAGGAGGACGACATGGTGGCGACCGGAGACGTGCTTGCCGGACGCGGCAGCCCGCGGCGGACCGACGACGGCTACGTCGGCGTGACCGGGGACGCAGACTGGGCGCGGGAGGTCCGCAGGCTGGCCGACGAGCGCGGTGCGGTGCTGCTCGCGCACAACTACCAGCTGCCCGAGATCCAGGACGTCGCCGACCACACCGGCGACTCGCTGGCCCTGAGCCGGATCGCCGCCGAGAGCGACGCAGGCACCATCGTCTTCTGCGGTGTGCACTTCATGGCCGAGAGCGCCAAGATCCTCAGCCCGGACAAGACGGTGCTCATCCCCGACGAGCGGGCGGGCTGCTCGCTGGCCGACTCCATCACCGCCGCGCAGTTACGGGAGTGGAAGGCCCAGCACCCGGACGCGGTCGTGGTGTCCTACGTCAACACCACCGCCGAGGTGAAGGCGGAGACCGACATCTGCTGCACCTCCTCCAACGCCGTCGACGTGGTGAACTCGATCCCCGCCGACCGCGAGGTCCTGTTCTGCCCGGACCAGTTCCTGGGCGCGCACGTCAAGCGCGAGACCGGCCGGGAGAACCTGCACATCTGGGCTGGTGAGTGCCACGTGCACGCCGGGATCAACGGTCCCGAGCTCGCCGAGCGCGCGGCGGCCTCCCCGGACGCGGACCTTTTCATCCACCCCGAGTGCGGCTGCGCGACCTCCGCGCTGTACCTGGCGGGGGAGGGCACGCTGCCCAAGGACAAGGTGAAGATCCTGTCCACCGGCGGGATGCTCGACGCCGCTCGTGAGACCGGTGCGACATCGGTGCTGGTGGCGACCGAGGTCGGGATGCTGCACCAGCTGCGCCGGGCAGCCCCCGAGATCGACTTCCGCGCCGTCAACGACCGCGCGTCCTGCCGCTACATGAAGATGATCACCCCGGCGGCCCTGCTGCGCTGCTTGCGCGAGGGCGCCGACGAGGTGCACGTGCCCGCGGACATCGCCGAGCGCGCCCGCGGCTCGGTCGAGCGGATGATCGCCATCGGCAAGCCCGGGGGCGGCGAATGACGTGGGAGTCCGGTGCCGACCTGGTGGTGGCCGGCACCGGCGTCGCGGGGCTGACCGCCGCGCTGCGCGCCCGCGAGCTGGGGCTGCGCGTGCTGGTGGTGACCAAGGACGCCGCGGGCGCGGGCAACACGTCGTGGGCGCAGGGCGGGGTCGCCGTGGTCCGTCCCGGCGAGCACGATCCGGCCGACAGCGTTCACAGCCACGTCGAGGACACCATGACCGCGGGTGCGGGACTGTGCTCGCGGACGGCGGTGCGCTCGATCCTGGCGGCGGGCGCCGGGGCGATCGAGCGGCTGCGCGAGATCGGCGCGCTGTTCGACGCCGCTCCCGGCGGCGCCCTGGCGCGCACGCGGGAGGGCGGTCACAGCGCTTTCCGGGTGATCCACGCCGGTGGTGACGCGACCGGTGCCGAGGTGCAGCGCGCGTTGTCGAGCGCGGCGCGCGACGGCGGCATCCCGGTGCTGGAGCGGCATTGCGTGGTGGACGTGCCGCGCGACGAGCGCGGTGCGGTCGCCGGCGTGCTGGCGCTGGACGCCGAGGGCCGTCCCGGGTTCGTGCACGCGCCCGCCGTCCTGCTGGCCACCGGCGGTCTCGGCCAGATCTACGCCGCGACCACCAATCCCGAGGTCGCCACGGCCGACGGGGTCGCGCTGGCGCTGCGGGCAGGTGCCGTCGTCGCGGACCTGGAGTTCGTGCAGTTCCACCCGACCGTGCTCTACACGCCTGGCGCCGCGCGCGGGCGGCGTCCGCTGGTCACCGAGGCGGTTCGCGGCGAGGGCGCGGTGCTGGTCGACGTCGAGGGTTGCCGCGTGATGGCGGGAGAGCACCCGCTGGAGGACCTCGCCCCGCGGGACGTGGTGTCGGCGGCGATCAACCGCCGGGCCGCCGAGACCGGCGCCGAGCACGTGTACCTCGACGCCACCGGCATCGGTGGCTTCGCAGGCCGCTTCCCGACGGTGTTCGCGGCCTGCCGTGCGGCCGGCGTGGACCCGCTGCGCGAGCCGATCCCGGTGACCAGCGCGGCGCACTACGCGTGCGGCGGTGTGGTGACCAGTGTGGACGGACGGACCACGGTGCCCGGCCTGTACGCGGCGGGCGAGGTCGCCTGCACGGGCCTGCACGGGGCGAACCGGCTGGCGTCCAACAGCCTGCTGGAAGGGCTGGTCGTCGGCGCACGCGCCGCCGAGGCGGCGGCCAAGGACGCGCGCTGCGGGCTGCGAAGCCGCAAACCGGTGTCCGAGCTGGTGTTGCCGTCCGCCGCGGTCGTCGACCGCGACCTGCTTCAGCGGACCATGAGCCGCAGCGCCGGGATCGGTCGGGAGGCCCACGAGCTGTCGGAGGCGGCGACGATGCTCGACCGCTCGGGCGCGGTGCGCGCGCTCGACAGCAGGCAGGCCGTGGAGGACTCGTCGCTGGCGCTGACCGCGCAGGCGCTGCTGCTGGCGGCGCAGACGCGCAACGAGTCGCGCGGCTGCCACCGGCGCACCGACTACCCCGAGGTGGACGACACCCGCTGGCGGCGCAGCATCGCGCTGCGCCTGGACGCGTCGGGCTGGCTGATCCGCACCGAGCCCGAACTCGTGGGAGGAGTGGCATGACGACCGTCGCCGGTCTGGAACCCGACGAGGCGAAGGCGCTGGTACGCACCGCCCTGACCGAGGATCTGCGCTACGGGCCGGACGCGACCACGGAGGCGACGGTGCCCGCCGACGCCGTCGCCGAGGCCGCGTTCAACACCCGCCGCGCGGGTGTCGTGGCGGGTCTGCCGCTGGTCGGGGTGGTGCTCGACGAGGTCCTCGGCGACTACGAGGTGCTGTCGTCGCGCAGCGACGGCGACCGGCTCGCGGCGGGCGACTGCGCGCTGCGGGTGCGCGCGCGGGTGGGCGGGCTGCTCACCGCGGAGCGCACGGCGCTGAACCTGCTGTGCCACCTGTCCGGCATCGCCTCCGCCACGGCCGAGTGGGTCTCGGCGGTGGAGGGCACCGGCTGCCGCATCCGGGACAGCCGCAAGACGCTGCCCGGCCTGCGGCTGCCGCAGAAGTACGCGGTGCGCTGCGGCGGCGGCACCAACCACCGGCTGGGGCTCGGCGACGCGGTCCTCATCAAGGACAACCACGTGGTGGCGGCGGGATCGGTCGTCGCGGCGGTCCGCGCGTGCCGCGACCACGCCCCCGGGCTGCCGATGGAGGTCGAGGTGTCCACGTTGGACGAGCTCGACGCGGTGCTGGCCGAGGACGTGGAACTGGTGCTGCTGGACAACTTCACGCCGCAGCAGTGCGCCGAGGCGGTCCGCCGCACGGCCGCGGTGTCGCCGGCCACGGAGCTGGAGGCTTCCGGCGGACTCACCCTGG